>DATJEE010000046.1:0-7488 GCA_035496995.1 Solirubrobacteraceae bacterium | reverse complement strand
ATGATGCGCCCGCCGCCGATCGCGCGCGGCTGGCTGAAGTTCAACGCGGCGCACTGGCGCCGGGACTTCCGCGACTTCGTCGAGTGGTTCGCCGCGACGGCGACGAGCGAGGACCACACGACCAAGCTCTACGACGACGTCTCCGGCTGGGGCATGCAGACCGACGCCGAGACGCTGATCCGCACGGTGCTGGCCGACAACGCCACGCGCCTCACGCGTCGCGACCAGCTCGCGCTCGCGCACCGCGTGCGGTGCCCCGTGGTCGTGATCAGCGGCACGAAGGACAAGATCACGCCCCACGCCGACGCCAGGGCGCTCGCCAAGGCGACGAGCGGCAGCCTCGTCGCGATCGCCGGCGCCGATCACGTCCCTGAGAGTCGTCATCCCGTCGCCGTCAATCTCGCGCTGCGCGAGTTCGCCGATCCGACGTTCCGCCGCGACCCGACCGTCCACCGCGCCGACGGCCGTCCCCGCGCGCTCTACGTCTCCTCGCCGATCGGGCTCGGCCACGCGCGGCGCGACGTCGCGATCGCGCGTGAGCTGAGGATTCTGGTCCCGGATCTGCAGATCGACTGGCTGGCCCAGGATCCGGTCACGCACGTGCTCGAGGCGGAGGGGGAGCGCGTCCACCCGTCCAGCGCCCTGCTGGCTAGCGAGTCGGCGCACATCGAATCGGAGTCCGCCGAGCATGACCTGCACTGCTTCCAGGCGCTGCGGCGGATGGACGAGATCCTGACCGCGAACTACATGGTCTTCGACGATGTCGTGCGCGAGCAGCGCTACGACCTCTGGATCGGCGACGAGGCCTGGGAGCTCGACTACCACCTGCACGAGAATCCGGGTCGCAAGCGCGCGCCCTTCGCGTGGATGACGGACTTCGTGGGCTGGCTTCCGATGCCCGACGGCGGCGAGCGCGAGCGCTTCGTGACGACCGACTACAACGCCGAGATGGTCGAGCACATCCGCGACCACCCCGGCGTGCGCGACCGCGCGATCTTCGTCGGCAACCCGGGCGACATCGTCCCCGGCACGCTCGGAAGCGGGCTGCCGGGGATCCGCCACTGGACCGAGCGCAACTTCGACTTCGCCGGCTACATCACCGGGTTCGACGCCGACGCGATGGGCGACCACGAGCGCCTGCGCGCGGAGCTCGGCTACCAGCCGCATGAGCGGGTGTGCGTCGTCGCCGTGGGGGGCTCCGGCGTCGGCGCAGACCTGCTGCGGAGGGTCATCGCGGCGTTCCCGGCGGCGAGGCGGCTCGTCCCCGAGTTGCGCATGATCGTCGTCGCCGGGCCGCGCATCGACCCGGCGACCCTCGGTGAGCCGACCGATGGCCTGGAGGTGCGGGCCTACGTCCACGACCTGTACCGCAACCTCGCCGCATGCGACCTCGCCGTCGTCCAGGGCGGGTTGACGACCGCCATGGAGCTGACCGCCGCACGGCGGCCGTTTCTGTACTTCCCGCTGCGTCATCACTTCGAGCAGCAGTTCCACGTCGGCCACCGGCTCGACCGCTACCGCGCCGGCAGGCGGATGGACTTCGACGAGTCCACGCCCGAGATCATCGCCGCGGCCATCGCCGACGAGATCGGGCGCGAGGTCGACTACCTGCCGGTCGAGACCGGCGGCGCACGACGCGCCGCGCAGCGCATCGCCTCGCTGCTCGACTGACGGTCATCTCGGGCACGCCCGGGCGCGCGGCGTGCCCGAAGATGGCGGATCTCCTCGGCGATTTCAGGCGCAGTCCAGCCGCTCGCGCTGGAAATCCACCTTGACCCGTGCACCGCTCCCCGGAATTGCGTCCTTGTCCTCGACCAGCATGCGCGTCACGCCCTGGATGCGGATCGTCTGCCCGGGAACCCGTCTTCCGGCGGCGTCGTAGGCGACGAACGTGTCGTGGAACGGGATCGTGAGGTTGAACACGGTGTTGTGCTCATCGGCGTTGAACGACGTGCGCTCGACGCCGTGCTCGACGTAGGTCGGCCCGACGCCGTCGTTCGGGACGATCGTCATGTCGAACGTCTCGGTCTCGGCGAAGTGGAACCCCAGGCCGGTCGTCTGCTGCGTGATGCGCCACGCCGTCGCGACGGTGCCGCTGATCGTGAACGCTCGCCCTTCGAAGCACGGCAGGTCGGTGATCGTCTCCGGGCCCACGATCTCGACGTCCGAGAACGCGTCGTGGGTGGCCGGCTCGGCCTGGGCACTCACGGTTGCGCACAGTAGAACCGCGCAGGCGACGAGCACGCGTGTGGCGGTGGATGTCATGGTGCCTCCCTGGATCGTGTGGACGGATCGCAGGCTGCAGGCCCGGGGTCACAGCGGGCTCACGCGTGCTCACGAACGGCTCACATCACGTCCGGCACGACGACGTGAGACCGCTGGTACGGTCGCTCGCGACCCGCGATGCGCTACTTCATCCTCGGCCCGCTGGAGGTCCGCGACGGCGCCAACGTGGTGCCGCTCGCGCAGGGGCGCCAGCGGGTGCTCCTCGCGATCCTCCTGTTGCGGTCCAACGAGGCGATCACGCGCGAGCGCCTGATCGATGCGCTCTGGGGGGAGTCACCGCCACCGACCGCCGCGAGCAGCCTCCACAACCTCGTCTCCGGGTTGCGCAAGACCCTCGGCGACGGGACGGTCGTCACGCAGGGCGCCGGCTACCTCGTGCGGGTCGCCGACGGGGACCTCGACGCGCAGCGATTCGAGGACCTTGCGCAACGCGGACGCGCCGCATCGGCGCGCGGCGACGTCGAGGACGCGGCAACGCTCCTGCACGAAGCGCTCGCCCTCTGGCGCGGCCCGGCGCTCGCCGATCTCGCCTACGAGGCCGCGCTCCAGAGCGAGGCGTCACGCCTGGAGGATCGGCGGCTCGCGACGCTCAAGGATCGCATCGACGCCGACCTCGGGTGCGGGCGGGCCGCCGACCTCACCGCCGAGCTCGAGACGCTCGTCTCCCAGCACCCGCTGCGCGAGCGACTGCGCGCGCAGCAGATGCTCGCGCTCTATCGGGCGGGCCGCCAGGCCGACGCCCTGCAGGTCTATGGCGACGCGCGACGGACGCTCGTCGACGAGCTGGGGATCGAGCCCGGACCCGAGTTGCGTCGGCTCGAACGCGCCGTTCTCGACCAGGACCCCGCGCTCGACGGTCCGAGCGCGCGGCGGGCGCCCCGACTGCAATCGCCGACGATCGCGCGTGCGCGCCGACACCCGCGGGCGCTGATGGCGGGCGGTGGGTTGCTGATCGCCGCCGCGGTCGCCGTGTTCGTGGCCACGGGCGGCTCGGGCTCGGACACCGCGCGACTGCCTCCTGTGGCCGGCGACTCGCTCGCCGGGATCGATCCCGGCAGCAACCGGATCATCGCCACGATCCCGCTCGGCGCGACACCTACCAGCGTGAGCGCCGACGCCGATGCGGTCTGGGCGCTCAGTGCCGACGACCAGACGATCGCGCGGGTCGACGCCCGCACGAAGAGCGTCCATGTCTTCGGGGTCGGAGCGGTGCCGACGGACCTCGCAACCGGCGCCGGGGCGTTGTGGGTGGGGTCGGGGACGACCGGCCCCCAGGAGGTCGGCGTCTCCAACAGCCGCCTGCTGCGCGTCGACCCGGACACCCAGACGGTTCGCGCGCAGATCGATCTCCCGGCGCCGCGGTCACAGGGCCCCGACAGCGGTCCGGGTCAGATCGTGGTGCACCGAGGGTCCGTGTGGACGCTGAACGGCGGTGGGCAACTGTCGCGCGTCGACGCGCGCAGCGGCAGGGTTACGGCGACAGTCAAGGGCCTCAGGGCACGCGCGATCGCGAGCGACGGACCCTTCATCTGGGCAATAGCGACCGAGGGCGCGACCGTCGTGCAGGTCAACGCGCGCACGGCCACGGTGCGCAGGCGCGTTGCGCTCCAGGCCAGCCGTCTTGACGCGATCGCCGCCGCGGGCGGCACGGCGTGGGTCGCGGACGCCTCCGACGGAACGCTTTGGCGCGTCGATGCGGGACCGACGGTCATCAGCCGCACGGTCGACGTGGGCAGCGGCGTCGACGCTGTCGCGGTGGACGGTAACGCCGTGTGGGTGACCAACAGCCTGCGCGGAACGCTGGTCCGCGTCGACCCCCGCCGCAACGCGGTCGCCGCGACGGTCGCCGTCGGCAACACGCCGCGCGACGTCGCCGTCGGGGCCGGCGCGGTGTGGGTCACGCTCTCCGGCCCCGGCGCAGCGGTGCCCGCGGCTGTCACGGCGGCGAGCGGCGGGCCCACAGCACTGCCAGCGCGCGGCTGCGGCCGTGTGCTCACCGGCACAGGTTCCCCGCCCGACTACCTGATCGCCTCCGACTTCCCGCTGCAGAGCGCGCCGCTCGGCACGCAGCCGGCCGCCAACGCTGTCGCGTTCGTGCTGCGCCAGCACCGGTTCCGCGCCGGCCGCTACCGGCTCGGGTACCAGTCGTGTGACGCCTCGACCGCGAGTTCGGGCGTGTCCGACGAGCGCAAGTGTTCCGCCAACGCCCGAGCGTACGCCGCGAACCCGGCGGTGCTCGGCGTCGTCGGCCCGTTCAACTCGAGCTGCGCGATGGCCGAGATCCCGATCGCCAGCCGCGCCCCCGGCGGCCCCATGGCGATGATCTCGCCGGCGAACTCGCAGATCGCTCTGACCAAGCCCGACCCCGCCGAACCGCGCGGGACACTCCGACGCCTCTACCCCAACGGCGTGCGCAACTACGCGCGGGTGTACCCGCCAGACGACGCACAGGCGGCCGCCGACGCGCTGCTTGCCCGCCAGCTCGGGCTACGTCGTGTCTACGTCCTGAACACCGGCGAGCCCTACGGACAGGGGATGGCCCGTCATTTCCGGAGCACGGCGCGGACGATCGGGCTCGGCCTCGCCGGCTCGGCAGGATGGGACCTGGGCGGATCGGGGTTCCCGGCGCTCGTCGAGCGCGTCGCGCGCGCCCGTCCCGACGGCGTCTTCCTCGCCGGGTTCGCCGGAGCAAACGGCGGGCCGTTGACGCGCGCGCTGCGCGCCCGGCTCGGCTCTGGCTTCCCGCTGATCGCGCCCGACGCGTTCGGTCCCGTCGACTTCCTGTTCGACGAATCCCGCGGTGCGGCGAGCGGCATGTACATCAGCCTGCCCGGCCTGCCCAACGAGCGCCTCGGATCCCGCGGCCGCCGGTTCGTGCGCGAGTTCGGCGCCACCCAGGCGAGCATCCCGGTCAGTGGGACGGCGGTGTACTCGGCGGCTGCGACCGAGGCACTCCTCGCCGCGATCGCCCGCTCGGACGGCAGCCGCGCCTCGGTCTCGCGCGCACCGCTGTCGACGCGACTGGACGACAGCATCATCGGCCCGCTGCGGTTCGACCACAACGGCGATCTCGTGGCACCGGCGGTGACGATCCTTCGCGTCCGTCGCCGCGACGGGGTCAGCGACGTCGAGCACTTCGAAGGCGCCGCGGTCGACCGCGTCATCGCTCCGCCCGCGACCGCGATCCGCTGACCCGGCGCGACCACGCCGCCTCGCCACCGATCAGGATCAGCACGAGCCCGAGTGCGACCGCGCCGCCGACGAGCCCGTCGTTCCAGTCAAAGGCGTCCGGAGCCACGTCGACCACCCTGGCAGGGCCACGATCCCGCGTCGCACCGGCAGTGGCAACGCCCTCCCGCTGCGAGACGGTCGAGCCCGCGCGCGGCGCCACGGCACTCATGGTCAGCAGGACGAAGGCAAGCACCAACCCGACTCGGCGAATCTCGAGGCCGCGGTGATCCACACCGGCAGCGTCCGGGCGACCGCTCACGGAGCCGTCACGTGTCGCTAACGACAGCGTCACGGGAGACCGATCAGGCGGGCGTCGTGGCGCCGGACACCCTGTGCCCGGCGCCACGATCGGCGCTACTTCGTCGCGCGTGTTCGCGTGGTCGAAGCCGCCGGCAGCTTCGTCTTGGTCACGGTGTTGTTGCTCGCCGACATGATCTTCGTGTCGAATGCCATCTGCACGACCATGTTGGCGAACGCCCTCGAGATGAACGTCATCACGACGGGATCGTTGTTGCTCAGGTTGTCGCACCACCGGAACGGGTTGTCGACGCAGCCTCCGTCGGACGTCCCGAGATTGCCCTCGTAGTTGCCGAGCTGACCGCCGAACAGGTCGACTTCCCCTTGGACCTTGCAGCAGTCCTGGCCGGTCAGCACACCGCTGGCCGGGATACCGATCTGGTTGAAGCTGAACGCGTCGGTTCCGACCGGTGACAGGAACTCGTGGTTCTTGCCGATCGCGTCGAGGTACTCGACGCCCTGATCGCGCGCGATCGTCGAGGCCTTGTAGACGCGGTTGGGGAACGTCGCCGTGACGGTGCGGCCGAAAAGGTCGGGCGCCGCCGGGTCAAGGACGCCGATCAGGTAGTTCGGCGTCGCCGTCACATCCGCATCGAGGTCGTAGCCGATGTGGTTGGCCTCGTTGGAACTGAGGTTGTTGACGTAGAACGCCGAGCCCAGGAGACCCAGCTCCTCGCCCCCGAACCAGATGAACCGCAGCTTGTTGCGCGGGGTGACGTTCTTCATCTTCTCGGCGATGTTCAGGATCGTCGCGGAGCCCGACGCGTTGTCGAGCATGCCCGCCCCGAAGATCGCGTCCAGGTGCGCGTCGACGACGAGGACGTGGTTCTTGTCGCCGCCCTTGGACTCGGCGATGACGTTCCAGTCCTCGCGATTGGGATCGACGATGACCTGCACGGCGAGGTGCATGTGCGGTGGCCTCCCGGCGGTGTATTCGTCGAGGAGCTGCTGGCCGATGGCGGTGGACGTGAACGCCACCGGGATCGTCGGGACGAACGGGTTGCCGTTGGCGTCCACCATGCTGCCGCTCAGCACGGCGGTGCGGCCGGGGTTGCCCTCGTTGAAGATGATCACGCCCACTGCGCCCGCGGCCGTGGCGTTGAGCACCTTCACGCCGAAGTTGCACGTGCCGCGCTGGATAAGCGCGATCTTGCCCGTGAAGTCGGTGAAGTCGCCCGGGCTGCACCCGCTCGCCGAGGTGGGGGTCGGGGTGGCGGGCAGGACGATGCCGCCGGCCGGCTTGATGTCGGCGTCGGCCGTCCCGTTGCTCGTGGCCGGATCCCACTCGTCGATCAGCGTGAAGTCATGAGGCGTCGGTGAGGTCTCGCTCAACGCCGGCGTTCCGACGAACGAGGTGTAGGTGAACCTGTAGGGCTGGATCGTGACGTCGTATCCGGCAGCCCGCATCTTGTCGGCGACGTAGTCGACCGACGCCCGGTAGCCGGGCTCGCCGGAGTTGCGCGACGCGTGGCCGTCAGGGCCCAGGTTGGCATCGGCGATGTTCTGGAACGCCTGCATGTGCGCCCAGAGATCGTCCTGCTGGACACAGGGCAGGAGCTTCGCCGGCGTGTCGTTGACCTGCGCGTCGCACTCGGCCGACGTGATCGCGCCGGCGCTCGTCGGTGCCGCAAGCCCTCCCGCGACGCAGAGTGCCACCAGCCATCGTCGCGACCT
>DATJEE010000045.1:0-3018 GCA_035496995.1 Solirubrobacteraceae bacterium | reverse complement strand
CACGCCGGCCTCGCCGGCGACGGCGCGGGCGAGCAGCGTCTTGCCGGTGCCCGGGGGTCCGAAGAGCAGCACGCCCTTCGGGATCCGCGCGCCGAGCGCCTGGAACTTCTTCGGGTTCTCGAGGAACTCCTTGATCTCGTGGAGCTCCTCGACAGCCTCGTCGGCGCCCGCGACGTCACGGAACGTGATCTTCGGCGAGTCGACCGACATGCGCTTCGCGCGCGACTTGCCGAACGACATGACCTTCGAGCCGCCGCCCTGCATCTGGTTCATGAGGAAGATCCAGAAGCCGATGAAGAGCAGGAACGGCAGGACGTACGTGAGCATCGAGATCCACCCGTTCGTCCGGGTGCCCTTGATGTCGAACTGCTGGATCTTGCCGGCCTGCTCGGCCTTGAGCAGCTGGTTGGTGAGCTCGTCGCCGTAGGCGCTCGCGAAGCCGATGTCGTACTGGCTCTTGTCCTTGAGCGTGACGAGCAGCTCGTTGCTGCGGTTGCGCATCTCGACGGACTTGATCTGCCCGCTGTTGAGCTGCGACGTGAAGGTGCCGAAGCCGGGGTCCTTCTTCTTGTTCGGGCTCGAGATGAGCTGCTGGGCGAAGAACGCCAGGATGACCACGATCAGGATCGGGAACATCGCGCTCTTGGAGAAGCGACTCATCGGCATGCACCTCGGTCGGTCACGATGGCCCAGCGTAGCAGGGGTGATCGACCATCCTGGCCGATCGTGCAGGGGCCCGGCGCCCTGCCGCTGGGCGCCGGGGAGGCTCCGATCAGCCGCTTTCTTCGAGCACCGCGACGTACGGGAGGTTGCGGTAGCGCTCGGCGTAATCCAGGCCGTAGCCGACGACGAAGCGGTTCGGGATCTCGAAGCCGACGTAGCGGGGCTCGAGTTCGACCTCGCGGCGGTCGGGCTTGGTCAGCAGCGCGCAGACCTCGATCGAGGCCGGGTTGCGCGCGCCGAGGTTGCGCAGGAGATATTGCAGCGTGAGGCCGGAGTCGACGATGTCCTCGACGATCAGCACGTGGCGCTCCTCGAGCGCGACGTCGAGGTCCTTGAGGATCCGCACGACGCCGGAGGAGTCGGTCGCCGAGCCGTAGCTCGCGACGGCCATGAAGTCGACCTCGCAGGGCACGGCGATGTGGCGCATGAGGTCCGAGAGGAAGAAGACGGCGCCCTTGAGGACCCCCACGAGCAGGAGGTCGCGGCCCGCGTAGTCGGCCGTGATCTGCGCTCCGAGCTCGCGTACGCGCCGGGAGAGGTCATCGGGCTGGACGAGGATCTCTCCTACGAAGGCGTCGCGCATCCGCCGGGGATACTAGGCGCGCGCGGGGGCGGCAGGACCCGCGGGGGTGCGCTCGACGCGCATGATGCCGTCCTGCACGACCGCACGGGCGCCGTCGCCGAGGTCCAGCGCGCCGTCGCCGAGCGCCAGGACGTCGCCGAGGCGCCCGGGTGCGCGCGCGCACAGGCGGCCCGCCGCATCCTCGGCGAGACGGCGCAGGACGAGCCGCGCGAGCGCCGGCGGCAGCGCCGCGAGGTGCGCGACGGCGATCCGGTCGCGCCCCGCGAGCGCCGTCGCGACGACCTCGTCGAGCACCGCGGCCTCGTCGCGCAGGAGCTCGGCCGTGCGCACGACGTTGGCCTCGGCGGCGGGATGCAGCCCGCGCAGCGCCGGCAGCAACTCGGCGCGCACGCGGTTGCGGGCGTACGCGCGGTCGTCGTTGGAGGCGTCCTCGCGCCAGGCGAGCCCGCGCGCGATGCAGTGCGCGGCCGTCTGCGCGCGCGTGAACCGCAGGAGCGGGCGGACGAGCAGCCCGTCGCGCTCGGACATCCCCAGCAGTGCCCGGCGCCCGGGCGACGCCGCGAGGCGGTAGAGGACGGTCTCGGCCTGGTCGCTGGCGGTGTGGCCCGTGGCCAGGCGCGCGCCGCGGCCGACGGCGAGCGCGGCACCGGTGCCGAGGCGCACGTCGCGCGCCCAGGCCTGGAGGTTTCCGGCGTCCTCGGGCCGCCGCGCGGTATGGACCTCGAGGCCCACGCCGAGCTCGTCGCAGAGCGCGCGGCAGTGGCGCTCGTCGGCCCCGGCGGCGTCGCGCAGGCCGTAGTTGACGTGCAGCGCCGCGACGGCCTCCGAGCCGGCGAGGCGCACGGCGACGTCGAGCAGGCAGACCGAGTCGCGCCCGCCGGAGAGCAGGACGACGACGTCCCCGCCGGCCGGCAGCAGGCCGGTCGCGCGGACGCGCTCGAGCAGGTCGTCGGCCGGCATCTTCCAAGCGAGTCTAGGGTCGGTCCCGCCAGGAACCGCACGGTTCCTGGCAAGACCGGCCCCAGGTCGTGCGAGGGGTCGCCCCTAGGGGTCATTCCCGATAGGCAGGCGGGCGTCCCGAGCCGAGACTGCGTTCCATGACCACGACCTCCGACATCCCCGCCCCGCCCCCGCCACCCGACCCCACCCCGCGGCGCTTCGAGCGCTCGAGCACCGACCGCGTCATCGGGGGCGTCGCGGGCGGCCTCGGCCGCTACTTCGGCATCGACTCGACGATCGTCCGCATCGGCCTCGTCGTGCTCGCGACGCTCGCCGGCACCGGCCTCGTCGTGTACGCCGCGGCACTGGTGCTCGTTCCCACCGACGGTGAGGTGCCGGAGTCCCCCACGAGCAAGCGCGACCGCTACCTCGTGGCCGGTGTCGCGATCGTCGCCGTCATCGTCGGCTCGAGCCTCGGCTTCTTCGCCGGCTTCGGCGCCGACGGCCTGATCGTGCCGATCGGCTTCCTCGCGATCGCCGGTCTTGCCGTCTACTGGATCTCCTCCGGCCGCCGCCCGAGCGGCGGGACCCCTGCCGACATCGCCCGGCGCGCGCTGTTCGGCGTCGTGCTCCTCGCCGCCTGCGCCGCCCTCGCCGTCGGCAGCTTCATCGCCAGCGGCCTCGGCGGCGGCACCGTCGTCGCCGGCCTCGTCATCGCGACGGGCGCGGCGCTCATCGGCGCCGCGTTCGTCGGCGGCGCCCGCTGGCTCGTC
>DATJEE010000044.1:0-22765 GCA_035496995.1 Solirubrobacteraceae bacterium | reverse complement strand
CGCCGCCGCCGGGCGTGACGATGTCGATGATCACCGGGGCGGGCGCGCCGTCGCCGTCGGCCGCGGCCGCGGCCGCGGCCGGCTCGGCGTCGTCGGGCGCGGGGGCGGCGGCGCCGTTGCCGGGCGCGGCGGCGGCGGCGCCGTTGCCGGGCGCGATCTCGGCGAGCACGGCGCCGACTGCGACGGTGTCGCCCACGGCGGCGAAGATCTTCAGCAGCGTGCCGGCGACCGGCGTGGGCACCTCGGCGTCGACCTTGTCCGTCGAGATCTCGACGATCGTCTCGTCGGCGGCGACGAGGTCGCCCTCGCGCTTGTGCCATTCGAGCACCGTGCCCTCGCGCACCGACTCGCCCATCGCGGGGAGCGTCACCTGAACTGTCGTGTTCACCGCCATGCCTGTATGGCCAACTCTAGACCAACGCGCCGGGGGCTCCCTGAACCATCTGTGCGTTATCGACCGCAAGAGCCCGGTCTGTGCATCCGCTCTGGCAGCTTATATAACCGTCTGGTAATATGGAGGCGATGACGGCGTACGCGGCACTGGCCGAGCCCCACCGCCGGCAGATCCTCGACCTGCTGCGCGACGGGGAGCGCTCGGTCGGCGACCTCGTGGCACGGCTGCAGATCAGCCAGCCGGGCGTCTCCAAGCATCTGCGCGTCCTGCGCCAGGCCGGTCTCGTCGCGGTGCGCCCCGACGGCCGCACGCGCTGGTACGGCCTGCGCGCCGTGCCGCTCGCCGAGGTCGACGCGTGGCTCGAGCCCTATCGCGCGCTCTGGTCCGAGCGCCTGGACGCCCTCGAACGACATCTGGAGGAGCACCCGCGATGAACGGGCGCCTCGACGCGACGCGGACCCCGCCCGTCCTGCGCTTCGAGCGCCGCCTGCCCCACCCCGTCGCGCGCGTCTGGCGCGCGATCACCGACCCCGAGGACCTGCGCAACTGGTTTCCCGGCGTGCCGAACTTCACGCTCGAGGCGGGCGCCGCGTTCGTCGTCGAGGGCGACGCCGGCGGCAGCGGCCGGATCGTCGAGCTCGACCCGCCCCGGCTGCTGGCCTTCTCGTGGGGCGAGGACGTCCTGCGCTTCGAGCTGACGCCCGACGGCGACGGCTGCCTGCTGACGTTCACCCACGCGTTCGGCGACCTGTCGCGCGCGGCCCAGACCGCCGCGGGCTGGGAGCTCTGCCTCGACCGTCTCGCCGCGCAGGTCGCCGGCGAGCCGATCGGCGAGCGCGCGTCGCTCGAGCGCTGGCCGCAGCTGCACGAGCGCTACGCGGAGGCCTTCGGCCTCGATCCCGAGGTCGGCCGGCGCGCGTACGCAGCGCGCCCGGCGCGGCAGCGGTAGGCGGCGGCGCCTTTCGGTTCTTCGCGGGCGGTCCGGCGCGGCCGGAGGAAAGCGCCACTCGCCCTCAGGCCGGGAACGGGCCGCCGCGCAGCGGCTGGTCGGTCATCGCGCGCCGTTCGTTGTCGCGCACGCGCGGGTCGTAGTGCGAGAAGAAGACCTTCCCGACGAGCTCGCGGCGGCTGCGCACGCCCGTCTTCTCGAAGACGCTCTTGAGGTGCTGCTGCACGGTGTGCGGCGAGACGAACAGCTGCGTGGCGATGCCCGCCGTCGATTCACCCTGCAGGACCAGCCGCGTGACGTCCTGCTCGCGGGCGCTCAGACCGTAGGCCGACATGAGCAGCGGCGTGATCCGCGCCGGATGGGCCGGCTCGACGATGACGGCCACGCGCCGCGACCCCGGCGCGAGCAGCGCCGCGCCGTGGAGCACGACCCACGTGCCCGACCGCGACAGGACGCGCGAGACGGCGATCTCCGCGGGCTCGCCGGGATGATCGGCGGTCCGCAGGGCGCGCCCGGCGACGGCGTGAACGGCCGACGGCAGCCGGCCCGCGGCCCAGTCGCCGTCGGGCAGCTCGGACAGCCAGCGCTCGACGCCCGGCGTCGCCGACTCGACCTCCCAGCTCTCCGAGAGCACGAGCAGGCCCGGCGACTGCGGGCCCTCGGGGTCCGACGCCTCGCCGACGAGCAGCGCGCGGCGCGCGCCCTCGGCGAGCGACGGCACGAGCGAGCGCACGAACGCGAGGTCGTCGCGATCGAACAGCGCCTCGCCGGGCTCGCGGTAGAGGCTGAGCGCGCCCCAGACCTCGCCCGTCGGCGTGCGCAGCGCCGCGATCAGCTCCTGGTCGCCGCCCATCGTCATGTTCTCGTGCCAGCGCCGGCTCGTCGACGGGTCCCCGCCGGTCGCGTCGTGCAGCGTGGAGATCCCGGCTTCCGAGCGCGCGACGTCGGCCAGCTTGTGGACGTCCTCGTCGTAGTACTCAGCGGCCATCCATTCGGCCGGGAGCTCTGGCAGCCCCTCCTGGAAGTGGCTCGTCACGAGCAGCGACGCCGGATCGAGCGTGAACCAGCACGGCGCCCAGTAGTGCGGGACGGTCCCCGCGAGGACCTCGGTGCACTCCAGCCAGAACGTCTTGAGGTCGTGGCCGCGCGTCGCCAGCTCGGTGACGCGATCCTTCGCACGCTCCCTCGCGTAGCCGGCCATGGCACTGATCGTAGGCGGCGAGTGCCCGCACGAGAACACCAGGTTTGTGGAATGTCCGCGCCCGCCCGGCGCCCGTAGCTTCGCCGCCATGACACCAGGAGCGCGAACGCCGGAGGAGCTCGAGCAGCTCCTCGAGGATGCCCTCGTCGTCCGCGATCCCGCGGCGCTGTCGGCGCTGTTCGAGGACGGTGCGGTCCTCCTGCGCTGCGGGGCGCCCGGCGAGGCGCGCGGCGGCAGGCAGATCGCGCGGGTCGCCGGCGAGCTGTGGGCCCGCGACCTCACGTACGTCGCCGAGCCGCGCCGCGTCGTGCAGGCGCGAGCCACGGCGCTCGTCGTCGCCGAGCACGGCGTCAGCGTCGCGCGCCGCAACGCCGGCGGGACCTGGCGCTACGCGATCTCGCTCCTGGCCTTCGATACCCACACGACAGAACAGGAGCGAACATGACGAGCGACACCACATCCGCGCTCAGCGCGACTGCGGTCCACGCGGACGAGGGCGAGGCGATCTGGTGGTTTGACTGCCTCGCCGTGATCCGGGCGACAGCCGCCGACACCGGCGGGCTCATGACGATCGTCGAGGTCACCGAGCCGCCCGGCTCGCAGGCCCCGCTGCACGTCCACCACCGCGAGGACGAGGCCTTCTGGATCCTCGACGGCGACGTGACGATCGAGGTCGGCGACACGACGATCGAGTGCCACGCCGGCGACTATGCCTTCGGTCCGCGCGGGATCCCCCACCGCTACAGCGTCGGCGACGCCGGCTGCCGGATGCTCTTCATCCTCACGCCGGGCGGCTTCGAGGAGATCGTCCGCGAGATGGGCAGGCCGGCGCTGTCGCGAACGCTGCCGGAGCCGTCGGAGCCCGACTTCGTCCACGTCGCCGCGGTCGCCGAGGCCCACGGCTGCGAGCTGCTCGGCTGAGGAGGCGCTTCGCGCAGCTCGCGCGCGAGGTTCGCCCGTGCGCGGATGAGCAGCGACTTCGTCGCGGGGACGGTCGTGCTCAGCGCCCGCGCCATCTGGGCGTGGGTCTGGCCGGTGAACTCGCGCGCGAGCAGCGCCTGGCGCTGGCGCGCGGGCAGGCGCCCGATCTCGGCGACGAGCCGGCGCAGCGCGTCGCGCCCGGCGACCTGCTCGGCGGGGCCCGGCGCGAGCGTCACCGCGACCGCCATGACGTCGTCGAGGCGGTCCGTGCGCTCGGGCCGGCGCAGCTCGTCGATCGCGCGGTTGCGGACGATCATGTAGAGCCACGGGCCGAGCGCGATCCGGCGGTCCGTCGCGTGCAGTCCGAAGTACGCGCGCACGAACGCGTCCTGGATGACGTCCTCGGCCTCGTCGCGGCGGCGGCCGAGGATCCCGCGGGCGAACGCGAGCAGCGGCGCCCGGTAGCGCGCGTGGATCTCGGCGAAGGCCCGCGTGTCGCCGGCGCGCACGCGGAGGACAAGGGCGTCGTCGGAGAGGTCCGCGAGCGCCGCCGCCGTCGCCCTGCCGTGTTCGGGACCTTCTGCCTGCACCGGGGCGCCTTCCGTGGGTGTGCACCCTGGGCGTGACCCGGCGCGCCATGTCGTTCGATCGGCTTGAACGACCCGCGCGCGACCTCCTCCGGCGGGCCGCTACGCGTGCGTCGCGGCGGCGGCGCCAGCGGCGGCGGCGCCGCTGCGGCCCTGGCGCACGAACTCGATCGAGCCGATGAACGGCCCGATCCCGCCGAGCACGGCGACGGCGACCGCGAGGCGCATGTCGATGACGCGCAGGCGCAGCGCCGCGATGCAGGTCAGCGACATCGCGATCCAGCCGATCCCGTGGGCCATCCCGAAGACCATCTCCCAGCCGTGCAGCCCGGGGACGAGCCAGACCACCAGCAGCGTCGTGTAGATCGCCGAGTGCGTCAGCGACGCCCACTTCAGGCGCTCGAACGTCAGCAGGCGCCTCACGCCAGACCCGCCTGCAGCAGCGTCGCCATCCGCCGCAGCGGCTCGTCGGCCTCCTGCGGCCACTCGGCGACGTCGGCCGGCCACCAGGCGTAGGCGTCGTGCTCGTCGTCCATCGCGACCTCGGCCCCGGCCGGCAGCCAGGCGAGGCCGACGACCATGACGAGCTCGTGCGGCAGGCGCACCAGCGCCTCGACGGTCAGGCGCTCGGGCTCGACGCCCCACTCCTCCCGCAGCTCGCGCGTCAGCGTGTCGGCGGGGCTCTCGCCGAGATCGACCGCGCCGCCCGCGCCCAGCGCCCAGCGCCCGGGCCAGGAGGACAGCCACGGGGCGCGGCGGCCGGCGAGCCAGCGCCCGTCGGCGTCGCGCGTGACGGCGAGCGCCGCCATCGACAGCGAGGCGTCGCCCTCGACGAGCCGCAGGGCCCAGCGCGCCGGCTGCAGGTCGAGCAGCAGGCGATCGCCGTCCTCGGCGTGGGCGACGAGCCGCGCCGACAGCCCGTCGTGACTCGGCGAGCCACGCTCGCGCAGCGCGGTGATCGCGGCGTCGGCGGCTTCGGCGTGATGCTCGGGCGGCTCGTAGTGCTCCTCGTGCCAGCGCGCGAGCACGCGGTCGGCCGGCCAGTGGCCGCGAGCGAGGATTGCGGGGGCCCTCATCCAGGCAACGATAGATCGCCGCAACGCGTTCAGGCGCACGCCGCCGCGCCCGGATATCGTCGGCACGCGACACGCAAGCGGCGCGGCATGGGACACTGCCCTTGCCCGACGCACCCCGTCGCCCCCCGTCCCGGAGCTCATCATCACCATGGACCAGACCACCCGCGTGCCCGCAACGGCCGCCGAGATGCGAAGCGCGACGCGTTGAAGGCGCTCGTCACAGGCGGATCGGGCTTCATCGGCTCGCACGTCGTAGATCAGCTCATCGCCGCGGGCCACGAGGCCCGCGTGTTCGACATGCTCCCCTGGGCCTACGACGGCGACCGTGACGTCGTCATCGGCAACCTCCTGGACCCCGACGAGCTGCGCGCCGCCGCGGCGGGCTGCGACGTCATCGTCCACCTCGCGGCCGCCGCCGACGTCGGCCTCGTCGCGAAGAACCCGACCGGGTCGGAGGAGCTCAACGCCCGCGGGACGCTGAACATCCTCGAGGCGGCCCGCGAGATCGGCGCGCGCGTCATCTACGCGTCGACGATCTGGGTCTACTCCGACGTCGTCGAGCCCGACGTCGACGAGGACTCCCAGCTCGCGCTGCCGTCGCACCTCTACACCGCGACGAAGCTCGCCGGCGAGATGTACTGCCGCTCCTACAGCGAGCTCTACGGCGTGCCGACGACGATCCTGCGCTTCGGGATCCCCTACGGCCCGCGCGCCCGGCCCGCCGCCGTGCTGCCGATCTTCGTCAACAAGGCGCTCGCCGGCGACCCGCTGACGATCGCCGGCGACGGCATGCAGACGCGCCGCTTCGTCTACGTCGCGGACCTCGCCGACGGCGTCGTGCGGGCACTGGCGCCCGAGGCCGCAGGCCGCGTCTACAACCTCGTCAGCGACGAGGACACCTCGGTGAAGGACATCGCCGAGGCCGTCCGCGCCGCCGTCGGCGACGTCGAGATCACGTACGTCGAGGGGCGCTCGGGCGACTTCGCCGGCGCCCGCGTCTGCGGCGAGCGCGCCGCGCGCGAGCTCGGCTGGCGCGCGAGCACCTCGTTTGCCGAGGGCGTCGAGCGCTACGTCGCCTGGCACAAGGCCGACGCCGCGCGCAAGCCGGCCGTGGCCGTCGCGGCGGCGCCCGCGGTCGCGGCTGCCGCCGCGCCCGAGCCCGCCCCCGTGCCCGCACCGCGCGCCGCCGCGGTTCCCGCCAAGCGGATGACGCTGCACAGCGCCGGCGGCGTGCTCGGCGGCCTGCTCGCGCTGCTCGTCTACGCGTACGTCCTGAGCTCCGCCGGCCTGCCCGGCGACGACGAGCACACGGCGATCGTCATCGCGGTGCTCGCGCTCGTCTCGACGGCTTCGACCGCGACGACGCGGGCGCGGATCGCCGTCTGGGGCATCGCCCTGGCCGGCGCGATCCTGCTCATCCCGGCGCGGACGACCGGAGCGCTGGACCTCTCACCGCTGGATCCGGGCCTCCTGGCCCTCGGCCTCGCCGGAGCGGGCTTCGCGCTGCTCGCCGCCAAGGACGGACGGCGCCGCACGCTCGAGCCCTCGCTCGCCGAGCCCGCAGAGCATTGACCTCCACCGCACCCGCCTACGGGCGTTTCGCCATCGGCTTCGACGCGCGCGATCGCGCACGGCTGCACGAGCTCTGGGACGGCGTCATCGACTCCGGGCGCTGGAGCGAGGGCGAGCTGACGAAGGGCTTCGAGGCCGCCTGGGCACAGCACAACGACCTCGGCGCCGTCGCGACCGCGAGCTGGAGCGGCGGCGCGCTCGCGGCCCTCGAGTGGGCCGGCGTGCGCGGGCGCAGCGTCGTCGTGCCGTCGAACACGTTCGCCGCGACGCCGCTGGCCGTGCGCGCCGCCGGCGGGACCCCGGTGTTCGGCGACTGCCGTCGCGACGACCTGTGCCTGTCGCTCGCCGAGGTCGAGCGGCTCGTCGACCTCCACGATCCCGCGGCGGTCTTCCTCGTCCACATCGGCGGCCACATCGCCTTCGACGCGCCGGCGATCGCCGAGCTCTGCGCGGGCCGCGGCATCAAGCTGATCGAGGACTGCGCGCACGCCCACGGCGCCGTCTGGAACGACCGCCGGCCGGGCTCCTTCGGCGATGCCGGGATCTACTCGCTCTACGCGACGAAGACGATCTCCACCGGCGAGGGCGGCGTCCTCGTCTCCCGCCACGACGAGCTGCTGGACTTCGCCCGCTCCTACCGCAACTACGCCAAGCCCGACTACGACCAGCCGGGGCTGAACTTCCGGATGAACGAGTTCACCGCCGCGATCGGCCTCGTGCAGATCGAGCGGCTGCCGGAGATCGTCGCGTGGAAGAACGAGGTCGCGCGCACGGAGCTCGACCCGCAGTACCCGTCGCGGCTGGAGCTCCCCGACGGCATGGTCTCGGGGCTCTACAAGTACATCGTGTTCGACTGGCTCGAACGCTCGACGGGCCGCGTCTACGACGAGCCCTGCCACCGGATCTTCAAGACCGGCGACGACCTGCCCAACAGCGACTGGGTCGCCGCCAACCACTCGTGCGTGCCGCTGTACTACCGCCCGGGCGAGGAGTGAGCACCGCTCAGACGGCAACCGCCCGCAGGCCGCGGGCGGCGAGCGCGTCGAGCACCCGCGGCAGCGCCGCGGCGGTCGCGCGCCAGGAGCCCGGCGCCGAGTAGTGGTCGGCGTCGTGCAGGAGCACGACGTCGCCTTCCCCGGTCGAACGGGTCGCCTCGCCGGCGATCGCCTGCGGCGTCGCGCGGGCGCGCCAGTCGCGCCCCCAGGCCGACCACAGCAGCGGCGTCCAGCCGCGCCGGCGCGCCTCGAGCAGCGCCGCCGGCGTGAAGACGCCGAACGGCGGGCGGTAGCGCTCCGCGGGGCGGCCGCCGAGCTCGGCGACGAGCTCCGCGCAGTGGTCGAGGTCGGCGCGCAGCGCGCGCGGCCCGACGAGCGTCAGCAGCCGGTGGCGGTCGCCGTGGACCGCGAGCCGGTGCCCCGCCGCGACGACCTCGCGCACGACGCCGGGGTCGCGGCGCACCTGCTCGCCGACGACGAAGAACGTCGCCTGCGCGCCTGCCGCCGCGAGGATCTGCAGGATGGCGGGCGTGCCCTGCGGATGCGGACCGTCGTCGAAGGTCAGCCCGACCGCGCCTGAGCCGAGCTCGAGGCGCCGCGCGATGCCGAGCACGTCGCACAGCAGCGGGACGTGCGCGGCGGGCGCGGGCGCGGCCCAGGCCAAGGCGAGACCGGCGGCGGTGCCGAGCGCCGCCCTCATGCGAAGCTGCCGCCGATGCTGACCGGCGCCCTGCTCGCGATCGCCGCCGCGGCGTGCTTCGAGTGCTCGTACGTCCTGCAGGCGCTCGAGGTGCGCGCGCTGCCGACGGCGAGCCGGCCGGGGCTCGGCATGCTGCGCCGGCTCGCGGCGCGGCCGCGCTGGACGCTGTCGATCGTGCTCGGCCTCGCGGGCGGCACGCTGCAGGTCCTCGCGCTGCGCCATGCCCCCGTGACGCTCGTGCAGCCGCTCCTGGCCGTCGGGCTGCTCGGCCTGCTGGGCTTCAGCGCATTCGTCCTGCACGAGCGCGTCGGGCCGCGCGAGCTGGCGGCGGTCGCCGCGATCATCGCCGGCGTCGGGGCGATCGCGCTCGGCGCACCGGCGCGCGGACGGCATGTCGACGACGTCGCCTTCGCGATCGCCGGGGTGCTGCTCGCGGCGATGGCGCTCGCCGCGTTCGTCTTGCGGCGCCCGGGCGCCGGCGCGCTGCTGGCGTCGGCGGTCGCCGCCGACGCGCTCGGGGTGCTCGGCGCCGCGCAGGCCGCGCGGGCGCTCCCGGACGTGCTCCAGACGGCCGTCTGGTGCGCGCTCGCGGGCGCGGGCGCGCTCGCCGCGCTCGCCGCCGAGAGCCTGGCCCTCCAGCTCCGCGGGGCGGCGCGCGTCGCGCCGATCGTGCTCGGCGGACAGGTCGCCGTGCCGGTCCTGCTGGCGCCGGCGCTGCTCGGCGAGCGCTGGAGCGCGACGGCGGGCGGCGCCGGGCTGATCACCGCGGGGCTCGTCATGGTGACCGCCGGCATCGCCGTGCTCGCGTCGTCACCGGGGGTGAGCCGGCTGGCCGTCGGCGGCGAGGGCGAGCACGAGCCCGGCGGCGAGCGGCAGGTCGGGGACGTTCGGGCCTGACGGCGGCGCGGCGAGCGCGTCGCGCAGCGCGGCTTCCAGCGCCGGGCGGTCGCGCGCGACCGCGACCATCCCGAGACGCTCGTAGGCGCGGTTGTTGATGCGGATGTGGCCGCGCGCCCAGCCGTAGGAGATGACGCGACAGCCGCACATCAGCGCCTCGAGCACCGTCAGGCCGGCGGTCGAGTGCACGAGCACATCGGCCGCGGCGAGCAGCGTGACCATGCGGTCGGTGAAGCCCCAGATCTGCACGCGCGGGTCGGCGGCGTAGGCCTCCTGCAGGCGCACCTTCGCCGCGTCGTTGTGGCCGACGAGGACGATGACCGTCGCGGCGCCGGCGGCGAGCGCGTCGTCGGTGGCGCCGCGCAGGTCGCCGACGCCCCAGCCGCCGCCGGAGACGACGACGAGGCGCTCATCGGCGCCGGGGTCGAGGCCGAGCTCGGCGCGGGCCTGCGCGCGCGACGGCGGGGTCGTGAAGCGCAGGTCGGAGAAGCCGTGGACGGCTTGGATCCGCGCGCCGGGGCCGGCGATCGCGCGGACCTCGGGCTCGGACTCCGGGTGCGTGACGAGGTGCAGGTCGACGCCGGGGTGGGCCCAGTAGTTCAGCGCCGCGAGGTCGGTGATCGCCGCGACGACCGGGACGCCGAGCAGCCCGGCGCGACGCATGCGGCCGAGCAGCTCCGTCGTGATCGGGTACGTCGAGACGATGACGTCGGCGGGGTTGGCGGCGATGTACGCCTGCACGCGGCGGCGCGCGATGAGCTCGATGACGCGCGAGCCGACGCGCCGCGCCGGCGCATAGCGCGTCCCGAGGAAGTAGCCCGCGTCGAAGGCGATGTTGCCCGCGCGCGTCTCCAGCGACGAGGCGCCGCCGATGATCGCGCGCGCCACCGGCCCGCCGATCTCGAGGAAGTCGGCGATCTGGACCGTCGCACCCTCGGCGCGCAGCGCGGTCGCGAGGACCTCCGCCGGCAGGTCGTGGCCGGCGCCGATCGAGGCCGTGAAGATCAGCACGCGCGCGGACACGCCCGGACTATCGCGTACTGGACTACCGTGGCGCTCCATGCGCCGGCGCAAGCACTGGGGGTGGGGCTACGAGGACGACGCCTGGTCGCCGGAGCAGCTGCGGGCGGCGGCGCCCGGCCTCGAGGAGCACCTGCGGATCGCCGGCGGCGACGTGCGCGCGCCGGTCGCGCTCGAGGACGTCGTGCTGCCCGCGCCGCGCGTCGCGCCCCCCGCCGCGCTCGCCGCCATCTGCGCGGCCGACGCGCACGCGCGCGCCTCGCACGCCTGGGGCAGCTCGTACGCCGACGTCGTGCGCGGCTTCCGCGGGCAGTTCGACCACCCGCCCGACGTCGTCGCGCGGCCGCGCGGCGAGCGCGACGTCGAGGCGCTGCTGGAGTGGGCGGGCGCCGCGAACGTCGCCGTCGTTCCCTACGGCGGCGGGACGAGCGTCAGCGGCGGCGTGCAGTGCGAGGTCCCGGAGCACTTCGACGGCGCGCTGTCGCTCGACCTCGGCGCGATGGACCGCGTGCTGCAGATCGACGAGGTCTCCCTCGCGGCGAGCATCCAGGCGGGCGCGACCGGCCCGGCGCTCGAGAAGCAGTTGCGCGCGCTCGACCTCACGCTGCGCTTCTACCCGCAGTCCTTCGAGCTCGCGACGCTCGGCGGCTGGATCGCGACGCGCGCGGGCGGGCACTTCGCCACGGCCGAGACGCACATCGACGACCTCGTCGAGTCCGTCCGCGCCGTGACGCCGACCGGGGCCTGGCAGTCGCGCCGGCTGCCGGGCTCGGGCGCCGGGCCGTCGCCCGACCGGATGCTGCTCGGCTCGGAGGGGATCCTCGGGGTCATCACCGAGGCCTGGGTCCGCGTGCGCCCGCGCCCGCAGGCGCACTCGCTCGCGGCGGTGCGCTTCGCGACGTTCGCCGACGGCATCGAGGCGCTGCGGGCGATCGCGCAGTCCGGGCTGCGGCCCTCCAACTGCCGCCTCATCGACGCCGAGGAGGCCCGCATGACCGGCGCCAGCGACGGTACCGCCGCGCTGCTCGTGCTCGGCTTCGAGGGCGCGTCGGAGGTCATCGTGCCCGTCGGCGAGCTGCTCGACCGCGGCCTGCACCTCTGCGCCGAGGCCGGCGGCGAGTGGGACGAGGGCGCGCTGCGCCGGGGACGCAGCGGCGGCGGCGACGCCGTCGGCGCGTGGCGGACGGCGTTCTTCCGCGCGCCCTACCTGCGCGACGCGTTCGTCGCGATGGGGATCCTCTCGGAGACGTTCGAGACGGCGATCACGTGGGAGCGCTTCGGCGCGCTGCACGCCGCGGTGACCGCCGCCGCGACCGCGCTCGTCGGGCCGGCCGGGCGGATCACGTGCCGCATCTCGCACGTCTACCCCGACGGCCCGGCGCCGTATTTCACCGTCCTCGCGCCGGCGCGCCGCGGCGAGGAGCTCGAGCAGTGGGCGCAGATCAAGGCCGCCGTGACGGACGCGCTGCAGGCCGCCGGCGGGACGATCACGCACCACCACGCCGTCGGCCGCGACCACCGGCCGTGGTACGACCGCCAGCGCCCCGAGCCGTTCGCCGCGGCGCTGCGGGCCGCCAAGGCGGCCGTCGACCCGGCCGGCCTGCTGAACCCCGGCGTCCTGCTCGATTCCCGCTACCGTTAAACGCGATGACCGACACGTCGAAGGTCGCGAAGAACCTGCGCGCGTTCCAGATCGCGCTGAACTCGCACGACCGCGAGAACCCGACGCACACGGCGCACGGCATCGGGCTGGCGCACTTCGACATGGAGCGGCTCGGCTTCGACGAGGGCGAGGAGGTCCTCCCGGGGATCACGATCCACGCCGACGGCGGCGTCACGGGCAACTTCCGCGTGCTCTGCGACGGCGACCACCTCGAGGAGAAGGAAGCCGAGGAGGCCGAGATGATCGACGCCGTCGCGACGCAGACGACGATGATCCCGGTCGGCGCGCCCCGCGAGGACGACGCGCAGAGCTCCGCGCGCCCGCGCTGACGCGCCGCCGCGCATGACCAACCGCGGGTTCTACGTCATCGCGGCGATCGCGGTCCTCGCGACGGTCGCCACCGTCATCGCATTCCAGCGCGGCAAGCACTCCGCCGAGTCGACGTTCGGCGGCAAGGACGATCCCGTCCTCGACGCGAAGGTCCGCAGGCTGCAGTTCTACGACTGGGAGACGAAGGTCATCGGCCCCGACGGCCGCCCCGCGCCGGCCGACGCGCGCGTCACCGGGGGGCCCGAGGCCGGTCGCAGGGGCGCGCTGTCGCTCTACGACGCCGTCGTGCGCGCGGCGCGCCGCCCGGCCGCGATCGAGGCCGACAACGGCCGCTCCGGCAGCCTGTTCTTCGCCGTCGATCCCGCGCGCCGGCGGGTGATCGGCAAGGCCGCCGCGACCCGCTCGGCCGCGCTCGCCCAGGCCGCCGGCGCGCAGGTCCTCGAGGTCCGGCCCGGGACGGCGGTCGTCGCCGCCGACGGCTCGACGACGCGGTTCTACGTCCTCGACGACGACGTCGCGATCAGCGGCACGAGCATTCGCGAGGCGCGCCAGGGCACCGACCAGTCGACCGGCAGGCCGGTGACGCTGTTCGCCTTCGACGACACCGGCCTGGCGCTCTTCCGCAAGCTCACGAAGACGATCGCCGAGCGCGGCTCGCAGCTCGCGCTGAACGCCGGCGCCGCCGATCCGGCGCCGTTCAACCAGCACTTCGCCGTCGTCTACGACGGCGGGCTCGTCACGGTCCCGGCGGTCGACTTCCGCCGCAGCCCCGAGGGCCTGGACGCGAGCGCCGGGACGCAGCTCGCCGAGCAGCTGCCCTAATCGAGCTCGACGGTGATGCCGTCGCCCTCGAAGCACACGAGGCCGGCGATCCGCATCGCCTCCGCGCGCGGCAGCTCGTAGCTCCAGGCCGCGTCCTCGTGGCGCTCGCCGCCGATGTGGACGTGCCAGTAGATCGCGGCGCCGATGTAGGCGTCGGTCGAGGTCGTGTTGCTCGGCTGCAGGTGCCCGGCGACGACGTCCGTGCGCGGGATGTAGGCGCGCACCGGCATGCTCGTCTCGAAGACGAGCGTCGGGCGGGCGGTCTCGGCGATGAGCTCGCCGCCGGCCGTGACGCGGACCGCGCGCGAGCTGACGTGGACGTCGACGTGGTGGTAGGGGTCGCGCAGGCGCGCGACGACGGGCTCGTCCTCGACCATCCAGCGGTCGGCGCGGTCGAAGGCGAGCGCCGCGTAGCCGCGCAGCCAGGAGGCCTCCTCGATCGGCTCCTCGTAGGCCCAGATCGCGTCGTAGCGGACGTTGTCGCCGACGCGCACCGTCCAGTACGAGGCGTCGCCCTTGAACGGGCAGTGCGTCGAGGTCTCCGTGCGCTCCATGAGCGTCGTGTCGAAGTCCTCCAGCGGCACGTAGGCGACCGGCCGGATGCCGGTCTCGTGCAGGAGCTGCGCGCGCGTCGTGTCGAGCACGACCGTGTCGCCGACGAACGCCCGCAGGCGGCGGGCGTCGGGCTCGAACAGGATCTTGTGCGCGGGCGCCTCGATCGTGTAGTTCGTCGTCGCCGACGCGGCCCTGCCGGCGAGCGGGCCGCGGCCCTGGGTGAGGCTCATTGCGAGGACCGGCCTTCCGGCCCGACGGCGGCCACGGTCGAGCAATGCGCAGTCATGCCAATGCCTCGACCTTCAGGCGCCTGCCGAAGGCGCGGTCGAAGAGCTCGACCTCGCGCTGGGCGGCCCAGCGCTCGACGCTCGCCGCGCCGTCGGCCTCGAGCTCGAGGCGCACGGTGCCGTCGTCGGCGGCGACGTGCGCGGCGCGGACGCTCTGGTCGCGGCTGCGCTCGAGGTCCTCGGCGAGGCGCAGGAGGATCGCGAGGCGGTCGAGGCGCTGCTCGTCGCCGTCCTCGGCCAGCGGCGAGAGCTCACCGAAGTCCGGCATGCCCTTGCGGTGGTAGCGCGCGGCCTGGGCGATGAGCGCGACCTCGCGCGGGGCGAAGCCCGCCAGGCCGGCGTTGAGGATGAGGTAGCGCGAGTGCTTGTGGTGGTCGTCGTAATCCACGGACATGCCGATGTCGTGCAGGACGCAGGCGGAGAACAGTAGCTCCCGCTCCCAGCGGTCCCCCTCGTGCAGGCCGGCGGCGGCGAGCTCGTCGAAGAGCCCGAGCGCGAGGCGCGCGACGTGCTCGGTGTGCGCGGGGTCGACGTGGTAGCGCGCGGCGAGCGTCAGGACGCTCGCGCTGCGGACGTCGTCGAACAGCGGGGGGTCGCCGTCGAGGTAGGAGCTGAAGAAGATGCCCTCGCGCAGGCCCGCCTCGGTGACCTCGATCGCCTCGAAGCCGCCGTACTCCATGACGGCCTGCACGACGAGCGCGCCGGCGAGGATGAGGTCGGCGCGGGCGTACTTGATGCCCTTGATCGACGCACGCTCCTCGGCGGGCATCGACTTCATGCGGTCGATGAGCGCGTCGAGCGCCGCGCGCTCGATCGCGTAGCCCTGGACGCCCGTCGAGGGCCTGCCGGCCTCGGCCTGGGCGGCCGCCGCGAGGTTGCGCATCGTCCCGCCGATGCCGACGATCCGCCGCCCGCTGCGCGGCAGCCAGTCGGCCTCGGCCTCGAGCATCGCGGTGACGTGCGCACGCAGCGCCTTGCGCGCCTTCTTCGGCGCCTCGTCGTCGTCGGAGAGGAAGTGCTCGGTCATGCGCACGGCGCCCAGCGGCCACGAGCCCAGGCGCCCAGGATGGCGGCTCTGGACCTCGACGAGCTGCAGCGAGCCGCCGCCGAGATCGAGCACGGCGCCGTCGGTGAGCGTCATGGAGTTCACCGCGGCGAGGTAGCCGAACGTCGCCTCCTCCTCGCGCGACAGGACCCGCACCTCCAGGCCCGTCTCGGCCTGCACCCGCGCGAGGAACTCGGCCTGGTTGGAGGCGTCGCGGATCGCGCTCGTCGCGACGGCCTGGATGTCCTCGCTGCCGATCCCCATCGCCTTGAGGAAGTGCGCGAAGACCTCCGCCGCCTGCAGCGCGCGCTTGATCGGCTTGGTGCCGAGCTTGCCGGTGGCGTCCAGACCCTCCCCGATCCGCACGGCGAGGTAGATCTCGTCGGTGCGCTTCCACCACCCGTCGGCCGCCGTGAAGACGACGAGCCGGAAGGAGTTGGAGCCCATGTCGATGACGGCGGTGCGGCGTTCCGCCACCGTGCTCAGCTCCGCGGGGTGGCGATCATGGCCGGGAGCTTAGAGCCGGCCCCCGTCGCTCCGGCGCTACGTGCCCGCGGGCGCCTCGTCGACGTCGGCGTCGGGGGTCGCGGGCTGCGGGCTCGCGCCAGTGTGCTCGAGGTCGTCGACGACCGCGGCCTTGAAGTCCGCGGCGAGCGCCTGGAGCTTCGCGTCGAGCTGGTCGTAGGGCAGCCCGGCGTCGACGGCCTCGGCCGCCGCGGTGCGGATCGCGGCGACGCGGTCACGCCCGGCACGGCTGAGATGCGTCCCGCGGTCGGCGCTGACGACGAACTGGTAGGCGTACGCGAAGGCCCCGCAGCTCGTGCAGTTGGAGTTGACGGCGACGGCGGCGTTCGTCGGGCTGACGTCGGTCGGATCGCCCGTCACGATGATCGCCTGGTAGGCGACGGCGATGCCCTCGCAACCGGTGCAGTCGTGCGGGTTGGCGGAGGCGAGGTTCGTGGAGTCGACGGTCTTGGCGGCGGTCGACCCGACCTTCACGCTCGAGCGATGAAACTGGGCGCCGTCGGCGGTCGGGGACGCCAGGACCACGTTGTTGGGCCCTCCGGCCACGGCGGGCATGGCGAGGCAGAGGGTGAACGTCGTGGCGAGCACGAGCACGCGGCGCATGGGGTCTCCGAAGGGTCGAAGGTCGACGGTGATGGGACCTGAGCTTCCCGGCCCGTTGCCCCGGCAAACGGGGCGTCGCGTCAGGAGCGGCCGGCGAGGGTGGCGAAGATGGCGCCTGGCTCGACGCCGAGCGCGTCGAACGTCTGCGCCGCGCCCCCGGCCGGATTGCGCAGCAGTGCGAGCAGTAGATGGTCGGCGCCGATGTAGCCGTCGCCGCGCGTGACGGCCTCCCGCAGCGAGCCCTCCAGGACCTCCCGTGCATGTCGCGTGAAGCCGCCCTGCTGACCGGGCTCGTCGCCGCAGATCGTCGGCTGCAGGGTGGTGCGCAGGGCGTGCTCGTCGATGCCGGCGCTGCGCAGCGCGCGTGCGACCGGCTCGG
The DNA here is from genome assembly GCA_035496995.1 of Solirubrobacteraceae bacterium. GTDB lineage: Bacteria > Actinomycetota > Thermoleophilia > Solirubrobacterales > Solirubrobacteraceae > CADCVQ01. Next base: position 6,244 of record DATJEE010000044.1, on the reverse strand, counting down.
GCGCGGTGCACGTCAGCGCGAGCAGCAGATGCTCCGTGCCGACGGCCGTCGCCCCCAGCGCGGCCGCCTCCCGGCGCGCGAGGCGGACCGTGCCCCGCGCGACGCCGGTGACGAGGACGCGCTGGACCTCGGCGCTCGCGTCCGCCGCCGCCGGCAGCCGGCGCCTGGCGTCGCGGTGACGATGGTGCGCGGCCTGGCGGGTGATGCCGAGCGGCTCGGCGACCTGCGTCCAGGTCGCGCCCCCGGCGAGCATGTCCGCGACGTGGTCGCGCTCGAGCTCGGTGAGCCGGGCGCGCAGCGCCGTCAGGGCACGCAGCGCATCGCCCGCGCTCTCGTCGCCCTGGGCACGCCGGCAGAGCTCGGACATCGGCGCGAGGTCGTCGCTCATGCCACGCGGCGCTACCCGTCAAATGCGTTTGACGAACACGTCGCCGGGGTTTGACCGCCGGTGCCACCCGGGAAGCCAAATCTCCATGCACAAGGTGGTTCGCAAGCGGGTGAGACGCAACGACGGTGGCGTGAACATCGTCGCCGACATCGATGCGGTCATCGCGATCAACAGGGCTGAGAACGCCCGTGTCACACGCACCGAGGCGCACTCGAGCCACACCGTCGTGCAGGGCGAGACCGCCGGCCGCGACGCTCCGGGCGCTCCGCCGACCGAGGCCCCCGACCCCCAGGAGGACACGCCATGACCGAGGAAACAGGCCATCGACCGCTGACGCGCGAGGAGCTCGAGGAGCTCGCCGGCGAGGCGCTGCCCGAGCGGGCGGCGATGTCGCTCGTCAACGCGAACATCGCGATCCCGATCAACGCCGCGGTCGCGGCGAACGTGCTCTCCGACGGCGCGATCGCCTACGCCGACGCAGCGCAGACGACCCCGATCGACCAGTCCAACTAGAGGAGCCTTTTTCGTGTCCGAGTACAAGCCCCTGACCCGCGAGGACCTCGACGCGATGGCCGGCGAGGAGCTCCCCGAGCGCGCCGCCATGTCGCTCATCAACGCCAACGTCGCCGCCCCGGTGAACCTGGCCGCCGCGCTGAACGTCGCGTCCGACAACTCGGTCGCGTACGCGAGCGCCACGCAGGACGTCGACATCACGCAGTCCAACTAGAGGAGGAGCTGCACATGACCGAGTACAAGCCCCTGACGCGCGAGGATCTCAACGAGCTGGCCGGCGAGGAGCTGCCGGAGCGCGCCGCGATGTCGCTCATCAGCGCCAACCTCGCGGCACCGGTGAACGCCGCCGTCGCCGCGAACGTCCTGTCGGACAACTCCGTCGCCTACGCCGACGCGACGCAGACCGCCGACATCACGCAGGGCAACTAGCGCACGCACCCCGAACGCGCCGTGCGCGAGGGGCGGCCATCCGGCCGCCCCTCGTTCTGGGCGCAACCCCCTTCGCACATGTCCTCCGACTCCGACGACGCCGACCGGGGCGCCACATCCTCCGCGCCGGAGGAGGCGCCCACGACCGTGATGGAGTCCGCGCCCGCGCGCGCGGGCGCGCCTCCGGGCGTCGCGCCCGACCAGACACCCGAGGGTGAGCCGCCGACCGCCGAGCAGGCGCCCGCGCTGATCACGCCCGAGACCGGCCGCACGCCGTCAGCGAACACCGCCCCCGCTGCCCCCGCCCCGCCGCCGCGGCTGGCCGAGGGGATCGAGCTCGTCGGGCGCTTCGAGGACTCGGGCTTCAAGGAGGCGCCGTACATCGCGCGCCGCAGCGACGGACAGATGGTGCAGATGCCGCCGATGCTCTACGCGCTGGCCGAGGTCGTCGACGGCAAGGCCGACGAGGCCGAGCTCGCGCAGCGCTACAGCGACCGGATCGAGCGCCAGGTCGAGCCGGAGGTGGTCGCCGCGCTGCTCGACGAGCAGCTGCGCCCGCTGGGCGTCGTCGCCGCCCGCGACGGATCGTCGCCGGCGATCGAGAAGGTCGACCCGCTGCTGGCGCTGAAGTTCCGCACCCGCGTCGTGCCCGACGGCGTCGTGCGGGCCATCACGACGATCTTCAAACCGCTGTTCCTGCCGCCCGTCGTCATCGCCGTCGTACTGGCGTTCGTCGCACTCGACGCCTGGCTTTTCGGCGTGCACGGCATCAGCCAGAGCCTGCGCAAGGTCATCTACGACCCGTCGCTCATGTTCCTGCTGTTCGGCGGCGTGGTCCTCGCCACCGCGTTCCACGAGATCGGGCACGCCACCGGGACGCGCTACGGCGGGGCGAAGCCGGGCGTCATGGGCGTCGGCATCTACATCGTCTGGCCCGCCTTCTACACGGACATCACCGATGCCTACCGGCTCGGCAAGGGCGGCCGGCTGCGCGCCGATCTGGGCGGGATGTACTTCAACGCGATCTTCGCGCTCACCGTCGCCGGGATCTATGCGCTCACCGGCTTCGAGGCGCTGCTGCTGCTCGTCGTGATCCAGACGTTCGCGATCACCCAGCAGTCGCTGCCGCTGCTGCGCCTCGACGGCTTCTACATCATCAGCGACCTCACCGGCGTGCCGGACATGCTCACGCGCATCAAGCCCGTACTGCGCCGGCTCATCCCGGGCCGCGAGCCCGATCCGCAGGTCACCGAGCTCAAGCCCTGGGTGCGGCGGGCCGTGACGGGCTATGTCTTCACGGTCGTGCCGGTGATCGCGGTGCTGTTCGTCGTGATGCTCATCCACGCGCCGCGCGCCTTCGCAACCGGCTACGACTCGTTCGCCGTCCACTACTCCCGCGTCGGCCCCGACCTCTCCAGCGGACGCACCGGCAAGGGCATCCTGAACATCGTCGAGATCCTCGTCCTCCTGCTCCCGCTGATGGGCATGCTCTACACGTTCGGCCGCGTGGGCCGGCGCGCCGGGGCCAGCGCGTGGGGCTGGTCGGGCAAGCACCCGGCACGCCGCGGCGGCCTCGTGCTCGGCACCGCCGCCGCCTGCGGGCTCGTCGCGTTCCTGTGGTGGCCGCACGGCGATTACCGGCCGATCCAGCCCGGCGAGCGGGGCACCCTCGTCTCGGCGGTGCGCAGCCTGCCGCAGGCGCCGAGCGGCCACGCGGCGCTGCCCCCCGAGCGCGCGCGCGAGCTGCACGGCGCGCCGTTCCGCCACACGACGCTGTTCGACGCCGGCAGCGAGCAGCAGACGACGACCACCGACACGACGACCACCGAGACGACGACGTCCACGACGCAGACGACCCCCGCGACGACCACCACCCCGGCGCCGGACCCCGCGCTCGACCCGACCGCGACCACGCCCGCGCCGGACCCGGCGCTCGACCCGACGGCCACGGCACCCGCGCCGCCCCCGCCTGTCGTGCCCTGACCATCACGCGGCTGAGCACAGCGTGCAAAGCTGCCCGCGTGGGCGGGCTCCCATTCGACGCGCGGACCGGCGAGCGGCTCGAGGCGCTGTACCGGATCGGCGACTCGGTGCGCAGGCGGCGCCTCGTGCGCGCCGCCCTGGGCGCCGCCCCCGGCGAGCGCATCCTCGACGTCGGCTGCGGCCCGGGGTTCTACTGCGCCGAGCTGCTGGAGGAGGTCGGGCCGGACGGCGCGGTCGTCGGTGTCGACGGCAGCCCGCAGATGCTCGCCCTTGCCGCGCGGCGGTGCGAAGGACACGACAACGTCGAGTTCCGCGAGGGCGACGCGACCGCCCTGCCGGTGCAGGACGCGACGTTCGACGCGACCTTGTGCGTGCAGGTGCTCGAATACGTACCGGACGTGGCGGCCGCGCTCGGCGAGCTGCGCCGGGCGCTGCGGCCCGGCGGCCGGGCGGTCGTGTGGGACGTCGACTGGCGGACGGTCTCCTGGCACTCGGCCGACGCCGCGCGCATGGAGCGCGTGCTGGGCGCCTGGGATGAGCACCTCGTGCACCCCGCGCTGCCATCCCGGCTCGCGGCCGCCATGCGGGCGGCCGGCTTCGAGCACGTCGAGATGGAGGGCCACAGCTTTGCCACCGCCGAATTCGACGCCGAGCGCTACGGCCCCGCGACCGCGTCGATGATCCGGAGCTTCGTTCCCGGGCACAACGGCGTCGACGAGGACGACGCCGAGTCGTGGGCGGCCGAGCAGCGCTCGCTCGGCGAGCGGGGCGAGTTCTACTTCGCGTGCATCCAGTTCTGCTTCACGGCGGTCAGCCCCGCTCGATGAGCTCGATCCGGTAGCCGTCCGGATCGCGGACGAAGCACAGCAGCGAGCCGCCCTCGCGGATGCGGTAGGGCGGCTTCTCGGGCTCGATCCCCTGGCCGGAGAGGTTCTCCAGCGCGCCCGCCATGTCCGCGACGGTGATCGCGATGTGGTTGTAGCCCGTCCCGAGCTCGTACTCCGACACGCCGTGGTTGTACGTCAGCTCGAGGCGCGGGCCGTCGCCGGGGAGGCCCATGAAGACGTTGATCGCCTCGTCGCGGATCGGTTTGCGGCTGAGCTCCTCGAAGCCGAGGGCCTCGTAGAACGCGACCGAGCGGTCGATGTCGCCGATGCGATAGCAGGTGTGGATGAGTGCGGGGGCGGCCATATCCACACAGTACCCTGGGCCTCATGGTCATCGAACGCACCATGTCGGACGGGTTCTTGACGAACTCCTACCTCGTCGCCGCCGCTCCCGGTGGCCCCGGGTTCCTCGTCGACGCGGGCGGCCCGATGGCGCCGCTGTTCGCCGCCGCCGAGCGCCACGACATCGACGTCACGCATCTCTTGCTGACGCACCATCACCACGATCACGTCTGCGCGATCGACGAGGTCACGTCGCGCTACCCGGACATCACGATCCTCGCGCACCCCGACGAGCCGGTCGAGGCGCACGACTTCGAGCCGCTGACGATCGGCGGCCTGGACGTCGGCGCGCTGCACACGCCGGGGCACACGAAGGGCATGCTGAACTTCACGATCCCGGGCCACGTCTTCACCGGCGACACGCTCTTCAAGGGCTCGATCGGCGGCGTGCGCGCGCAGCTGAGCACGTCCTACGACGACATCAAGGCCTCGATCATGGACCGGCTCATGCAGCTCGATCCCGCGACCGTCGTCCACCCCGGCCACACCGAGCCCACGACGATCGGCGACGAGTGGGAGCACAACGCCTTCATCCGCGTCTGGCGCGGCCTGGACCCCGAGGGCGACGAGCAGGTGGTCGTCATGGGCGAGCCGGCCACGCTCGTCGTCTGGGGCGACGACTACGACGGCGGCCACAAGGCGTGGGTGCGCTGGGCCGACGGCCGCGACGACATCGTGCCCGGCTCGCGCGTCGAGCGCGGGTAGAGGACGGACATGGCGAAGAAGGACGCGATCCCGACCTCGCGCCTGAGCCGCTCCTCGAAGGTCGGGAAGCTCGCGGCGACGCAGGCGGCCAAGCAGATGGGGACGCGCGCGACGAACATGGCGCGCACGGACGAGGGCAAGCAGCGCGCGCTCGCCAAGCGCCAGCTCGAGACCGCCGAGCAGATCGTCGCCGCCCTCGGCACGATGAAGGGCGCCGCGATGAAGCTCGGCCAGGTCATGTCGTTCCTCGACGTCGGCCTCGTCCCCGAGGAGTACCGCGAGGAGTTCCAGGCCAAGCTCGCCGAGCTGCGCGACGCGGCGCCGAAGGTCGCCTGGAAGGACATGAAGAAGGTCCTCGAGAGCGAGTACGGCGAGCGCATCGAGGACGTCTTCCAGACGTTCGACCCCGTGCCGCTCGCCGCCGCGTCGATCGGCCAGGTCTACCGCGCGCGGCTGCACGACGGCCGCGACGTCGCGGTGAAGGTCCAGTACCCCGGCGTCGCGCAGGCCGTCCGCGCCGACATGCAGAACCTCGGGATCATCCTGTGGCTCATGAAGAGCGTCGCGCCCGGCCTGGATCCGAAGGCCATGGGCGACGAGATCCGCTCGCGCATCGACGAGGAGCTCGACTACGAGCTCGAGGCGCAGAACCAGCGCGCGCTGGCCCGGATCTTCCGCAACCACCCGTTCATCGTCGTCCCCGGCGTGATCGGCGACCTCAGCCGCGAGAAGGTCCTGGTCACCGAGTTCGTCACGGGCCGCGGCTTCGAGGCGCTCAAGCAGCTCCCGCAGGCCGAGCGCGACCGCCTCGGCGAGATCATCTTCCGCTTCTACTTCGGCTGCATGTACCGCCACCTGCAGTTCTCCGGCGACCCACACCCCGGCAACTCGCTGCTGCTCGACGACGGCCGCATGGCGTTCCTCGACTTCGGCCTCTTCAAGCGCATCCCGCCCGAGATCGCCGAGTTCGAGCTCGAGGTCGCGCGGCTGGGGATCG
>DATJEE010000043.1:0-13098 GCA_035496995.1 Solirubrobacteraceae bacterium | reverse complement strand
ACCGCGCCGGGCTGGGCGTCGTCCTCGACGTCGTCTACAACCACGTCGGCGCCTCGGGCAACAAGGCGCTCGCCGCCTTCGGCCCGTACTTCACCGAGAAGTACTCGACGTTCTGGGGCCAGGCGATCAACTACGACGACGCGTACTGCGACCCGGTGCGCGAGTGGGTCCTGCAGTCGGCCGAGGGCTGGGTGCGCGACTTCCACGTCGACGGCCTGCGCCTCGACGCGATCCACGCGATCTTCGACCAGAGCGCGATCTCGATCCTGGAGGCGATCGCCACGCGCGTGCACGCCGCGCGGCCGGGCGCGCTGATCATCACGGAGTCCGGCCTGAACGACCCGAAGGTCATCCGCCCGCCCGAGCAGGGCGGCTTCGGCCACGACGCGCAGTGGGCCGACGACTTCCACCACGCGCTGCGCGCGCTGCTCACCGGCGAGCGCGACGGCTGGTACGCGGAGTTCGGCACCGTCGCCGACCTCGCCAAGGCCTACCACCGCCCGTTCGTGCACGACGGCGGCTACTCGGAGTTCCGCAAGCGGCGCTTCGGGCTGCCGGCGGACGACCGCCCGCCCGAGCAGTTCGTCGTCTTCGACCAGGACCACGACCAGGTCGGCAACCGCGCGCTCGGCGATCGCCTGCCCGCCGAGGCGCGCCCGCTGGCGGCCTTCTGCACGCTCCTGTCGCCCTTCACGCCGATGCTCTTCATGGGCGAGGAGTACGGCGAGCCGGCGCCGTTTCAGTTCTTCTCCGACCACATCGACGAGGAGATCGCGACGGCGACGCGCGACGGGCGCCGGCGCGAGTTCGCGGCCTTCGCGCAGTTCGCCGGCGAGGAGGTGCCCGACCCGCAGGACCCCGCGACGTTCGAGCGCTCCAAGCTCACGCGCGCGGGCGACGCCGATCTGCAGGAGCTCTACGCGACACTGTTGCGCGTGCGCCGCGCGCTCCCACCCGACGAGGTCACCACGATGTTCGACGAAGAATCCCGCTGGCTCACGGTCGACCGCGGCCCGTATCGCCTGTGCTGCAACTTCTCCGCGGAGACCCAGCCGCTGCCGCTGAACGGCCACGGCGAGATCGTGCTCGTCGCCGGCGTGGCCGCGCTGCGCGACGGCGCCGTCGTCGTCGGCGCGCGCTCGGGGGCGCTCGTCCGATGAGCACCGAGAGCGCCATCGAGGTCTGGCCCGGCCGCCCGTTCCCGCTCGGCCCGACGTGGAACGGCCGCGGGACGAACTTCAGCATCTTCAGCGAGAACGCCGAGCGCGTCGAGCTGTGCCTCTTCGACGCCGAGGACAACGAGACGCGCATCGAGCTGCGCGAGCGCACGGCCTACAACTGGCACTGCTACCTGCCCGACGTCGGCCCCGGCCAGCGCTACGGCTACCGCGTCTGGGGGCCGTACGAGCCCGAGGAGGGCCACCGCTTCAACCCCTGCAAGCTCCTCATCGACCCGTACGCGAAGGCGATCGAGGGCGAGATCCTCTGGGACAAGGCGAGCACGCTGCCCTACATCCCCGACGACACCGACGTCGCCGACCTCGAGGCCGACGACGAGGACGACGCCGAGGCGATCCCGAAGTCGCTCGTCGTCGACCCCGGCTTCGACTGGGAGGGCGACCGTCTGCTCGGTACGCCCTGGACGGAGACCGTCATCTACGAGGCCCACGTCAAGGGCTTCACGAAACTCCACCCCGAGGTCCGCGAGGACCTGCGCGGCACGTACGGCGGCCTGGCCTCCGAGCCGGCGATCGCCTACCTCAAGGAGCTCGGCGTCACGGCCGTCGAGCTGCTGCCCGTCCACCACAAGGCCGACGAGCACTTCCTCGTCGACAAGGGGCTGAGCAACTACTGGGGCTACAGCTCGATCGGCTACCTCGCGCCGCACGCCGAGTACGCCGCGACGGGCTTCAAGGGCGAGCAGGTCCGCGAGTTCAAGGGCATGGTCAAGGCGCTGCACAAGGCCGGCATCGAGGTCATCCTCGACGTCGTCTACAACCACACGGCCGAGGGCAACCACCTCGGGCCGATGCTGTCCTTCAAGGGCGTCGACAACAAGAGCTACTACCGGCTCATGCCCGACGACCAGCGCTTCTACATGGACTTCACGGGCACGGGCAACAGCCTGAACCCCGTCCACCCGAGCGTCCTGCGGCTCATCATGGACTCGCTGCGCTACTTCGTCATCGAGTGCCACGTCGACGGCTTCCGCTTCGACCTCGCCAGTGCCCTGGCCCGCGAGCTCTACGACGTCGACCGCCTCAGCGCGTTCTTCGACACGATCCACCAGGACCCGGTCCTGTCGCAGGTCAAGCTCATCGCCGAGCCCTGGGACGTCGGCCCCGGCGGCTATCAGGTCGGCAACTTCCCCGTCCTGTGGACGGAGTGGAACGGCATCTACCGCGACACGATGCGCGACTTCTGGCGCGGCGAGGCGAGCGTCGCGGACTTCGCCAACCGGCTGACGGCATCGAGCGACCTCTACAAGGAGGACGGCCGCGAGCCGTTCGCCTCGATCAACTTCATCACCGCCCACGACGGCTTCCCGCTCGCCGACCTCGTCTCCTACAACGAGAAGCACAACGAGGCCAACCTCGAGGACAACAAGGACGGCACGGACGACAACCGCTCGTGGAACTGCGGCCACGAGGGCCCGACCGACGACCCCGAGATCATCGCCCTGCGCGAGCGCCAGCAGCGCAACTTCCTCACGACGCTCCTGCTCTCCCAGGGCGTGCCGATGCTGCTCGGCGGCGACGAGTTCGCGCGCACGCAGCACGGCAACAACAACGCCTGGTGCCAGGACAACGAGATCTCGTGGTTTCACTGGGACATCGACGAGCACGGCCGGGCTCTGCAGGAGTTCACGAAGCGGCTCATCCGGCTGCGCCACGACCATCCGGTCTTCCGCCGCCGCCACTTCCTCACCGGCGACGCGACCGGCACGCTGGGGCAGGGGCTGCCGGACGCGTGGTGGTTCCGGCCCGACGGCCGGCGCATGACGCAGCGCGACTGGCAGCAGAACGGCAACGTCATCGGCCTGTTCCTCAACGGGCAGGAGTTCCCCTACCGCGGCCGCCACGGCGAGCAGATCGTCGACGACTCCTTCCTCCTGCTCATCAACGGCCATCACGAGGACGTGACGTTCGTGCTCCCCGGGCGCCGCTTCGGGAAGTCGTGGGCGCTGGAGCTCAGCACCGCCGACCCGCTCGCCGCGCCGGGCTCGACGGCGACCGGCACGCGTGAGCCGCACGAGGTCAAGGCACGGTCGGTGACGGTGCTCAAGCGCGTCGATCCACCGACGTGAGCGCCGCCTTCCGCGCGACGTACCGGCTGCAGCTCGGGCCGCACATGCGCTTCGACGACGTCCGCGCGCTCGTGCCCTACCTGCGCGACCTCGGCGTCAGCCACCTCTACCTCTCGCCGTCGCTGCAGGCGCGCGCCGGCTCGACGCACGGCTACGACGTCGTCGACCCGCCGCGGATGTCTGAGTCACTCGGCGGCGAGGAGGGCCTGCGCGAGCTCGCCGCGGCGGGCCTGGGGATCATCCTCGACATCGTCCCCAACCACATGGGCACGGGTGACGAGAACCGCTGGTGGGCCGACCCCGAGGAGCGTGTGCGGGTGTTCGACGTCGACCCCGAGACCGGCCACTACCGGCGCTTCTTCGACATCGACGACCTCGCGGGCGTACGCGTCGAGGACCCGGAGGTCTTCGAGCTCACGCACGCGAAGGTCCTGGCGCTCGTCGCCGAGGGCGTGATCGAGGGGCTGCGGATCGACCACCCCGACGGGCTCGCCGACCCCGCGGGCTACCTCGAGCGCCTCGTGAATTGGAATCCCGCCCGCCCCTCGCACGTGTGGGTCGAGAAGATCCTTACCCATTCCCACCCACCCGAGGAGCTGCGTGACTGGCCCGTCGAGGGCACGGTCGGCTACGAGTTCCTCAACGACGTCCAGGGGTTGTTCATCGACCCGGCGGGCGAGGCGCCGCTGACCGCGCTCTGGGTCGAGCTGTCCGGCGACGCGCGCAGCTTCGACGAGGTCGCCCTCGAGGCCCAGCTCGAGCAGGCGACGACGACCTTCACGCGCGAGGTCGACCGGCTGCGGCGCATCCACGACCCGGGCGGGCTCGAGCAGGCGCTCGCGCGGCTGCCGGTCTACCGGACCTACGTCCGCGACGGCGTCTGGGACGACGCCGACCGCGCCGCGCTCGCCGCCGCCGGGCGCCCGGAGCTCTTCGACGGCGCGCCCGAGGAGTTCGTCTCGCGCTTTCAGCAGACGTCGCCGCCGGTGACGGCGAAGGGCATCGAGGACACGAGCTTCTACCGCTATCTGCGCCTGCTGGCCCTCAACGACGTCGGCGGCGATCCGGGGCGCTGGGGCGTCTCGGTGGAGGAGTTCCACGCGGCCAACCGCGCCCGCGCCGCGCGTTTCCCGCGCGCGCTGCTCGTCACGCAGACGCACGACACGAAGCGCTCGGGCGACGCCCGCGCCCGCGTCGGCGCGCTGAGCGCGATGGCGGCGGCATGGGAGGAGCACGTGCGCCGCTGGTACGCGCTGACGGAGGACCTCGTGGTCGACGGCGCGCCCGACATGCAGGAGCGCTACCTCGTCTTCCAGACGCTCGCCGCGGTCTGGCCGATCGGCCGCGAGCGGTTGGAGGGCTATCTCGAGAAGGCGCTGCGCGAGGCCAAGCGCAACACGACCTGGGTGCAGCAGGACCACGACTGGGAGGGACGCGTCAAGGCGTTCGCCGTCGCCCTGTCCGAACACGGCCCGTTCCTCGACGACTTCGAGCCGTTCGCCGCTGAGATCGCGGCCGCCGGCGAGCGCTCGGCGCTCGGGCAGCTGCTGCTGAAGCTCACCGTCCCGGGCGTGCCCGACGTCTACCAGGGCGACGAGCTGCCCGACCTCTCGCTCGTCGATCCCGACAACCGCCGCCCCGTCGACTGGGACGCCCGCCGCGCCGCGCTCGCCGGCCTGCGGGCGGGCGCGCCGCCGGCGCGCGCGACGATGAAGCTGCACCTCATCACGCGGGCGCTGGGGCTGCGCGCGCGGCGGCCGGAGGCGTTCGAGGGCGCCTACGAGCCGATCGAGGCCGGCCCCGACGTCTGCGCCTTCACGCGCGGCGACGGCGAGGTGCTCGTCGTCGTCGTGCTGCGCCCGGCCGGCGAGGAGGCCGAGATCGATGTGCCGGAGGGGCGCTGGCGCGACGTGCTCGGCGGCGACGACGTCGGCTCCCGCGAGCTCGGCGGGTCGGCGGCGGTCGCGCAGCTCGTCGGGCCGCACGGGCTCGCACTGCTCGAGCGCACGTAGCCGGCGCCCGCCGCGTCTACGACATCCGTCCGACGCCCGGACCAGCCTGCGCTAGGGGTGCCGATAGGACCGTGTGTCCCGCGCCGGAGCAGACCGCCGCCCCTACCAGCTCGCGCTGACGGTCACCGGCTGGTCGGTCGCCGCGATGGCGCTCGCCGTCGCCCTCGTCGGCTGGGGCCTCGACGTCGCCGCGGTGCGCTCCGTCTTCCCCGGCGCGGTCGGGATGAAGTTCCAGACCGCCGTCGGACTCGGCGCCGGCGCGGGCGGGCTGCTCCTCCTCGGCCGCGAGGCGGCCGGCCGCCGGCGCACGCTCGGGCTCGTGCTCGCCGCGGTCCCGGCGCTGCTCGGCGCGATCGTGCTCTGCGAGTACGTCCTCGGGATCCGGCTGGGCACCGACGAGCTCCTGTTCGTCGACCACGCCGGCAGGGCACGCGGCATCGCCTACCCGGGGCGCTTCGCGCCGACGACGGCCGTCTGCTTCGAGCTGCTGAGCGGGGCGCTCCTGACGCTCGACTGCGGCCGGCGCTGGCGCTGGCGCTGGCGCCCGAGCGAGCTGCTCGCGATCCCGATGGCGATCGTCGCGTTCATGAGCCTCATCGGCTACGCGTACTCGATCCCCGCCTTCTACGGCCCCGCGTCGGCGGCGAAGATGGCCGTCAACACGGCGCTGTGCTTCGTCGGGCTCGCCGTGGCGCTGCTCGTCGCGCGGCCGCGCGGGCGCTTCCTCGAGCTCGCCACGACCGCCGATCCCGGCGGCGTCATGGTGCGCCGGATGGTCCCGCTGTGCCTCGTCGTCCCGCTCGTGCTCGGCTGGCTGCACCTGCGCACCGTCGCCTGGGGCGTCTTCGACGACCGCGTCGGGACGTGGTGGCTGGCGGCGGCGACCGTCGCCGGCCTCGTCGCGATGATGTGGTGGTGCGCGGGCACGCTGAGCCGCGCCGACCGCGCCCGCCGCGCGCTCGAGGCGCAGCTCTACGAGCTCGCCAACCGCGACGCGCTGACGGGGCTCTACAACCGTCATCGCTTCGAGGAGGAGCTCGGCCGGTTCCTCACCCGCGTGCGCCGCTACGGGGCGACCGGCGCGCTGCTGCTGCTCGACCTCGATCACTTCAAGCCGATCAACGACAGCCTCGGGCACGAGGCCGGCGACCGGATGCTGCGCGCGGTCGCGAAGGTCGTCGGCGGCCTCGTGCGCGAGAGCGACGTCGTGGGGCGTCTCGGCGGCGACGAGTTCGCCGTCCTGCTGCTCGAGGCGACGCAGGAGGACGCGGTCGCGCGGGCCGAGGAGCTCCTCGCCGCGGTGGCCGCCATCCGCATCACGACGCGCGCGGGCGACGGCTGGACATCGGCGAGCATCGGCGTCGCCGTGGCCGATGCGACCTCGGTGCCGGCGCCGTCGGAGCTGCTCGGCCGCGCCGACGCGGCGATGTACCGCGCCAAGCGCGCGGGCGGGGACCGCGTCGCCGCCGCCGCGCGCGGCGCCGCGCTCGTCTCCTAGTCAGAACTCGACGTAGGCGCCGATCGTGACGATCCGGTCGCCCGGCAGGCCGAAGTAGGCGACCGGCGTCGCGGAGGTCCGCGCGAGCACGAGGAAGAGCTTCTTGCGCCAGCGCGGCATGCTCGGCTCGGCGCCGATGACGAGCGTCATGTGCGAGACGAAGTACGTCGCGCCCTCGATGTCGACCTCGCACTCCAGGCCCGCGGCCGCGGCGAGGCGCAGGGCCGCCGGCACGTCGTGATCGTCCTGGAAGCCGTAGCGGATGAACAGGTGCACGATGCCGTCGTCCTCGTAGCCGAGCTCGTCGACGACGACCCGCTCGGCCGCCGGGACGTGCGGGACGCGCCGCGTCTCGACGGACACGATGACGACGCTCTCGTGCAGGACGTGGTTGTGGTCGACGTTCTCGCGCAGCGCGAGCGGCGTCGTGCGCTTGCCGGCGGTGAGGCACACGGCGGTGCCCGGGACGCGGATCACCGGCGGCTCCTGCGCGCGGATCTCCTCGACGAAGTCGCGCAGCAGGCCCTCCGCGCGGGCGCGGTGCCCGGTCACGATCTCGCGGCCGCGCTGCCACGTCGTCAGGAGCGTGAACACGACGAGCGCGAGCAGCAGCGGGAACCAGCCACCCTGGACGACCTTCGGGAGGTTCGCCGTGAAGAACGACAGGTCGACGACGAGGAACGCCGTGGCGCCGGCGAGCACGAGCCCCAGCGGCTTGTGCCACAGCAGCCGCACGACGACGAAGAAGAGGATCGTGTCGATCGCCAGCGTGCCCGTCACGGCGATGCCGTAGGCCGAGGCGAGGCCGGCCGAGGACCCGAAGCCGAGCACGAGCGCGACGACGGCGACGAACAGCAGGCCGTTGACGGCGGGCACGTAGACCTGCCCCTCGGACTCCGACGTGTGGCGGATCGTCAGCCGCGGCAGGAAGCCGAGTTGCACGGCCTGGCGCGTGACGGAGAAGGCGCCCGAGATGACGGCCTGCGAGGCGATGACCGTCGCGAGCGTCGCGAGCAGGACCATCGGGATCCTGCTCCAGTGCGGCATGAGGAGGAAGAACGGGTTGTCGATCGCCGACGGCGTGTCGACGATCAGCGAGCCCTGGCCGAGGTAGTTCAGCGTCAGCGCCGGGAAGACGAACCAGAACCACGCGCGCTTGATCGCCGGCCGGCCGAAGTGGCCCATGTCGGCGTACAGCGCCTCGGCGCCCGTCACCGCGAGGACGACCGAGCCGAGCGCGAGGAACGCGACGCTGCCGTGGTCGAGGAAGAACTCGACGCCGTAGCTCGGCGACAGCGCCCGCAGGATGGCCGGGTCGCCGGCGATCCGCACGAGCCCGGCGAGCGCGAGGATCGAGAACCACACCGCCATGACGGGGCCGAACAGGCGCCCGACGGCCTCGGTCCCGAAGCGCTGGATCGCGAACAGGACCGTCAGGACGACGAGCGTGATCGGCACGACGAGCGACTCGAGGCTCGGCGCGGCGACCTTCAGCCCCTCGACCGCCGACAGCACGGAGATCGCCGGGGTGATCATCCCGTCGCCGTAGAACAGCGCCGCGCCGAAGATCCCGAGCGCGACGAGCATCGCCTTCGCGCGCCGCCCGCTGATCGGCAGGTCCAGCACGCGAGCGATGAGCGCCATGATGCCGCCCTCGCCCTCGTTGTCGGCACGCATGATGAACGTCACGTACTTGATCGAGACGATGCTCGTGATCGACCAGAAGACGAGCGAGATGACGCCGTAGACCTCGGTCTGGCCGGGCTTGACGGCGTGGTCGTGGGCGGAGAAGACCGTCTGCAGCGCGTACAGCGGGCTCGTGCCGATGTCGCCGAACACGACGCCGAGGGCGCCGAGCGTCAGGGCCGCGACGGCGGCCTTCCCACCGGGGGCGTGCTGTTCGTCGGGCCGCGACACAACGCCCGAGCCTACGCGGAGAGTCATACTCGGGCCGGTGAGCCCCTTCGTCGTCGCGGAGGCGAGCGTGACCCCGCAGCAGGCGTACGTCGCCGGCCGCCCCGTCGTCATCGCCTTCAGCGTCGCGGCGCCGGGCCCGCTCGCGCTGGCGGTCGACCTCGTGCGCGAGAAGACCGGGACGCCCGTGCGGCGGCTGCCGATCGCCGCCGCGCAGCCGGGTGCCGAGCAGCGCCTGAGCTGGGACGGGCTGACCGGCGGCGGCGACGTCGCTCCCGGCGGGCGCTACCGCGTCCGCGTCCGCGCGGCCGACGGCAGCGCGCGCAACGTCGGCGCCTTCGACCTGCGCAGCCACGCCTACCCGATCCGCGGCCGCCACGCCGACCGCGGCGCGGCGGGCGCCTTCGGCGTCGCGCGCTCGGGCGGGCGCGTCCACGAGGGGTTCGACGTCTTCGCCGCCTGCGGGACGCCGGTCGTCGCCGCGCGCGGCGGGACGGTCCGGCGGGTCGTCTACGACCCCGTGCTGTACGGCAACCTCGTCGTCATCCGCGGCGCGCACACGCACCGCGACTACTGGTACGCCCACCTCCTGCGGGCGCCGCGCCTGCGCGCCGGCGACCACGTCCGCACCGGCGTGCGGATCGGCAGCGTCGGCGCGACCGGCAACGCGCGCACGATCGGCTGCCAGCTGCACTTCGAGCTGCGCCCGCGCGGCGTGCCGGTCGACCCCGCCCCCGAGCTGCACGCGTGGGACGCATGGAGCTGAGCGATGATCCTGCGATGAGCGATCAGGCCGCCCGCGCCCGGCGCTTCCTCGAGCTGCACGCCGGCCCGCAGCCGCTGCTGCTGCCCAATCCCTGGGACGCGGGCAGCGCCGTGCTGCTGGCCGCGCTCGGCTTCGAGGCGCTCGCCACGACGAGCAGCGGGTTCGCGGCGACGCTCGGCCGCCTCGACGGCTCGGTCACGCGCGACGAGGCGCTCGCGCACGCCGCGGCGATCTGCGCCGCGACGGCGCTGCCGGTCTCCGCCGACCTCGAGAACGGCTTCGCGGACGCCCCGGAGGCGGTCGCCGAGACGGTGCGGGGCGCGATCGCCGCCGGTCTCGCGGGGTGCTCGGTCGAGGACGCCACGGGCGACGCGGACGGCCCGATCTACTGTCTCGAGCACGCGGTCGCCCGGGTCGCGGCGGCCGCCGCGGCGGCCCACGCCGGCCCGGTGCAGCTCGTGCTCACCGCCCGCGCCGAGAACCACCTCCACGGCCGCGACGACCTCGACGACACGATCGCGCGCCTGCGCGCCTACGGCGAGGCCGGTGCCGACGTCGTCTACGCGCCCGGGCTCACGCGGATCGAGGACATCCGCCGCGTCGTCGCCGAGACCGGGCGCCCGGTGAACGTCCTGGCGCTGCCCGGCGTGCCGCCGGTGGCCGAGCTCGCGCAGGCCGGCGTCGCCCGCATCTCGGTCGGCGGCGCCTTCGCGTTCGCGGCCATCGGCGCGGTCGTCGAGGCGGCGCGCGAGCTGCGCGAAGACGGGACCTACGGGTACTGGGCGGGCGCGCGGGCGGGGTCGGCGGCGGCGAAGCGGGCGTTTGGGGGCTAGAGCGATTCGACACACCCCCCGCGGAGACGGCCGCGCCCGGCCCGTCCGTGTCCTCACCGAATGCAGGAAGCGCCGGCGCCCGATGAGGCCGGCCGAGTCACCACGACCGCGCGCGCCCCATCGCCGGGTCCTCGCAGCGGACGCCGCTAACATCACCCCGCCGGCCGCGCGCTGCCCCAGCGCCGCGCGGCGCAGCCGGACATCCACACCTTGAGGAGCATGCACATGGCGTTCGAAGTCGGAGATCGAGTCGTTGCCGAGAAGTCGGGCCGCCGCCGCCGCACGGCGCGGGCGCCGATGCGGCCCGGCCGCCACGGTGTCATCGAGCGCGTCCTGCGCGGCGACCCGAACCCGCGCTACGAGATCCGCTGGGACGAGGGGATCGTCACGATCTACTCGCCCGCCAACGGCGGCCTCTACGCCGACGAGAAGTACGACGGCCCCGGCGCGCCGAACTACGACGCCCCGGCCGCGAGCTAGTCAGCCCGCAGCCTCGTCGAACGCCCTGCGCACCGCGCCGAGCGCCGGCTTGGCGCGGCCGGCGTAGTCGTAGAGCCCCTTCTCGTTGATCCCGGTGCGCAGCCGCAGGCCGGGCCGGCGCAGGAGGACCGATCCGCCGTGGAAGTCCGGGCGCAGCGCGTAGTCGCGCAGCGACCAGACGAGCATCCCGCTGAGCGTCGGATCGGCGCTCAGCGCGCGGATGCGGCGCGCGAGCAGGTCGGCCTGGAACTGGCGGCCGCCGAACGCGCCGGCCGGCGTGAGGTCGCTGCCGGCCGCGCCGAACTCCGTGACGACGACCGGCTTGTCGGGGAACAGCCCGTGCAGGCGCGTGATCCGCTCGTCGGTCACGGCGGCCTGCTCGTCGGGGCTGAGGTCGAGGTCGTCGTACCAGCCGACGTAGTCCGTCATCCCGATGGCGTCGAGGTCCGAGAACGGCGGCCCGCCGGAGTGCGTCAGGCGCGAGCCCCACAGGTCGGCGGCGACCGGGCGCGTCGGGTCGAGCTCGTGCACGCGCCGCGTCGTCTGCGCGATGTAGGCGCGCTCGCCCGGCTGGCCCCGGCCCGAGACCTCGTTGGCGAGCGTCCAGGCGACGATCGCCGGGTGCGCCTGCTGGGCCTCGACGGTCCGCAGCGCGCGGTCGCTCGCGGCGGCGATCTTCGCCGGCGTGTCGGCGCGCCAGCGGCCCGCGGGCTCCCACGGGCCGACGACCTGCCAGACGAGGATCCCGGCGGCGTCGAGGCGCTCGAGCATGCTCTGTGACAGCGGCAGCTGCGAGCGCGTCGCGTTCGCGCCGGCGCTGCGCAGGTCCGCGACGATCCGCTCCTCGTCGGCGCCGGTCAGCGCGTCGCCGTGGCCGCGGGCGTCGGGCGGCAGCGCCGCCCCCCGCAGGACGAGCGGCCTGCCGTTGAGCGCGAGGCCGCCGGCGTCCCAGGTGATCTCGCGCAGCCCGATCCTGCGCTGCAGCGTCGCCTCGCCGGGGTCGTCGATGCGCAGGTCGTAGCGCTCGGGGTCGTCGGGCGACCACAGCGCCGGGTCGGGGACGGCGATCGACGATTGGAGCGTCCGCGACGTCCCGGCGCCGACGCCCGCGGGCGCGAACTGCACCGGGATCGTCGTGGCGCCGTGGTGCAGGGCGCCGCGCAGGTGGATCGTCCGCGCGTCGCCGCGGTTGCGCACGCGCACCGACACGTCCACGCGGGCGCGCCTGGCGCCGCTCAGCCGCGTGCGCACCGTCAGCGCCCCGAGCTCGGTGCGGCCGAGGCGGGTGAGCGTCACGGGCCGGTCGAGGCCGCCGTAGTTGAACCACCCGCGCGCCCAGCCCTCGGCGGCCTGGCGCGCCGGGTCGCGCCAGTCGACGCGCACGGCGACGACGTGGCGCCCCGCGGCGAGCTGCGAGCGGGCGGCGAACGGCTCGTACGCGCCGGCGTGCTCGCGCAGCGGCCTGCCGTCGACGAAGACCGTCGCGCTGTAGTGCGCGGATTCCAGCCCGATCGCGTAGAGCCCGTCGACCGGGACGTCGATCGCGCGGGCGTACCAGCCGACGGCGCCGGCGTATGCCCGGACCGCCCGCGGCCCGCTCGTCGGGCCCGCGTTCGCGACGTTCGGGACGACGACCGGCCGGCCGCGCCAGTCGCCGCGCGCCCACCCGAGCCCGACGCCGCGGACCTCGGGGTCGGCACGGTAGCGCCAGCGCGTCAGCGTCACGACGCCGCTGCCGGCCGGGCCGCCGCCGGTCTGCAGGAGCGTCGCGGACGAGGACTGCGCGGGCGGGCGGCCCGTCGGCGCCTCCCCGCGCAGGGCGATGACGACCGCCACCGCGCAGGCGACGACGATGAGCAGCGCGGCTGGCAGGAGGCGGCGGGACATCCCTGACTCAACGCGAGGGTAGGCGATCGGTTGCGCGCACGGACCGGCCGATAGGATCGCCCCGTTCGTCCCGTGCCGTGAGTCCCCGCGTCCTGATCCTCTCCTGGGAGTACCCGCCGATCGTGGCGGGCGGCCTTGCGCGCCACGTCTGCAAGCTCTCGGAGGCGCTCGTCGTGCTCGGCGTCGAGGTCCACGTCCTCACGCGCGGCGGGCGCGAGCACGAGGCCGAGGAGGTCCGCGCGGGCGTCCACATCCATCGCGTCGCCGAGCCCGTCATGCCGCTGGACCTCGACGAGTTCGTCGCCTGGGTCGAGGGCATGAACGCGCACATGCACGCCGCCGGGCGCCAGCTCGGCAAGCGGCTGCGCTTCGACGTCGTCCACGGCCACGACTGGCTCGTC
>DATJEE010000042.1:0-9329 GCA_035496995.1 Solirubrobacteraceae bacterium | reverse complement strand
GCGTTGGCGCTGATGCGCAGCCCGCTCGTGTCGATCTTGCGCGTCCGCAGTGCGTCGAGCTCGCCGGTCAGGACCTTCGGGTCGATGACGACGCCGTTGCCGATGATGCAGCGCTTGCCGGGATAGAGGATCCCCGACGGGATGAGGTGGAACTTGAAGACCTCGCCGTCGCGGATGATCGTGTGGCCGGCGTTGTTGCCGCCCTGGAAGCGGACGATGGCGTCCGCCTTCTCGGCGAGGAGGTCGACGACCTTGCCCTTGCCCTCATCCCCCCACTGCGCGCCGACGATGCAGATTCCTGGCATACGTATAGGAGTTTAGGCCGACCGGACGTCCGGCCGCTGCTGGCGTGCATCGGCGCCCCAGAGCGGCAGCACCTCGCACATCTCCTCCAGCCGGGACACCGTTCGCTCGTTGATCTGCTCTGCCAGCTCGTCGCGTTCGAGGTTCGTCGTGATGATGACCGCCCGCTCGTCCTCGTAGCGGGCGTTGACGATCGCGTAGAGCTGCTCGAGGACCCACGGGCTCGTCTTCTCCGCGCCGACGTCGTCGATGTGCAGGAGGTCGACGGCCGTCAGCCGGTCGAGCAGATCGGTGTAGGAGTTGCCGCGGTCGTCGTCGAACGTCGTGCGGATCTGGGCCAGCAGGCGCGGGAGCGAGTAGATCGCGACGCTGTGACCGGTCTCGAGGGCATGGCGCGAGACGAGCATCGCGAGCGTCGTCTTGCCCGTGCCGACGGAGCCGAAGAACCACAGCCCGCGCCCGGCGGCGAGGTTGTCGTCGAGGCGGCCGACGTAGCGGCGCACGGCCGCCGTGACGGGCGCGGCGATCTCCGTGACCGGCGGGCGGTCGAAGGACACGCCGCGGTACTTGCGCGGGATGATCCCGCTCAGCGAGCGCGCGCGGGCGCGGCCGATGCGCTGCGCGCGGCAGCGGCAGTCGCGGGCGTCGTTCGTCGCCTCGTCGACGACGAAGCCGGTGCCGTCGCAGAGGTCGAAGGGGCAGCGGTCGTCCACCGCTCCAGGGTAGGTCACGCCGCGGCCGCAGCGCGGGCGCAGCCCCGGTCGTCCCCCCAACGTGCGGTGAATCGCGTCAGGGCTCGGGCGCGAGGGCCCAGAGCGCGAGCGAGTAGCGACAGCCCGCGGCGACCGGCATGACCTGGTGGACCATCGGCGACGGGAACGCGATCAGCAGGCCCGGCTCGCTGCGCACGGAGACGATCTGCGCGCCCGGTTGCGGCATGGCGCCGGGGGCGCAGCGCGGGTAGAAGCGCAGCTCGCCGCCGCTGAAGTCGGGGCGCGTGCTCGCGCCGTCGTTGAGCGCCACGACGAGCGAGACCCGGCGGCGGGCGATCTCCGGCGGCGGGTCCTCGTCGACGCCGCCGTCGGAGTGGGCGGCGAAGTGCCCGCCGCGGCCGTAGATCAGCGCCGTGACCGCGCTGAGGTGGGACACCGCGCAGGCGTAGCGCTCCTCGAGCTGCGCCATGACGTCCCACAGCCGGGCGTGGACGGACTGCTCGGCGGCGTCGGAGAGCGTCGCGATCGTGCTGAGCCGGCTCTCGGGGCTCACGCCGAAGTCGTCGCCGAGCCAGACCTCGGCCTGCTGCTGGAAGGACGCGTCCATCTGGCGGCGCAGCCGCAGGCACTCGTCCGGCGTGAACAGGCCCGCGATCGTGCAGGGCTGCGCGGAGGCGAGCGGGCCGGCGGACGTCATTGGCGGCGGGAGGCCGGCGGGGCCTCCTCGAGCTCGCCGAGCAGCGCATGGGAGTCCAGCAGGGCGGAGGTGAGGATCTGCTTGGCGACGGCCAGCAGCTGCGACACGCGCGGGTCGCGCAGGCGGTAGTAGACGCTCGTCCCGGCGCGCCGGCTCTCGAGGACGCCGTGCTGGCGCAATGCCGAGAGGTGCTGCGACGTGCCGCCGGAGTCCAGCTGCAGCTCGGCCTGCAGGTCGCCGACCGTCCGCTCGCCCTCGGTGAGGAGCTCGAGGATGCGAATGCGCACGGGATGGCCGAGAACGCGGAACAGCCGTGCCTTGATGACGTACACCGGGTCGGCGCGGACGTGCGGCGCCGCGCTGGCGTCGGGCTCGGCGGGGTGCTCGGGGGGGTGCTCGGGGGAGGCCATGGTCTCGTCAGCTTATCGGCCGGACCGCATGCAATCTTCAGATCTCCGAAGATTCTCAAGTGCAGCGAACGCTGGTCGATGACCCCGGCCGCACCCGAACCACAGGAGCCCGCCGGTATGTCAGATCTCGCCCTCGACGATCAGCCTCAGACGGTGGTCGTGCGCCCGCAGGACGTCGACACCCACGGCAGCCCGATCTACCTCAGCGACGAGCGCTGGCGGCGGCTGCTGGAGTTCGTCCTGCTCAACCAGGAGGACCTGGAGCTGCTCGAGGGCGTCCCGGGCGTGGCGGCACGGGCCGACGAGGTCGCGCAGTCCTTCTACGACCACATCCTCGGGGACCGCGAGCTGCGCGCGATCATCGACGCCAACACGACGCTCGACCGCCTGCGCTCGTCGCTGACGCGGTACGTCGCCGGCTTCTTCAGTGGCGAGTACGACGACCGCCGCATCGAGGGCGTCGTCCGGATCGGCGTCGTGCACGATCGCATCGACCTGCCGCTGCAGAGCTACATCGGGGCGACGCTGCGCATCGACCGCATCGTCATCCCGGCGCTGATCGAGGCCTTCCACCACGACCCGCTGCTGCTCGCGAAGGCGCTCATGGCCTACCGCAAGCTCCTCACCGCCGACGTGGCCACGGTCACGCAGACGTTCATCGACAGCCGCGACAAGACGCAGATGCTCATCGAGCGCCTGGAGGGTCAGGCCGAGACCCTCGACGAGCAGCAGCGCGAGCTCAACGACGCGTCGGTGACGCTCGCCGCGGCTGCGCAGCAGTCGCACGCATCGGCCGGCAGCACGAGCGAGCTCGCCGGCCAGATGACCTCGCAGGCGCACGCCGCCGACGAGCTCGTGCGCCAGGCGGTGGCCGGTGCCGAGGAGGGCGCCGCGATCGTCGAGCGCTCGGGAGCGGCGGTCGGCGACATGCTCGTCGCCGTCGAGGGCATCGTGACGCAGCTGACCTCGCTGGCCCAGCAGTCGGCCGACATCTCCAACCTCGTCGGCGGCATCAAGGGGATCGCCGACCAGACGAACCTGCTCGCCCTCAACGCCGCGATCGAGGCCGCGCGCGCGGGCGAGCACGGGCGCGGCTTCGCCGTCGTCGCCGAAGAGGTGCGCAAGCTCGCCGACCGCACGCGCGCGGCGCTGGGCGACATCACCGAGCTCAACGACAAGTCGCTGGCGGCGATCGGCGCCGTCCAGAAGGCCGTGACGTCGACCGCCGCGCAGGCGGGGGCGGTCAACGAGCACACGACGTCGACGCGCGCGGGCTTCGAGCGCATCCGCGGGACCGTCGACGAGACCGCGACGTCGCTGCACGCCATCGTCTCCGGCGTCGAGAGCGTCGCGGCGAACTCCGGCGAGCTGACGACGATGTCCGACGACGTCGCCCAGACCGCCGAGCGGCTGACGCAGCTGTCCGAGGCGCTGGCCGGTTCGATTGCCGCGACCCGAGAGCTCATCCTCGAGGCTCGTCGCTAGCGAGGGGCAGCGCCGGTCCGGTCGGCACCCCGGCCGGGCCGGCGCCTCGCAGCCCGCCGCTGGGCAGCACGGATCATGCGGTCATCAGCGGCGGGAGCGAGCCTCGTGGCTGGCGCGAGCGCCGCGGGGCCTGCAGCTCGAACCAGACGTGCGTCGGGGTGGCGCCGATGCCCCAGCGATCGGCGATCCGTTGCACGAGGTTCAGGCCCCATCCACCGTGCTCGTCGGGATGCGCTATCGGCAGGAATCGCGTCTGGCCGGCGTCGTAGACGGCGAAGCGCGCCACCTCGTGATCGACGGTGATCCGCAGGCGGATGTCTCCCCGCCCGTGCCGGTAGGCGTTGGTGACGAGCTCGGAGACGAGCAGGCAGGCGTCGGCGGTGCTCTGCTCACCAAGCTCACGGACGAAGGCGCGTACGGCCTCGCGGGCCGCCTGGCCGATGCGCGCCGAACGCGGCAGGGTCATGGTCATGGAGGCCGGTCCCGCAGCGCGCTGGTCCGGGATGCCGGGGCATGGCGTCGCGACCATCTGGCCGCTGGCCGGGCGAGCCATGGCGCGCTACGGGTGGACCGCCGCTCGTGCGCGCGCTCGAGGCACCGTCCGCCGGTCGACGGGGTGGATGGCGCCGGCGCTGAGTATCAGCGGCGCCACGATCGCCCTCCGCGCCAGGCAGCGCGGGCAGTTGTCGATGTGCAGGAACGCGGCGCGGATCTTGACCTGGAGGCCGCAGCGCTCGCAGTAGAGATGAGACATCAGACAGCACTCCGATCGCACGGGGCGTCGCGATGGTCGGGTCCCAGCAGCGGCCCCAACCTAGCAACGAACGTTACGAATGGAACTCCAACATATGTCCACGAACGCGGTCTGACGGCGCTAGCCGTAGCGCTCCGGCGAGGTGTAGTTCAGGAACTTCGGATACTCCTTGGCGAACGTCAGCTCGACGTCGCCGAGGGCGCCGTTGCGGTGCTTGGCGATGATGATGTCCGCGATGCCGGCGCGCTCGGTCTCCTTGTCGTAGTACTCCTCGCGGTAGATGAACGCGACGAGGTCGGCGTCCTGCTCGATCTGGCCCGATTCACGTAGGTCCGAGAGGATCGGGCGCTTGTCGGTGCGCGACTCGACGGCGCGGCTGAGCTGCGACAGCGCGACGACCGGCACGTTGAGCTCGCGGGCGAGGATCTTCAACCCGCGGCTCATCTGGCCGACCTGCTCGACGCGCGACTCGACGCGCCCGTCCGGGCGCAGCAGCTGGAGGTAGTCGACGATGATCATCCCCAGCGGCGACTGCTGGTGCAGGCGCCGCGCCTTGGCGCGGATCTCGAGGATCCCGACGTCGGAGGAGTCGTCGACGTACAGCGGCGCGGCTGCCAGGCGCGCCGAGGCCTCGAGGATCTTCGGCCACTTCGCGTCCGCGACGCGCCCCTTGCGCAGCTCGTCGCCCTTGATCCGCGCCTGCGACGCGACGAAGCGCTGCGCGAGCTCGGATTCCGACATCTCCAGCGAGAACAGCGCGACCGGCTTGCCGTGCTCGATCGAGGCGTTCTCGGCCATGTTCGTGACGAGCGCGCTGTTGTGGACGATGAGGTCGTCGGCGACGAAGTTGTGGTGGACCGGCACGGTGAGGTCGTACGTCTCCTCCTCGCCGATCGGCTCGATCGAGACGACCTCGTCCCACCAGATGTCGGAGGTCGCGAGGTCGGTGAGCTCGTCGTCGCCGCTCCAGTCGGCGATCTTCTGCAGCTGCGGGCGCGACAGGCCGCGCGTGTGCACGTGCCAGTTGTGGTTGGCGGGGCGGCCCGCGGCCCGGCTCACCTCGGCCCATGGCCTGCGGCCCTTCACGGCCAGCACCCGATCCCAGATCGCGACCGGGAGTGTGTCGACGTTCGTCCCGTTCCCGACCGTCTTCAGGCCGGCGAGCGCGCGGCCGGCCTGCGGCGCCTTGCCGCAGACGTCGACGAGGTTGCAGAAGCGCGCGATGCCCTCTTGCCCGGTGATCCGCACCTCGCGGGCGACCTTCTCCGTTCCCTCGTAGACGTCGCGCTTAAGCGTGCGGATGCAGGAGACGATCCCGAGGCGCAGGAGCAGGTGCTGGACGTCGCGCGCGAGCCGCTCGCTGATCGTCGAGTAGCCGATCTGCCGCAGGCGATCGGTTGCGTAGATGTGCCCGTCGCACGCGTAGAGGATCCCGAGGAAGCGAGCGATCTGGCGCTCGCCGAGCCCGAAGACGGCATCGGGGACGAACTTGTTGTCGGAGCGTTTGCCCCAGATGTTGTGGCGACGGCACAGCTCGGTCACCGGGTTGCCCGTAGGGCTTCGGTCGCCGGTCATGCTCGCTTCGAAGTTGAGCGTCGGTGTCGACTTCGGCGTGGCGTGCCACTGCGCCCCGATCGCCTCGGCCGCGAGTCGGACCTCATGACCGACGATGGAGCCGTCAGCGAAGGTGAACCGCGGGGTCTGTTGCGTCAGTGATCCGTCGGCTATGAGCCCCGCAAGCAGGACGATCTCGTGGTCCGGCATGACCTGCTGCTGCTCGGGTCGGGGCAGGTGCCGCGGAACGCCGATCCGCGATCCGGGCTCGAGCTCGTCGACGCGCTTCCAGCCCTCGAGGGTCAACAACGGATGGTTGGCGGTCAGGTCCGTTCGGCGGCCGAGGCGCGTTGTCACACGGAACAGCGGACGCACCCCGTTGCGGAACGTTGCAGAGACCTGCGTACGCCGGAGGCGCAAGTCCGGCCCGAGTGCCGCGACCCAGACCTCCTCTCCGGACTCGTGTAGGGCGACCAACTCATCGACTCGTCTACGGCTTCCGGTGAATGACTCATAGACTAATGTCGACGCCCGCATGCACTTCCCCATCGATGGCCTCGCGGCGATGATGATGAGGTTGCCGGGCTGGAAGCCGCCCGTGATCTCGTCGAGGTCGCGGAAGCCGGAGGGTGTGCCGGTGAGCGAGGTCTTCTCGCGCGACAGGCGCTCCATCTTCTTCAGCTCGTCGTCGAGGATCTCCTCGATCGTGCGGAAGTCCTTCTGGCGATCGTCGTGGGCGACCTCGAGCATCGCGCGCTCGGCCTGCTCGACGAGCTCGCGCGGGGCGGCGGCGTGGTTGAGGACCGAGGCCTGGATCTCGTACGTCGTGCTGAGCAGCCGGCGCATCAGCGCGTGCTCGCGCACGATCTGCGCGTAGCGGCGGATCCCGCCGAGGCCCGGCACGCCGCCGGTCAGCTCGTCGACCGCGCCCTTTCCGCCGGCGTCCTCGAGCTTGCCGGTGCTGCGCAGGTGCTCGCTGACGGTCAGCACGTCGATCGGCTCGGAGTCGCGGTACAGCGTCAGCATCGACTCGTAGATGAGCCGGTGGCGCTCGCGGTAGAAGTCCTCGGGCTTCAGCCCCTCCTCGATGACGAGGCCGTACATCGCCCGGTCGCTGAGCAGGATGCCGCCGAGGACCGACTGCTCGGCCTCCAGCGAGTGCGGTGGCGCGACGCCGGTGGCGATCTGCGCCGGCGGGCGGTCGGGCGGGGCGGAGTCCGGGTAGCTGCTCAAGGCCTGGGTCAGATTAGGTCGCCCGCGTATCTCCGCGCCCCGACCTGCGGGCGTCATTCCCGCGTTGCGCGGGTTAATCCGGGTGCGGTTGGGGCAAATCTCGTTCGGGGGCGAATCCTCAGGAGGGACGAACGCATGTTCGCACGTCGGCCGGACGGAAACCGAGGAACCGCGCGACCGCGGTGGCCTCGCGCTCGATCCCCGCGAGCGCGTCCTGCGTCAGCGCCTCGAACGGCTCCAGCGTGATGTCGAGCCCCGCGCCGCGGCGCTTGCGGCTCCAGGTGCCGACGACGACGCCGTCGACGAGAATCGCCGGCCGGACGAACCCGCCGCCCGCCTGGATGCGGCGTGCGAAGCGCGGGTCGAGCACGAGGTCGCGGCTCGCGTAGCCGAGGAGGTACGGATCGAAGTGCCCGAGCAGGGCGACGCGGGCGCCGGCCGCGGGCGGGTGGGTCGCGACGACCGCCCCGTCGACGAGCGAGTACGCGCGTCGCGCGCGGCGCAGGCCGACGCCCGACCAGACCGCCAGGTCCTCCGGCGCCGCAGGCCCGTGGGCGGCGAGGTAGCGGGCCGCGAGCCGCGCGAGCGCCGCGTCGGGATCCAGCGCGACCGGCACCGCGCCGAGCCAGTCGTCGAGCAGGGCGTAGCGCGGTTCGCGCGAGGGCCCGATGCGGCACACGAGGCCGCGCAGCGCCGCGTAGCCGACGAGGTGCGCCGGTGCCTGACCGTCCGCATCGATCGCCACCCCGCGGGCGATCAGCGCGTCGACGAGGCCGGCGCGTGCGAGCGGGCCGCGCTCGGTCAGGATCTCGCGCAGCACGACGAGCGCGCGCTCGCACAGCTCGTCGTCCAGCCCGAGCGCCAGCCGGCGGCGCCGGCCCGCGGCGGCGAAGATCGGGCCGAGCAGCCCGAGCAGCCAGCCGGCGTCCTCGGCGGCGACGAGGTGCAGCGTGCCGCGCAGCGCCCACGTCCAGACGACGGACCGGTCGGCGTCGCGGGCGCGCTCGACGGCGGCGAGGTCGAGGCCGCGGCTGCGAGCGCGCAGCGCGAGGGCGGCGGCGACGGGATCCTGCGCCTGGACGGCGCCCAGGCGCGCGACGAGCTGCGCGGCGTCCGTCGCCGCCGGCCCGGTGAGGCGCTGCGCCCGCAGCCGCAGCGCGCGCAGCTCGGCGTCGCGCGCGGCCTGCGCCCGCAGCCGCAGCGCGCGCAGCTCGGCATCGCGCGCGGCCTGCGTCACTCCGGCTCGTCGGGCCAGCGTCCGTGCGCGTCGTAGAAGTCGCGGGCGGCGTCCTCGGCGTCGCGGTCGGCGTGCCCGGCGGCGGCGAACTTCGCCAGCAGGAAGATCGAGGCTGCGCCACCGACCACGCCGACGACGCCCCAGATCGTGTCCGCCAGGCCGGCGAGCGGCAGGTCGGCTACTTCCGCTCGACGACCATCGTCTTCACCGAGGCGGTGACGCCCTCGGCGATCTCGACGACGACGACGTACGTGCCGACGTTCTTGATCGGCTCGTCGAGGTGGATCTTGCGCCGGTCGACCTTCAGCCCGCGGGCCTCCTCGATCGCGTCGGCGATGTCCTGGTTGGTGACCGAGCCGAAGAGGCGGCCGTCATCGCCGGCCTGCTGGCTGATCGTCAGGACGGTGCGGCTGAGGACGTCGGCGTCCTCGGTCGCCTTCTGCAGCGCGATCTGCTGGGCGCGGCCGGCGGTGTCCGCACGGCGGCGGGCCTCCTCGAGCGCACCCGGGGTCGCGGGCTGCGCGAGCTTGCGCGGGATGAGGTAGTTGCGCAGGTAGCCCTTGGAGACGTCGACGACGGCCCCGCGATCGCCGAGGTGCTCGACGTCCTGCAGGAGGATGGCGGACGGCATGACTAGCGGTCGTCGCGTCCGCCGCGACCACCGCGACCGCCGCGGCCCTCGCGCTCGGCATCGTCGCGCCCGCCCTCGTTGACGTAGGGCAGCAGCGCGAGCTCGCGGGCGCGCTTCACGGCGCGGGCGATCTGGCTCTGATGGCGCCGGCAGGCGCCGGTGATCCGCCGGGAGCGGATCTTGCCCTTCTCGGAGATGAACTTGCGCAGCGTGGCCGTGTCCTTGTAGTCGGCCTGCTCGATCTTCTCCTTGCAGTACGGGCACGGCTTGCGCCGGCCGCTGCCGGGGCCGCCCTTCTTGTCACGTCGGCGC
>DATJEE010000041.1:0-2206 GCA_035496995.1 Solirubrobacteraceae bacterium | reverse complement strand
GACGTCGCAGTCGTGCGCGGCGAGCAGCGCGGCCATGTCGGGGTCGCCGCGCAGCGCCGTGACGTCGTTGACGATCGTCGCGCCGGCCTGCAGCGCGGCCTCGGCGACGAGCGCCTTGGACGTGTCGATCGACAGCCGCGGTCCGAGCGGCGCGAGCTCGACGAGCACCGGGACGACGCGGCGCAGCTCCTCGGCCGTGTCGACCGGCTCGGCGCCGGGGCGGGTCGACTCGCCGCCGATGTCAAGGATGTCGGCGCCCTGGCGCACCAGGTCGCTGCCGTGGGCGACGGCGCCGGCGGGGTCCAGCCACGCCCCGCCGTCGGAGAACGAGTCGGGCGTGACGTTGACGACCCCCATGACGACCGGCCGCTCGGGAACCTCGCTCACCGATCGGAGGCTAACGACCGCGCGCCGCCCGGGTGGGGCGGCGCGCGGGGCCGGCGAAGCTGTCGCGGGGGACTACTTGACCGTGACGGTCGTCTTCATCCAGGGGTGGATCATGCACTGGAAGCGGTGCGTGCCCTTGGAGAGGCCGACCTTCGCGTAGTCCAGGCCCGGGGCGATGAGGTCGCCGCCGAAGATGCCCGGCGTGAACGTCGCGGGGCTGGCGCACTCCGCCGCGGGATCCTGACCCGGGAAGAGGATCGCGTTGATCTCCGGCACGCAGCCGGGACCGAACGCCGCAACCTCGGTGACCGTGTGGCCCTCGCCGCCGCGCGTCATCGCGATGTCCAGCGGCTGGCCCTCGCGCAGCGAGATCTTGGCCGGGCGAAAGCGCCACCCGTCGTTGGGCGCGCCGGCGACGAGCGAGCCGAACAGCGCGTCGAGCGTCACGGTGCCGCCCTGCTGCGTCACGGGGTGGCAGTCGATGCCGGCGGCGTTGAACGTTGCAACATCGCAGCGGTCCTGGACCTGGAGGCCGTCGGATGCAAGAGCGGCGGCGGGCGTCACGGCGAGCGCGAGGCCGACCGTGGCGGTGGCGAGGAGGGTCTTCGTCGTCATGGCGAGTCCTTTCATCGGGGGCTCGCCGATCCTCTCCGCTATCTGTGGCCATAGCTATAGGCCAAACCGCCCATTCGCGGTGTGGCAGACCGAACGCGACCTTTCTCGTACCGCGGCGCGCTACAGGACGGGCTTGTCCGGCAGGTCCAGCGCGCGGGTCTCGACGCCGCCGCCGGCGAGGCCGGGACGGGGAAGCGTGCGCGGGGCCTTCTGGCCGGGCTTCTCGACCGGTGCGGTCGGAGCCGGAAGCTCGGGCGCCTCGTCGGGGAAGACGTCGGCCTCGGGCGTGCCCTTGACGAGGGCCTCGAACTCGGCCTTCTCGATCGTCTCGCGGCGGACGAGGATCTCGGAGATCGTCTCGAGCGACTCGCGGTTCTCCGTGAGGATGTCGCGGGCGCGCTGGTGCGCGGACTCGACGACGCGGCGGATCTCGTCGTCGATCTCGCGGGCGATCTCGTCGGAGTAGTCGGGCTCGGAGGAGAACTCGCGGCCGAGGAACGGCTGGGAGTGGTCGTGGCCGAAGACGCGCGGGCCGAGGCGCTCGCTCATGCCGTAGCGCATGACCATCGCCTTCGCCGTCGCCGTGACCTTCTCGAGGTCGTTGGACGCCCCCGTCGTGATCTCACCGAAGATGATCTCCTCGGCGGCGCGGCCGCCGAGCGTCATCGCCATCGAGTCGGTGAGCTCCGCGCGCGTCGTGAGGAAGCGGTCCTCCTGCGGCATCGAGATCGTGTAGCCGAGCGCCTGGCCGCGGCCGATGACGGAGATCTTGTGCACCGGGTCGGAGTGCTCGAGGTGGTGGCCGACGAGCGCGTGGCCCATCTCGTGGAAGGCCGTGATGCGGCGCTCCTTCTCGCTCATGACCCGGGTCTTCTTCTCCGGGCCGGCGATGACGCGCATGATGCCCTCTTCGAGCTCGTGCTGGCCGATCTCGCGCTTGCCCGTGCGGGCGGACAGCAGCGCGGCCTCGTTGACGAGGTTCGCGAGGTCGGCACCGGTGAAGCCCGGCGTCTGGCCCGCGAGGTCGTCGACGTTGATCTCCTTCGCGAGCGGCTTGCCGCGGGTGTGGACCTCGAGGATCTTCGCGCGGCCCTTGCGGTCGGGGCGGTCGACGACGATCTGGCGGTCGAAGCGGCCCGGGCGCAGGAGCGCGGGGTCGAGGATGTCCGGGCGGTTCGTGGCGGCGATGAGGATGATGTTGTCC
>DATJEE010000040.1:0-5745 GCA_035496995.1 Solirubrobacteraceae bacterium | reverse complement strand
GCGAGGTTGACGGCGTCGAGGTCGGCGTGCGCGCGCGGCCCGCCCGCGCGGCGCAGGGCATCGTCGACCCGCGCGCCTGCCGCGAAGCGGTAGACCCCGGGCCGGCGCACGGCACCGGCGACATGGACCGTCACCCGCCCGCCGTCCGCGCGGCCGACGCTGACGGTCGTCGCGGGCGCCGGCGGCGCGGGCGCCGCGCGGGGAGCGGGCGCGACGCTCGCGGCCGGCGGGCCGGCCGCAGGCGACGCGCCCCGCGTCACCTGCGCGCTGAGATACCGCGCCCCGAGGAAGCACACGACGACCCCGAGCGCGACGTACGCGACGAGCCGGGGACGGTCGAGTTCGGACACGACCCGAGGCTAGGTCGCGACCTGCGACGGCGGACACGCCGAACGTCACGATTGTGCGCAGGAACTCCTACGGGTGCCCCGCAGCGCAACGCGTTGTTCAATCGCGCGTGCCGAGCGCGAGCGTGACCGCCTCCTGCGCCGAGCCTGCCGCCACCACGCCCGGGATCTTCCAGCTCCCGAGCCCGACGACGCGCTTGCCGGCCTTCAGCGCCAGCGCGATCTCCGAGAGCGTCCCGTACTCCCCGGCGACCGCGATGACCGCCTCCGCGCTGCGGACGACGAGCCCATTGCGCAGTTCGCCGAGGCCCGTCGCCACAGCGACCGTCACCCAGGCGTTCGCCGCACTGCGGTCGTCGCCTGGGAGGATGCCGAGCGTCAGCCCGCCCTCCGCATCGGCGCCGCGGCACGCGGCCGCCATGACGCCTCCGAGCCCGCCGCAGACGACGATCGCGCCGCGACGAGCAAGCGCTGCGCCCACCTCCTCGGCCTCCGCGAGCAGCGCGGGCGCGACGTCCGAGCCGGCACCGATGACCGCGACGTAATGCGCCGCCACGAACGCCTCAGCGCACGACGATGTTCACGAGCTTGCCCGGCACGACGACCTCCTTGACGACCTCGTGGCCGTCGAGGTAGGAGCCGAGCTTCGGCGCCGCCCGGCAGAGCGCCAGCAGCTCCTCGCGCGAGGCCGACGTCGGCGCGACGACGCGGTCGCGGACCTTGCCGTTGACCTGGCAGACGAGCTCGAACGTGTCGCTCTCCAGCCAGGCCGGGTCGGCGTCGGGCCACGGCTGCTCCCAGACGCGCTCGCCGGTGAGCAGGTGGTAGGCGTCGGTCGCGGTGTGCGGCGCGAACGGAAACAGCAGCGACGCCGCCGTCGACAGCGCGAACCGCACGACGCCGGGCGCCGCATCGCCGCGCTTGGCCGGCGTGATCTCGTTGAGCAGCTCCATCACCGCGGCGATCGCCGTGTTGAAGTTGAAGCGCTCGCTCATGTCGGCGGTGACCTTGTCGATCGCCCAGTTCGCCTTGCGCAGCAGGCGCTCGTCGTCCTCGCCGAGCTCGTCGGGGGGCGGGTGGTCGGGCAGCTCGGCGGCGGCCTCGGCGGCGTTGCGCCAGAGCCGGCCGAGGAAGCGCCACATGCCCTCCAGGCCGCTGTCGGACCAGTCGGCGTCCTGGTCGGGCGGCCCGATGAAGAGGATGTACGCGCGCGCCGTGTCCGCGCCGTAGCGCTCGACGATCGTCTTCGGCGACACGACGTTGCCCTTGTTCTTGGACATCTTGTCGCCGTCGCGCAGGATCATCCCCTGCGTGAAGAGGGCCGCGAACGGCTCCTGGATCTCCGGCGGCAGGTGGCCGAGATCGGCGAGCGCCTTCGTGAAGAAGCGCGCGTACATCAGGTGCAGGATCGCGTGCTCGACGCCGCCGATGTACTGGTCGACGGGCATCCACATCGCGACCGCGGCGGGGTCCCAGGCGGCCTCGTCGTTGTGGGCGTCGCAGTAGCGCAGGAAGTACCACGACGAGTCGACGAAGGTGTCCATCGTGTCGGTCTCGCGTTCGGCGGGGCCACCGCATTGCGGGCACGCGACGCGGACCCAATCCTCGGCCGCCGCCAGGGGCGAGCGCCCGCGCGGCTTGTAGTCCTCGACGTCGGGCAGGACGACCGGCAGGTCCGCCACCGGCACCGGCACCGCGCCGCACGCCGGGCAGTGGATGATCGGGATCGGCGTGCCCCAGTAGCGCTGGCGCGAGATGAGCCAGTCGCGCAGCCGGTAGTTCACCGAGGCGTGGCCCTTGCCCTCGCGGTCCAGCCAGCGCAGGATCTCCTCGAGCGCCTCACGGTTGTGCTTGCCGTCGAGCTCCGGGCCGCAGTTCATCAGCGGCCCGTCGCCGGCGTATGGCAGCTCGGTGTCCGGCGGGGCCTCGATGACCTGCCGGACCTCCAGGTCGAAGGCCTGGGCGAACGCGAAGTCGCGCTCGTCGTGGGCGGGGACCGCCATGATCGCGCCGGTCCCGTACTCCATGAGCACGTAGTCGGCGACGTACATCGGCAGCTGCTCGCCGTTGACGGGGTTCGTCACCGTGCGCCCGAGCGGCACGCCGGTCTTCTCCTTGTCGACGTCGCCGCGCAGCTGCGTGTCGGCGGTCAGCGCGCGGTTGACGTACGCGCGCACGGCGTCCTCGTGCTCGGTGCCCGCGGCGAGGCGCAGGACGTCGGGGTGCTCGGGCGCCAATACGAAGAACGTCGCGCCGAACAGCGTGTCCGGCCGCGTCGTGAAGACCGGGTAGTCGACGCCGAGGTCCTCGCAGCGGAACACGACCTCGGCGCCGGTCGAGCGCCCGATCCAGTTGCGCTGCATCGTCTTGACGTGCTCGGGCCAGCGGATCGTGTCGAGGTCCTCGAGCAGCCGGTCGGCGTAGTCGGTGATGCGGAAGAACCACTGCGTCAGCTGGCGCACCTCGACGAGCGCACCGGAGCGCTCGCCGCGGCCGTCGACGACCTGTTCGTTGGCGAGCACCGTCTCCTCGACGGGGTCCCAGTTGACCGCCGCCTGCTTCTGGTAGGCGAGACCGTTCTTGAAGAGCTCGAGGAAGATCCACTGCGTCCAGCGGTACACGCGCGGCTCGTGGGTCCCGAACTCGCGCGTCCAGTCGATCGACAGCCCCCACTGGCGAAACTGGCGCTGGAACTCCGCGATCGCGGCCTCGGTCGAGTCGCGCGGGTGCTGGCCGGTCTTGATCGCGTGGTTCTCGGCGGGCAGGCCGAACGCGTCGTAGCCCATCGGGTTCAGGACGCGGCGGCCGGTGCGGCGGTGGAAGTGCGCGACCGCGTCGCCGACGGAGTAGACCTTCAGGTGGCCGATGTGCGGCTCGCCGCTGGGGTAGGGCAGCATGACGAGCACGTACGACGCCTCGCGCGGGTCGTCGCTGTCGTTCGTGACCTCCCAGGTGCCCTCGTCGGCCCAGACGCGCTGCCAGCGGGGCTCGATCTCGGCGGGGTCGTAGTGGTACTCGGCGGCCATGGCGAGCGGCAAGGATAGGTGGTTCCCTGCCGCTCGGGGCCCGCTGCCGGGCTCGAACCCGGCCGGCTCCTACGCGACCTGGGCGCTGAGGCCGGCGGCGTCGCGCAGGGCGTCGGCCTTGCCCGTCGCCTCCCAGGTGAAGTTCGGCTCCTCGCGGCCGAAATGGCCGTAGGCGGCGGTCGCCTGGTAGATCGGGCGGTGCAGGTCAAGCTCCTTGCGGAAGGCGCCCGGGCGCAGGTCGAAGTGCTCGTCGACGAGCGCGGCGATCGTCGCGCGGCCGATCTTCTCGGTCCCGAACGTCTCGACCATGACCGACACCGGATGCGCGACGCCGATCGCGTAGGCGACCTGGACCTCGCAGCGGTCGGCGATCCCGGCGGCGACGATGTTCTTGGCGACCCAGCGCGCGGCGTAGGCCGCGGAGCGATCGACCTTCGACGGATCCTTGCCGCTGAACGCGCCACCGCCGTGGCGGGCCATCCCGCCGTAGCTGTCGACGATGATCTTGCGGCCCGTCAGGCCGCAGTCACCGACCGGCCCGCCGATGACGAAGCGGCCCGTCGGGTTGACGAGAAACTCCTTGCGCAGCGCGTTGGCGTCATACATGCCCTCCGGCAGGATCGGCAGGACCACCGTCTCCCAGAGGTCGTCGAGGATCTGCTGGCGCGTCGCCGACTCGGCGTGCTGCGTGGAGATCAGCAGCTTCTCGATCGCCGTCGGGCTACCGTCGACGTAGCGCACCGACACCTGCGTCTTGCCGTCCGGGCGCAGGTAGTCCAGCGTCCCGTCGTGGCGCACGACGGCGAGCTGCTTGGCGAGCTGGTGCGCCAGCGAGATCGGCAGCGGCATGAGCTCCGCCGTCTCGTTGGACGCGTAGCCGAACATCATCCCCTGATCGCCCGCGCCCGCGATGTCGAGCTCGTCGTCGTCGGAGGGGTCGGTCTGCGTCTCGTAGGACTGGTCGACGCCCTGCGCGATGTCCGGCGACTGCTTGTCGATCGCGTTGAGGACCGCGCACGAGTCGGCGGAGAAGCCGAGGTCGGCGTCGATGTAGCCGATCTTGCGGATCGTCTCGCGCGCGACGGCCTGGATGTCGACGTAGGTCTCCGTCGAGATCTCGCCGGAGACGACGACGAGGCCCGTGTTCACGAGCGTCTCGCAGGCGACACGGCCGGTCGGGTCGTCGGCCATCACGGCGTCCAGGACGCCGTCAGAAATCTGGTCCGCGACCTTGTCGGGGTGCCCCTCCGTCACCGACTCGGAGGTGAACAGGTACTCGTTCTCGGCGAAGTTGGTCATGCCCGACAGGCTATCGAGCGTCCCCGCGGCGGGACTTGCGCTCGACGAAATCGATGATCAGCGGCACGCCATCCATTGCAAAGCGCGCGCGCAGGCGGTTCTCCAGGAAATACGCGTAGTCGCGCGTGACGCGCTGGCGCGAGTTGACCTGGATCGCGAAGCGCGGCGGGCGCTCGCCGATCTGAGCGGCGTACAGCAGCTTCAGCCGGTGGCCCTGCTTGGCCGGCGGCTGGCGCGCCTGGACGACCTCGCCGATGAAGCGGTTGAGCTCCGGCGTCGGGATGCGGCCCTGCATCCGGTCGCCGAGCGCGAGCACCTCCGTGAGCAGGCGGGCGACGTGGCGGCCGGTCAGCGCGCTGGCCGTCATGACGCGCGGGCGCAGGCGCAGCTTGTTGTTGACCTTCGCGCGCTCGTGGTCGAGGTCGGCCTCGTCCATCTCGGCGATGTCCCACTTGTTCAGGACGATCGCGGTCGCGCAGCCCGACTGCATCGCGAGCTCGGCGACGCGCATGTCCTGCGCCGTGACGCCGTCGGCGGCGTCGCAGACGACGAGCGCGACATCGGCGCGCTCGGCGGCCCGCTGCGAGCGCAGCGTCGTGTAGTACTCGACGGACTCCGAGACCTTCGACTGGCGGCGCATCCCGGCCGTGTCGACGACGATGATCTTGCGGCCGTCGATCTCGAGCGGCAGGTCGATCGCGTCGCGCGTCGTGCCCGCGACCTCGGAGACGATGACGCGCTCGGCGCCGACGAACTGGTTGACGAGCGACGACTTGCCGACATTCGGGCGCCCGATGATCGCCAGGCGGATGATCGTGTCGTCGACCTCTTCGTCGTCCTCGGGCAGGAGCTCGACGAGCCGGTCGAGCAGATCGCCCGTGCCGAGGCCCTGGGCCGCGGAGACGGGCATCGGCTCGCCGAAGCCGAGCCGATGGGCCTCGGCGGCGAGCGGGATGTCGACCGCGGCGTCGATCTTGTTCGCCGCCACGACGATCGGCATCTTCGAGCGCCGCAGGAGGTCGGCGAGCTCCTCGTCGCCGGGCCGCAGCCCGGCGCGCGCGTCGAAGACGAAG
>DATJEE010000039.1:0-11376 GCA_035496995.1 Solirubrobacteraceae bacterium | reverse complement strand
CGCCCCGCCGAACCTGGCCAGCTCCTTGATACCGCTCGAACTGAGGAAACTGTACTGCGGGCTGGCCATGAGGTAGAGCGTGTCGATGTCCGGCGCCTGCAGGCGGTTGAGCTGGTGCATCTCGAACTCGTACTCGAAGTCCGAGATCGCGCGCAGTCCCTTGACGATGACCTTGGCCCCGTGCTGGCGCGCGAAGTCGACGACGAGCGTCGAGAACGCCTCCGCGCGGACCGTCGGCATGTGCGCCGTCGCCTCCTCGATGAAGGCCAGCCGCTCGTCGACGCCGAAGAGCGTCGAGCCCTTGCGGACCGGGAGGTTCACGACGCCGACGATGACCTCGTCGAAGAGCCACGCCGCGCGCGAGATGACGTCGAGGTGGCCGTTCGTGATCGGGTCGTAGGAGCCCGGGCAGACGACGATGCGGGGGTCAGGTGTCATGGATGCGGATGATGGTGTCGCCGTAGCGGCGCTCGTCGGCGAGCGGGAAGGCGAGCTCCAGGGGGTCGCGGCGGTCGCTCTCGCTGACGACGCGGGCTCCGGCGGCGAGCACCGCCGGAAGCGCCTCGGAGAGCTCCTGCCCGAGCCCGGCGGCGCGCCGGTAGGGAGGGTCGAGGAAGACGAGATCGTATGCGGCCGCGGCCGTCGGCGGCGGGCGCAGCGCTGCACGGGCCGCCATCCGGTGCACCGGCGCCTCGATTCCGAGCGCTTCGAGGTTGGCCCTGATCGCCGCGATCGCCTTCGGCGCGTGGTCGACGAAGACCGCCGCGGCGGCCCCGCGCGACAGCGCCTCGATGCCCAGCGCGCCCGAGCCGGCGTAGAGATCGAGCACCCGCGCGCCCTGCACCGAGGCCCCGAGGACGCTGAAGAGCGCCTCGCGCACGCGGTCGCTCGTCGGCCGCGTGGCGCTGCCCGCGGGCGCGACGAGGCGGCGCCCGCCGTACAGCCCGGCGACGACCCTCATCGCCGCCTCACGCCGGCAGCGGTTGCAGCTCGACCTCGCCGTGGGAGGCGGCGAGCGCGTCGCCGAGCAGCGCGTGCTCGGGCGCCTCGAGGTCGGGGTCGGCCGCCAGCAGTCCCTCGGCGTAGACCTTCGCGGCCTCGGCGAGCGCCTCGTCCTCCGGCAGCCGCGCGACCTTGAACTGCGCCAGGCCCGACTGGCGCGTCCCGGCGAGCTCGCCCTCGCCGCGCAGCTCGAGGTCGATGCGGGCGAGCTCGAAGCCGTCGGAGTGCTTTTGCAGCGCCCGCAGCCGGGCCGACATCTTCGGCCCGAACAGCAGGCACAGCGACGCGTGCTCGCCGCGCCCGACGCGGCCGCGCAGCTGGTGCAGCTGGCTGATGCCGTAGCGCTCGGCGCCCTCGACGAGCATGACCGTCGCGTTGGGCACGTCGACGCCGACCTCGATGACGGTCGTCGCGACGAGGACGTCGGCGCCGCCGGCGGCGAAGGACGCCATCGCCTCCTGCTTCTCGCGCGGGCGCATCTGCCCGTGCAGCAGCGCGACGCGGTAGTCGGCGAGCTCCCCGCCGCGCAGGCGCTCGTACTCCGCCGTCGCGGCGCGGGCCTGCAGCGCCTCGGACTCCTCGACGAGCGGGCAGACGACGAACGCCTGGCGGCCGGCGTCGAGCTCCTCGCGGATGCGCTCGTAGGCCCGCGAGCGCTCGCCGTCGCTCGACGCGACGTGCGTCGTCACCGGCCGCCGGCCCTTGGGCAGCTCACGCAGCGTCGTGACGTCGAGGTCGCCGTAGCGCATGAGCGCCATCGTCCGGGGGATCGGCGTCGCCGTCATGTGCAGGACGTGCGGGACGAGGCCGTCGCGCGCCTTGGCATCCAGGGCCGCGCGCTGGCGCACGCCGAAGCGGTGCTGCTCGTCGACGACGACGACGGCGAGGCGGTCGAAGCGCACGTCCGCCTCGACGAGCGCGTGCGTCCCGACGACGAACGACAGCTCGCCGCTGGCGAGCTTGTTCAGCGTGTCGGCGCGCCGGGCCTTCGTCGTGGAGCCCGTCAGCAGCGCGGTGCGGACGGCCTCGCCCGGGAGCAGGCGCTGGAGCGTCGCGAAGTGCTGCTCGGCGAGGACCTCGGTCGGCGCCATGAAGGCGGCCTGCATGTCGTGCTCGACGGCCCGCAGGATCGCGTGCAGGGCGACGACGGTCTTGCCCGAGCCGACCTCCCCCATGAGCATCCGCTGCATCGGCCGCGGCTGGGCGAGCTCCTCGTCGAGCGCGGCGATCGCGGCGCTCTGATCGCCGGTGAGCGTGAACGGCAGCAGCTCCTCGCGCCAGCGGCGCGTGAGGCCGGCGGGCCCGTCGAGGGCCGGCGCGCAGGCCGAGGCGCGGCGGTGCGCGCGGCGGCGCAGGAGCGAGAGCTGGGCGAGCAGGAGCTCGTCGAAGGCCAGCCGGCGGCGGCCGGCCTCGAGGTCGCCGGCGTGCGCGGCCAGCAGCGCGGCCGCGCGGTCGGGGAACGCGCCGCGGGCGCGGACGCGGGCCGGCAGCGGGTCGACGGCGTCGTGCGCGGCCGGCAGGTGGGCGCGGACGAGCGCGAGGATCTGCGTCGAGGACAGCCCCTCGGTCGTCGGGTAGTGCGCGACGCTCTCGTCGGTGCCGGTGCGCTCGTCGGTCGGCGCGTGGCTGGAGACGCGGAAGGCGTTGCGGGCCGCGTAGGTCCCGTGCAGGACGAGGCGCGTGCCCGCGACGTACTTGCGCTGCAGCCAGGGCTGGTTGAAGAACGTCGCCTCCATGACGCCGGTCTCGTCGCCGACGACCGCCGTCACGAGCGGCTTCATCCCGCGGCGGCGCACGGGGCGGCTCGTGATCGAGCGCACCTCGACGACGACCGTCGCGCTCTCCCCCGCGGTGAGCGTGGCGACGGTCCGCGACTCGCGCCGGTCGCCGGGGAGATGCTCGAGCAGGTCGCCGACGGTCTCCAGGCCGAGCCGCAGGGCGGCCTCGGCGGCCGTCTTCGGCGTCACTTTCAGCGGGCAGGCGAGCTCCGACGGCCGCGGCCAGCGCAGCGGCGCGTCACGGAGGTCCGCGTCGTCGAGCGCGCGGGCGGTCGCGAAGGCGGTCGGCACGCTCCCATCATGGCCCGCGGAGCGGACCGGTCAGCCGCGCTTGGCGTCCTGGGCGTCGCCGACGGCGTCGATGCCGACCCGGAAGTCGTCGATCGAGCCGACGGTCGACGGCTTGGAGATCTCGTGCGGCCTGCCGACCTCGGTGACGTTCAGCTCGCCGACGACCGTCCCGCCGGAGATCCCCGCGACCTTCGCGCGGTCCTTGGCGGGCACGGCGAACGTCATCGTGAAGCCCGACCTGCGCAGGACGTGATCCTTGACGCCGATCCAGGAGTTCGCCGTGAACGACCTGACGTTGTGGACGATGACGCGGCGCGCGGCGGGCCCGATCTCGTGCGGCAGGCCGGTCGCCCGCGTGAGGCCGAGCGACGTCATGAACCGCAGCAGCGTGTTGGCGTCGCGCAGGATGCGCCCGACCTCGGCGCCCGTCGAGATGCGCACGACCTGCACGCCGTCGAGGCGCGCGAAGCCCGCGACGCGCTGCTTGGTCTCCCAGCGCCAGGGCGCGATGCCGAACTGCTCGAGCGTGCGCGTCAGGCCGTTGGCGCCCTTCGCCGAGGCCTTGACGAGCAGGCGGCGGGCGGTGGCCGGCAGCGGGTAGCCCGTCGAGCCGAGGCTCACCCACGACCTCCCGCCGACCGACGTCAGGCCCACGCCGTAGTCGCGCGCCCCGATCTCGAGCTCGTAGTCGGGCAGCGCCGCGCCGTTGCGGTAGGAGAACGGCCCGCTGACGCTGTTGGCGAACGCCTCATAGCCCGGCAGCCCCTTCAGCGTGAACGACACCTTGGCGTCGATGACGCCCGTCCGGGCGGCCTTGTTGGGGCCGGAGGCCTGTTTCGTGAGCCGCGCGCCGTCGCCGGCGAGGTCGCCGCCGGCGGGGCTCTTCTTCGTGTCGCCACCGCCGCAGGAGGCCAGCGCGACCGCCGCTGCGAGCAGCGGCGCCATTTGTCGGACGTGTCGCCGGGTGGGCATGGTGCGTGTATATACACCCAGCCCGTCCCGGTCAATGGCTTGAATTTCGCCGCTGGTGTTCTGGAAGGCGTGCGGGGCGCGGCCGCTTACGGCGTCGGCAAGGGTGCGTGGGAGGCCTCGGCATGGCCGGGCGTGCGCCGTTCACGCGTCGAGTGGCGCCCTCCGCGGCCCCAGGCGGCGGAAGGCGCCGGTCGAGCCCGCGAGACATCCGCGAGGCCGGAAGGGTGTCGACTTTTCGATCGATGC
The DNA here is from genome assembly GCA_035496995.1 of Solirubrobacteraceae bacterium. Taxonomy (GTDB): domain Bacteria; phylum Actinomycetota; class Thermoleophilia; order Solirubrobacterales; family Solirubrobacteraceae; genus CADCVQ01. The sequence continues at coordinate 7,087 of DATJEE010000039.1, read as the reverse complement.
GAACGGAAGGTCGCCCGCCTTCCCGCGGCGCCCGCGCTGACCGCCGCCGCGCCCGGCTCACCCTTTCCTCACCGACGCAGTACGCGCGCCGCACCTTGCAGACAATCGTGCCGACCCCCGGTCACGCCGTCACTCGGCCGCGACGAGCCACCAGTACGCGGGCTGGCCGCCCTCCTCGCACTCGAGCTCGACATCCTGCGGCCCCAGCGCGCGGACGGTCGCCTCGTCCAGCGGCGCGCCCTCGCCCGCGATGCAGGTCAGCAGCTCGGCGTCGGCGCCGAGCCGGCCGAGCACGACGGCGAGCGTCGGGGCGGGCTCACCCCAGGCGACGATCGCGTCGTCGACGAAGCCGACGGCCTCGCCGGCGGTGAAGCGGCCCGCGCCGTCGTCGCGGGCGGCGGGCGCGACGGCGCCGGTGCGCAGGTGGCCGAGCGCCTCGTCGACGGCGGCGAGGTTCGCGGCCGCGGGGCGCGCGGGATCGAGCGCGAGCGCCGCGGCGAGGCCCGCCTGCTGCGAGCGCGCGGCCGTGACGTGGACGACCTTCTCGGAGAGCTCGGCCGCGTGCGTCGCGGCCATGACGACGTTCGGCGAGTTCGGGAGGACGATGACCTCCTCGGCGGGCACGTCGTGGATGCCGGCGAGCAGCTCGTACGTCGAGGGGTTGAGCGTCGGGCCGCCGTCGAGGACGTACACGCCGAGGCTCTCGTAGAGGGCGCGCAGCCCCGCGCCCGAGACGACGGCGAGCGCGCCGCACAGCGGCTGCCCGGCGGGCGCGCCGTTGCCGGCCGGCGGCGAGACGAGGCGCTCGGTGCGGGCCTGGACCTGCGCGTGCATGTCGGCGACGTCGAGGCGCGAGACCTCGCCGGCGCCGTCGAAGAGCGCCGTCGCGGACTGCGGCGCGTCGGTGTGGACGTGGACCTTCAGCGTCGCGGCGTCGCCGACGACGAGCACGGAGTCGCCGATCGCCTCCAGCGGCGCGATCCAGGCGCCGGGCTCGAGCTCGTGGCCGGTGACGGCGAAGTTCGTGCAGTAGCGGTACGTCGAGGACTCGTGCTCGGGGTGGCTGATGCGCGCCGGCGCGCTCTGATGGGCCACCTCGGGCGCCGCGCTGCCGCGCAGCGCCGCGATGACCCCGGCGAAGATGATCGTCAGCGCGTGCCCGCCGGCGTCGACGACGCCGCTCGTGCGGAGGATCTCGAGCATCTCCGGCCCGCGGCGGACGGACTCCTCCCCGGCCTGCAGCGCGCGCTCCAGGACGTCGGCGATGAGCGCGTTCTGGACCGCCGGATCGCCCTCGGAGCCCAGGCGCGTGTCGCCCATGTGCGCGAGATCGGTCGCGACGCGCGTCGCCATCTCGCGCATGACGGTGAGGATCGTGCCCTCGGCGGGCGCCCGGACGGAGCTGTACGCGCGCTGGGCGGCGCGTGCCATCGCGGCGCCGATGAGGACCGGGTCGACGAGCTCGCCGGGCCGGCTGACGAGCTCCTCGGCGGCCCCGCGGATGAGCTGGGAGAGGATGACGCCGCTGTTGCCGCGGGCGCCGAGCAGGGCGGCGCGGGCGACGGACTCGACGATCTCGTCGCGCCCGATCTGGTCGAGCGAGCGGTTGCCGTCGGCGGCGAGGCGGTCGACCTCGACGAGCACCGCCTCGAGCGTGAGCGCCATGTTGTCGCCCGTGTCACCGTCGGCGACGGGGAAGACGTTGAGGTCGTTGATCTCCTGGCGGCGCGACTCGAGGTGCGCCAGTGCGCCCGCTACGGCGGCGCGGAAACGGACGAGGCTGGGGTCTGGCACGGCGCGTCTAACGTCGACCGAAGGTCGGAGCTTGCGACGACCGGAGGGCGAAACCAGACTTAAAGAGCTTTCGTGACCTTGCCGGCCTTCAGGCAGCGGGTGCAGACGTACACCCGGCGCGGCGCCGATCCGATGAGGATCCGGACCTTCTGGAGGTTCGGGTTGAAGCGCCGCTTCGTGGCGACCATCGAGTGGCTGCGGCTCTGGCCGAACGCCGGCTTCTTCCCGCAGCTGTGACATACCTTGGCCATCGCGTCAGGCAGTGTAGAGGACCGGCCGTCTTGGGTTGGCCGCGACCTGCCGCGGGTATCGTCTGATCCACTGATGCCCCTGGCCTCGCAGATCGAGCTGCCGGAGCGCTACCGCGTCGCCCGCCACATCGCCAACGGCGGGATGGCCTCCGTCTGGGAGGTCGAGGACCTCCTGCTCGGCAGGATCGTCGCGGTGAAGGTGCTCAGCGCCCACTACGCCTCCGACGCGACCGCCCGTGCGCGCTTCCAGCGCGAGGCGCGGACGGCGGCGCAGGTCGCCGCGCACCCGAACGTCGTGACGATCTACGACATCGGCGAGCACGGCGACGACGCCTTCATCGTCATGGAGCACTTCCCCGGCGGGACCGTCGCCGACCGCCTGAGGGCCGCCCGCGAGGACGGCCGCCCGGTCGACCGCAAGACGGCCATGGGCTGGCTGCGCGATGCAGCGGCGGGCCTCGACGCCGCCCACGCCGCCGGCGTCGTGCACCGCGACGTCAAGCCCGCGAACCTCCTGCTCGACGCCAAGGACCGCGTCGCCGTTGCCGACTTCGGCATCGCGCGCCTCGCCGACGACACGCAGATGACGCAGGCCGGCCAGGTCCTCGGCACGGCCGCCTACCTCTCGCCCGAGCAGGCCACGGGCCAGCCCGCGACATCCGCGAGCGACCGCTACGCGCTCACCGTCGTCGCCTACGAGCTGCTCTCCGGCGCGCGCCCGTTCCAGGCCACCCTTCCCGCCGCGCAGCTGCGCCAGCACGCCGACGACGTTCCGCCGCCGGCGTCGGCCGCGGCGCCGCATCTGCCGCCCGGCGTGGACACGGTCCTCCTGCGCGGCCTGGCGAAGGACCCCGCCGCGCGACCGGCGACGGCGACGGCGCTCGTCGCAGATCTCGAGCAGGCGCTCGCGCATGGCGATGAGCCGACCGACCGCACGGCCGCGATGCCGGCGCAGATGCCGCTGACCGCCCCGCAGCCGCCGTCGCCGTCGCCGTCGCCGTCGCGGCGGATCGTGCCCGTGCCCGCCCCGGTGCCCGTCCCCGGCGACGCCGCCGCCGCCACGCCACCGCCGCCCGCGCCACCGCGCCCCGCCCCCTCCCCGCGGCGCGAGCGGCCCAGCCCCCGCCGCCTGCCGCTGTTCGTGGCGCTCGCCGTCGCGGCGATCCTCATCGGGTCGGTCGTCGGCCTCAGCCTGCGCGGCGGCGGCGACAAGAGCGGCCAGCGGGCGAGCGGCACGACCTCGACGCCGAAGCAGTCCGCCGCCCGGACGTCGAGTGCGGCGGCGTCCGCCGCGCCGGCCGGCACGGCCGCGAAGCCGGCTGCCACGCCGCCCGCAGGCGGCGATCCCGTAGCCGCCAACGACCGCGGCTTCCAGCTGCTCAAGGCGCAGGACTACGCAGGCGCCGTCGCGCCGCTGCGGGCCGCCGTCCAGGGCTTCCGCGACGCCGGCCGCACCGACGAGCTGACGTACTACTTCGCGCTCTACAACCTCGGCGTCGCGCTCAACCGCTCGGGCAACCCGGCCGAGGCGATCCCGTTCCTCCAGGAGCGCCTGCGCAACCCCAACCAGCAGGGGACCGTCAGGCAGGAGCTCGCGGCGGCGCAGGCGCAGCTCGGCGGCGGCGGCAAGCCCGCCAAGCACGGCAAGAAGATCAAGGACTGATGCGGCGCCGTCAGCCGGCGCCGTAGGCGACGGTCGTGCGCTCCGCGGCCGCGCGGGCGCCGTCGGGGTCGGCCCCGGCCGCGACGTTCGCGTCGCACCAGCCGCGGCTGCTGAGCACGACGAAGCTGCGCCCCTCCTCCGACGCCAGCCATGCGGGGCCCTCGCTCGGATCGACGACCGCCGCCGAACCGAAGTGGCCGGCGAGGCCGAGGACGCCGAGATCCCAGCCGACGCCGACGGCACCGGGGCCGAACTGCTCCCAGCGATCGTCGACGTGCGCGACGTGCGTCAGGGCGAAGCGCGTCCCCGCGCCGCCGGGCTCGGGCGTCAGCCGCAGCTCGATCCAGGTCACGGCGTCGCCGAACTCCCAGGTCGCGTCGAAGGCGCGCGGCGGGTCGCAGCTCGTGATCGTCCCGGAGGCGTTGCCGGTTAGCGCGTAGCGGCCGCCGAGGCGCAGGTCGCCCGACACCGGCAGAAACCAGCGCGGGATGCGCTCGGGGTTCGTGCAGGCGTCCCAGACGTCCTCGATCGCGGACGGGTAGACCTGGCTGATCGTCACCGTGCGCGCCTCGCCGGCCTCGAGCACGCGCGTGCCGACCTCCCGCCGCACGGCGCTGATCTGCTCGGTCACGTCGATCATGTGGCGCTCCCCTCGTCGTAGTCGTCCTCGCCGTCGTCGCGCAGCCGGTCGGCGCGCCGGCCGCGGGCCAGCTCGGTCCCCAGCGCGTCCAGGTGCGGCGCCCAGAAGCGCCGGAACGGGTCAAGCCAGGCGTCGACGTCGCGCAGCGGCTCGTGGCGGACGGCGTACAGGCGCCGCGCCCCCTGCGGCCGCACGCTCGCAAAGCCGCTGTCGCGCAGGACCCTCAGGTGCTGCGACACCGCCGGCTGAGAGATCCCGAACTCCTCGCGGATCACGTCGCAGACGGCGCCCGACGTCCGCTCGCCGCCGGCCAGCAGCTCGAGGATCCGGCGGCGCACCGGGTCGCCGAGGACGTCGAACGCATGCATCGGCCGACCGTATCAGTAGTGGCTTATATAAGCCACAGGCAACCCCCCGCATAGGTGGCGTACCGCTCGCGTCGCGTGGGTACTCTGCCGCGATGGCAGGACGCCGGTGGTGTGCCGTCGCCGGCCTGGCGACGATGTTGGTGGCGGGCCCCGCGGTCGGCGACGCCGTGGCGGCTCCGGCGCGCCCTGCCGCGCAGACCCACGTCGTGACGCGGACGCCCCCGCCGCCGCGACGCGTCGTGCAGGGCACGGCCGTGCGCCTCGACGTGCTGCAGCGCGACCAGCGCTACCGCGACCTCTTCCTCGACAACTACGACGCGATGACGCCCGAGAACGAGATGAAGATGGCGTTCCTGCAGCCGCGGCGCGGCGTCTTCGACTTCAGCAGGGCCGACGAGCTCGTCGCGTTCGCCAAGGAGCACCACAAGGCCATCCACGGGCACGCGCTCGTCTGGGGCCTGCAGCTGCCGCTGTGGCTCATCGACCACGGCCTCTCCGACAACCTCGGCCTGAACCTGCCGCCACTGTCGTCGCCGCCGCTGCCGGCTCCGCTGGACACGGTCGACGCCGGCGTCAACGACCTCCTCACGACGCTCACCGGCTGGGACCGCGACGAGCTGCTCGCCATCATGCGCACCCACGTCGAGACCGTCATGCGCCACTTCCGCGACGACGTCGGCGAATGGGACGTCGTCAACGAGCCGCTGGACGAGAACGGCAACCTCCAGAACAACGTCTGGCGGCGCTTCATCGGCCCGGACTACGTCGAGCAGGCGCTGCGCACCGCGCGGGCCGCCAACCCGCACGCGAAGCTCTTCATCAACGAGTACGCCGTCGAGGGCCCGAGCGCGAAGCTCGAGGGGCTCGTGCGGCTCGTCAGCGACCTCAAGGCCCGCAAGGTCCCGCTCGACGGCGTCGGCCTGCAGTACCACACGAACCTCACCGGGCCCTGGGACGAGCAGACGATCGAGACGACGATGCGGCGCCTCGCCGCCCTCGGCGTCGAGGTCGAGATCACGGAGATGGACGTCGGCTCGACGCCGCTGGACGGCTCGCCCGCCCAGCGCGCGACGCGCCAGGCGCAGGTCTACGGCGACGCCGCGCGGGCCTGCAACGCCGTCGACGCATGCACGCGCTTCACGACCTGGGGCTTCACCGACCGCTTCTCCTGGCTCGGCCCGGCCCAGCTCGCCCTGCCGTTCGACGCGCAGTACCGGCCCAAACCGGCCGCCGACGCGATCCGCGCGGCGTTCGCCGACCCGTCAGCGCGGAGTTCGCGCCGGCTGCGGCACGTGCTCCGGCCGGCGCGGACGCGGCGGGTGGGCGTCCGCAAGGCGTCCCGGGCCGCGTAGGCGCACGTCCGACGCGACGGCGTCGGCGAGCGGGAGCTGCGGCGCGGCCGCCGGCGTGGGCGGCGTCGGGCGCGGCCCGGACGGGGGATCCTCGCCGCCGCCACCACCACCGCCGCCAAAGCGCCGGCGCCAGCCGGCCCGCACCTCGTCCTCGAGCAGCGCCCAGACGAGCAGCAGGCCGCCGACGACGTGCACGACGAAGACGAGCGTCAGCGCGATCAGCTCCTGGAACTCCGTCGCAGGCACGTCCTGCAGGGTACCCGGCGAGGGCGCTCAGGTGAACTGGGCGCGCAGGCGCGCGAGCGCCAGCACCGCGAACGCCGCGTGCTCGCCCTGGTCGCGCTTGCCGCCGCGCGTGCGGGCGAGCGCCTGGTCCATGTTCTCGACCGTCAGCACGCCGAAGCCGCACGGCACGCCGGTGCGCAGCATGACGTCCGTGATCCCGCGGGCGGCCTCGCCGCAGACGTAGTCGTAGTGGCTCGTCTCGCCGCGGATCACCGCGCCGAGGCAGGCGATGCCGTCGTAGCGGCCGGACTCGGCGAGCGTCAGCGCGGCGAGCGGCAGCTCGAACGCGCCGGGAACGTCGAAGACGTCGACCGGCTCGTCGGTGGCCTCCTCGAAGAGCTCGCGCGCGCTCGTGACGAGCCGCTCGGCGAGCTCCTCGTAGAAGCGCCCGACGACGATCGCGAACCTCACGGGCGCTCGTCCCGGTGGTCGCGCTCCTCCTCCTCGTGCAGCATGTCCTTGTCGACGTCGAGGCCCTGGTGGTGCAGCGTGTGCCCCATCCGCTCGCGCTTGGCGCGCAGGTAGGCCTCGTTGTGCGGGTTGGAGATGTGCTCGATCGGCAGCTGCTCGGAGACCGACAGCCCGTAGCCCTCGAGGCCGCGGATCTTCTTCGGGTTGTTCGTGAGGATCCGGATCGAGCTCAGGCCGAGGTCGACGAGGATCTGCGCGCCGATGCCGTAGTCGCGCAGGTCGGCGGGCAGGCCGAGCTGGAGGTTCGCCTCGACGGTGTCCAG
>DATJEE010000038.1:0-12158 GCA_035496995.1 Solirubrobacteraceae bacterium | reverse complement strand
GTCGGCGAGCGTCTGCTCGTCACCGGACCCGGTCGGAGCGGGGGTGCTGCTGTTCTCATGCAGTCCGTTGATCGACCCGTTGGAGGACTTCCCGGGACGATCGCCTGACGATGGGCCGGCCACAACGGGCCTCCAAGATGGCTGAGCGACGGGTGTCGGAGACCCTCGTGCCCATCCAATTGACACCTTCACGCTACAGCACGTGCCTAACCCGGCCGCTACTGTGCGAGCGGCGCGTGACCGCCACAGAAACAGATCTCGCGCGATCCCTGCTCGATGCCGGCCTCGTCGACGAGCTGCACGCATTTCTGTGGACGGAGCCGTTCGCGAACAAGGGAACGCCGGACGACGGCTGGTCGGGCCGCGATCACGCCGTCGTCGTGGGCCACCTGCTGCGCGGCGCGGGCGCCGAGGTCCGCATCCGCCACGGGCGCTGCATGTTCGTCCAGGGCCCGGGCTCCGACGGCGCGCCGCCGGTCGGGATCGGGCAGGAGGGCGCCTCGCGCGTGGGACACACGTGGCTCGCGGTCCGCGGGCTCGGCGACGTCGACCTCAGCCCGCGCCTGACGACGGCCCAGCCGCCGTGGGTGCCGGTGCAGAGCCCGGGCGTCGTCGGCTCGTCCTGGGTGGCAGGGCGCGCGACGGCGTTCTCGGTCACGACGCACCTGCGCGCGTACGAGGCCGCGATCGCGCGTGCCACGGGCGCGACGGACGAGCTGCAGGCCGTCTACCTCATGGAGCGCGAGGAGCCCTACACCGCCGCGATCGGGCGCGGGGGCCTGTCGTGGGCCAACTCGCGCGTCTCGCTGCGGCTGCTCGAGCGCGGGCTGCCCGACGACCTGTACCTGCGCTTCGCCGCGCACCTCGCCGGCGTGCGCGCCGGCGATCGCCGGCCGCTGCGCGGCATCTCGCACAACAAGGCCTGGAAGATCCTCGCCGCCGACGCCGCGCTCGCTCCGGCGTAGACGCGCAGGGGCCTCAATCGGGCGCCGGAACGAGCCGCTCGAGCAGACGCGGCTCGGCCGGCCAGGCCGCGAAGAGGACATCGCGCGGGACGGCGCGGGCCGCGTAGCGCAGCAGCAGCACGACCGCGACGACGTCGTCGAGCGGGCCGATCACCGGCAGGAACTCGGGCAGGAGGTCGATCGGCGACAGCACCCAGAGGATCGCGATGAGCAGCGCGACCTTCGCGCGCCGTGGCACGGCCGGATCGCCGCGCAGCCGGCGTGCGGTCGTCACGCACGCAGGGAGGAACTCGGCGGCATCGCGCAGCAGGCCGGGCGGCAGCCGCCTGGCGAGGAGCACCAGGAGGACCCACGACCCGACCCACAGCGCGGCGGTGATGACGGCGATCTCGACCAGGCGGCTCATGGGGGCGTGCGCCGGACATGCTCCCACGGGAGCCTGCGGCCCAGACCCGCCCGCCGCAAATCCCGCCGACGTGTGATCCTTCCGCGCAGCCCGACCGCATGATGTTCGAACGACGCACGGCGTGACCGACGCAAGCCTCGTCCGCCCTGGCGCCGTTTCAGCGCTGCCTCCTAACCGAATGCCGACCCCGCGCCATGACCAGCGTTGCCTGCATGCAGCACCTCAGCCCCGAGGATCTCGACGCGATAGCGCGCGAGTTCGACGCCATCCAGCGCGAGGTGCGCGCCGACCTCGGCGCGAACGACTCGGCCTACATCCACCGCGTGATCGCCGTCCAGCGCGCGGCCGAGGCCGGCGGGCGCGGCCTGCTGCTCGTCTCGCGCTGGCGGCCCGCGCTCGTTGGCGGCGTGGCGCTGCTCTTCGTCGCGAAGTGCCTGGACAACATGGAGATCGGCCACAACGTCATGCATGGGCAGTGGGACTGGATGCGCCATCCCAAGATCCACTCGTCGAAGTGGGAATGGGACGCCGCCTCGACCGCCAAGTCGTGGAAGCGCTCCCACAACTTCCAGCACCACACGTACACGAACGTCGTCGGCAGGGATCGCGACCTCGGCTACTCCGCGATGCGCGTGGCGCCCGAGCAGGCGTGGCACCCGGTGTATCTCGCCCAGCCCGCGTACGCGATCGCCATGGGCGCGGTGTTCGAATGGGCGATCGCGATCTACGACATGGAGCTCGACGCCGTCCGCCGTGGTGAGAAGCCGTGGGCGGAGGCCAGGCGCGAGCTCACGGCGTTCGGGCAGAAGGCCTGCGGACAGGTCACGCGCGACTACATCGCCCTCCCGCTCCTGTCCGGGCGGGCGGCGCGCAGCGCGCTGCTGGGAACCCTTGCCGCGAACGTCGTGCGCAACTTCTGGCTGCAGACGATCGTCTTCTGCGGCCATCTCCCCGACGGGGCGCAGACGTTCACCGAGGAGCAGTTCGAGAACGAGAGCCGCGGCGCCCGTTACGTGCGACAGCTCCTGGGGTCCTGCAACCTCGAAGGGGGGAGGGTCTTCCACGTGATGACGGGCCATCTGTCCTACCAGATCGAGCACCACCTGTTCCCCGCCATCCCGAGCAACCGCTACGCCCAGATCGCACCGCGCGTGCGCGACGTCTGCGAGCGCTACGGCCTGCCCTACAGCAGCGGACGACTCGGGCGCCAGTACCTCTCGGCGCTCAAGAAGATCGTGCGCTTCGCGTTCCCCTGAGGCTCAGCGCAGCTCCTGGATGCGGATCAGGTTGCCCGCGGGATCGCGGATGGCGCAGTCGCGGACGCCGTAGGGCTGGTCGATCGGCTCCTGGACGATGTCGGCGTCGCCGGCCTGCAACCGCTCGAAGGTGCCGTCGAGGTCCTTCGTGGCCATGTTGATGGCCGCGAAGGTGCCCTTGGCCATCATCTCGGCGATCGTGCGGCGCTCCTCGTCGGTGACGCCGGGGTCGGCGCCCGGCGGATGCAGGACGATCGACGTGCCCGGCTGGCCGGCGGGCCCGACCGTGATCCAGTGCATCCCGTTGTAGGCGACCTCCTTGAGGACCTCGAAGCCGAGGGTGTCGCGATAGAACGCCAGGGCGGCGTCCGGGTCGTCGTGGGGGAGGTAGGCCTGGTGAATGGTGATGTCCATGGCGGTCACGATAGGTGCGGCTCGGGGGCCGGCGCTTCTCGATTCCTGACCGGTCTGGTCACCTGCTTTGACACGCACGACGGCATCCCCGCCGTCGCGCCCGCCGCGTCACGGCGGTAGACGCTGGGCGGGACGCCGACGAGCTCGGTGAAGCGCGTGCTGAAGCTGCCCAGCGACGAGCAGCCGACCTCGAAGCAGACCTCGGTGACGCTGAGGTCGCCACGGCGCAGCAGCGCCATCGCGCGCTCGATGCGGCGCGTCATGAGGTAGCCGTACGGCGACTCGCCGTAGGCGAGCCGGAACTCGCGGCTGAAGTGCCCGGCCGACATGTACGCGTCGCGGGCGAGCGCCTCGACGTCCAGCGGCCGCGCGTACTCGCGGTCCATCCGGTCGCGGACGCGGCGCAGCCGCGCGAGGTCGGCCAGGCGCTGTGCCGTGGCGGGTTCGCTGGTCACCCGCGAAATCGTACGGGGTCGGTCAGGCGCCGACGTAGGCCGCGAGGTGCTCGCCGGTGAGCGTCGAGCGGGCGGCGACGAGGTCGGCGGGCGGGCCCTCGAAGACGATCCGGCCGCCGTCGTGGCCGGCGCCGGGGCCGAGGTCGATGATCCAGTCGGCGTGCGCCATGACCGCCTGGTGGTGCTCGATGACGATGACCGACCTGCCGGAGTCGACGATCCGGTCGAGCAGGGCGAGCAGCTGCTCGACGTCGGCGAGGTGCAGGCCGCTCGTCGGCTCGTCGAGGACGTAGACGTCGCCTTTCTCCGCCATCTGGGAGGCGAGCTTCAGCCGCTGGCGCTCGCCGCCGGACAGCGTCGTCAGCGGCTGGCCGAGGCTGACGTAGCCGAGCCCGACGTCGGCGAGCCGCGACAGGATCTTGTGCGCCGCGGGCAGCTTGGCGTCGCCGGAGCCGAAGAACTCCATCGCCTCCGCGACCGGCATCGCGAGCACCTCGCTGATGTCCCTGCCGCCGAACGTGTACTCGAGCACCTCGGCCTGGAAGCGCTTGCCGTCGCACTCGACGCAGGTGGACGCGACGCCCGCCATCATCGCCAGGTCGGTGTAGATGACGCCGGCGCCGTTGCAGACCGGGCAGGCGCCCTCGGAGTTCGCGCTGAAGAGCGCTGGCTTCACGCCGTTGGCCTTCGCGAACGCCTTGCGGATCGGGTCGAGCAGGCCGGTATAGGTCGCCGGGTTGCTGCGCCGCGAGCCCTTGATCGCGCCCTGGTCGACCGACACCACGCCGTCGCGGCCGGAGACCGAGCCGCGGATCAGCGAGCTCTTGCCCGACCCGGCCACGCCGGTGACGACGGCCAGCACGCCGAGCGGGATGTCGACGTCGACGTCCTGCAGGTTGTGCGTGTCGGCGCCGCGCACCGCGAGCACCCCCGACGGCGTCCGCACCGCGGGCTTCAGCGACGCGCGGTCGTCGAGGTGGCGCCCGGTGAGCGTGTCGCCGGCCCGCAGGCCCGCGACGGTGCCCTCGAAGACGACCTCGCCACCGGCGCTGCCGGCGCCCGGGCCGAGGTCGACGACGTGGTCGGCGATCGCGATTGCCTCCGGCTTGTGCTCGACGACCAGCACGGTGTTGCCCTTGTCGCGCAGCGCCAGCAGCAGGTCGTTCATCCGCTGGATGTCGTGCGGGTGCAGCCCGATCGTCGGCTCGTCGAAGACGTAGGTCACGTCGGTGAGCGATGACCCGAGGTGGCGGATCATCTTCGTGCGCTGCGCCTCGCCGCCGGACAGCGTCCCCGACGGGCGGTCGAGGCTGAGGTAGCCGAGCCCGATCTCGACGAACGCGTCCAGCGCGTGCCCGAGCGCCGCGAGCAGCGGCGCGACCGACGGGTCGTCCAGGCCTCGCACCCACGTCCCGAGGTCGCTGATCTGCATCGCGCAGGCGTCGGCGATGTTGAGCCCGTCGATCTTCGACGACCGCGCCTCCGGGCTGAGCCGGGTGCCGTCGCAGTCGGGGCAGGTGGCGAAGGTGATGGCCCGCTCGACGAACGCGCGGATGTGCGGCTGCATCGCGTCGACGTCCTTGGACAGCATCGACTTCTCGATCTTCGGGATCAGCCCCTCGTAGGTGAGGTTGATGCCCTCGACCTTGATCTTCGTCGGCTCCTTGTGGAGCAGGTCGTGCAGCTCGCGCTTGTTGTACTTGCGGATCGGCTTGTCGGGGTCGAAGAAGCCGCTGCCGCGGAAGATGCGCCCGAACCAGCCGTCCATGCTGTAGCCGGGGATCGTCAGCGCGCCCTCGTTGAGCGACCGGCTGTCGTCATACAGCGCCGCCAGGTCGAAGTCGGTGACGGCGCCGCGGCCCTCGCAGCGCGGGCACATGCCGCCGAGCCGGTTGAAGGTCGCCTTCTTCGTGATGGTCCTGCCGCCGCGCTCGACGGTGATGCCGCCGCTCGCCCGGACCGAGGGGACGTTGAACGAGTACGCGTTGGGCGAGCCGATGTGCGGCTCCCCGAGCCGGCTGAAGAGGATCCGCAGCATCGCGTTGGCGTCGGTGACCGTGCCGACGGTGGAGCGGGGGTTGGCGCCCAACCGCTCCTGGTCGACGATGATCGCGGTCGTCAGGCCGTCGAGCACGTCGACGTCGGGGCGCGCGAGCGTCGGCATGAAGCCCTGGACGAAGGCGCTGTAGGTCTCGTTGATCAGCCGCTGGGACTCCGCGGCGATCGTGCCGAACACGAGCGAGCTCTTGCCCGAGCCGGAGACGCCGGTGAACACCGTCAGCCGGCGCTTGGGGATCTCGATGCTGAGGTCCTTGAGGTTGTTCACGCGCGCGCCGTGCACGCGGATGAGGTCGTGGCTGTCGGCCGCGTGCGGCGCAGGCGTCTGCGTGTCGGCCGCGTGGGTGGCGATGTCCATGGCGGTCACGCTAGCTGCGGCCCCAGGTCGGCGCTTCTCGATTCCTGATCGTCAGCCCGCCTCGGGGTCGCTCGCGAACGCGACGAGCGCCGGGGCGGACGGGACGAAGTAGTACGAGCCGGTCCGCGGCGTCGTGTAGCGCGTGAGCGCGTCGCGCGGTCCGCCGACGCCGGCCATGCTCGCGAGCATGCGTGCGAGCGGCCCCTGCTCGGCGGCGAACCCGACGAACATCGTGCCGTGGTCGGTGACCGTGCCGTAGGGCATGTTGCGCCGGAAGATGTCGCCGAAGTCCTCCTGATCGGTGCGCGCGACGTGGGAGTCCGCGGGCCGGTCCTCGAGCTCGGTCGAGTCGTCCTTCGTGCGCCCGATCGTCCGTTCCTGCGACCCGACCGGCAGCGCCTCCCAGCGCGCGACGTCGTGCGTCCAGCGCTGGAGCAGCAGCACCGAGCCGCCCGCGCCGGGCGCGTCGGACGGCACGAGCGCGATGTCGGGCGCGAGCGCGAGGCTCGGGTTCTCGGTGCCGTCGATGAAGCCCGTCTGGTCGCGGTCGTGGCGATAGGGCCAGCTCGAGACCTCCTCGGCGACAGCGGCGACCGGCGCCAGCGCGGCGATCGCCGCGCGCGCCTCGTCGAAGACGACGTCGTAGGCCGCGCCCGCGAGCCACAGCACCGCGTCGTGCTGCGTCGCCGGCATCGTGAAGCCGTCGGGTCCGACGACGGGTTCGTTGAAGCCCTCCAGGCCGGCGGGCGACGCGCCGAGATCGCGCCACAACTCCGGCCTGACGCCGACGACGAGGTTCACGCCGCCGATCGTCGTTCGCGGCTCGCGCAGGTCGGCCAGCCGGCCGATCAGCTCGCGCGGATCGGCGCCGCCGTGCAGGTCGAACTCGAGGTACGCGTGCGACGCCGTTCCGAGGGCGAAGATCCCCGCCTGCGGCGTGTCGCGGTGCCGGCTCATCCCGGCGAACCGTACCGCCGGGGGCGCCGATGGCCGCGTCAACGGCCCGTACGCCTGCTGGCAGAAGCCCGGCGCCCCGGACGGCCTCGGGGAGCCCACGAACCTGCAGGTCCGCGACAGCGGCCGGCGCGAACGAGGATGACACGGTACGATGAAACATCGGCCTGAGTAAGGATCGGGCCGCAGGGGAGGAGCCGAGATGCCCAGGTCGTTCCGTCCGTTCCTGGCCGCAGCCGCGGTCGTGTTGAGTGCGACGGCGCTGTCGGCTTGTGCCGGCGCGATCGCCGCCACCGACCGATCCGACCACGTCAGCGGCGCCGACAGCCGCGCGGCCGCCGACCGGATCATCGCGCAGGCGGTCGGCGTCAACCCGCAGGCGCGCTCCGGCCGGATCAGCGGCAGCGTCGACATCGACATGGACATCAAGGGGCTCCCGCTGCTCGACGGCACGACGCAGATGACCGCCGACGGCGTCTACGCCCTGCGGGACGGCGCGTCGGTGCCCGATCTCGACATCGACGTCGGCCTCCTGCACAACGACCAGGCGCTCGGCGGGGCGATCGTGCTCGACGACCGCACGGGCTACGTCAAGCTCGGGCCGTCGGGCTACAAGGTGCCCGACGACATCACGCACGAGCTCACCGAGCCGGCGGTCGGCGCCCGCAACGGCCTGACGAAGCTCGGCGCGATGTTCTACATCAACCCCCAGGACTGGGAGCGCAACGCCCGGCTCGTCGGCGAGTCGACGATCGAGGGAGAGACCGTCCAGCACATCACGGCCGACATCAGCCCGGAGGCGTTCTTCCTCGACGTGTCGCGGATGGTGCACGCGCTCTCGCGGCTGAACGTCCCGCAGGCGCTCGGCCTTCCGACCGAGATCGGGCCGAAGCTGCGCGCCGCCCTCGCACGTTCGGTCACCGTCGCCGAGGGCGAGGTCTGGATCGGCAAGGACGATCACGTGCTGCGCAAGGCGCGCGCCCATGGCGCGCTTGTCGTCGCCGACCGCGACCGCGAGACGCTCTACGGGCTCAGCAGGGCGTCGATCGCGGCGAAGCTCGACGTCTCGGATATCGGCGCCGCGCAGACGATCGCCGTCCCGCAGTCGCTCGGCTCCTACAGCGCGCTGCAGCGCGCGCTCGCGGCAGTCGCCGAGGCGGCCCGCAAGAACGCGGGTCAGGACGAGTAAGGGCCGCTCGCGGGCGCTGACGCCAACCCTTGCTCGACGATCGGCTGAACGGCGCCGACCGCGTCGCACTTGACTTCGCGTCGCAGAGGCGCGTAGCGTCCGCCGAACGGTGCCGTACAAGGTCATCTGCATCTCCACCACGTACGGCGCGAACGGCGAGGAGATCGCGCGGTCCGTGGCCGACGAGCTCGGGTTCCGGCTCGTGAACGAGGAGATCGTCGCGCAGGCCGCCGAGCAGGCGGGAGTCGAGCGCCACGTCATGGCCGACGTGGAGCGCCGCAGCACCCTCATCGACCGCGTGGTCCACAAGCTGCTCGGTGCATCGTCCAGCAGCGTCGCGCTCGGGTTCGCGGCACCGCCGATCGTCGACTCCGGGGCGCCGGCCGACAGCCTGCGCAGCCTCATCCGCACCGTCATCGAGGAGATCGCGAGCAGCGGCGACGCCGTCATCCTGGCGCACGCGGCCTCGCACGCGCTGGCCGACCGCGCGGACACGCTGCGCATCCTGACCACCGCCGGACCGAACACCCGCCGGGACCGGGTCAGCGTCGCAGACAAGGTGACCGAGAAGACAGCGGAAAAGCGCGTCGCCGACAGCGATGCGAGCCGGGCCGACTACCTCAAGCGCTTCTACGAGGTCTCGCCGGAGCTGCCGACGCACTACGACATCGTCCTCAACACCGATCGGCTGTCGATCGAGCAATCGGTCGACATCATCATCCGGGCAGCGTCGAAGGATCCGGAATCGGCGCCGATCGCCGAGGCAGGCTGACTGTCGAGCGACATGCGCGTGCGACACCCGGAGATCAGCGGCTGATCACACGGCGCCGGGCTTACGCCGGGCGCATGCTCAGAACATGCCGTTGTCGTTCTTGCTCTCCGCGGGGATGACCTGGAGCGCGTCCCAGTGCTCGACGATCTTGCCCTCCTCGTCGAAGCGGAAAATGTCCATGCCGGCGTAGTCGTGGTCACCGGGCCAGTGCTGGAAGCAGTGCAAGACGACGAGGTCGTTCTCGGCGACCGTCCGCTTGAACTCGACGCGCTTGCCGGGCCACTCCTCGGCCATCCGCTCGAAGTAGTCGATGAACGCCTGCTTGCCGTCGCCGACGTCGGGGTTGTGCTGGATGTACTCGTCGCCGACGTACTGCTCGACTGCCTCACGCGGGCGGCACTGGTTGAACATCAGGTCATAGAACGCCATAGCGGTCTGCCTGCGGTCATCGGCGCTCATGGCTTGAGCACCCGCTCGACCTCGTAGCGCTCGCTCGCGGCGAGGAAATCGTCTTCGGTTACGCCTTCGGCGGGCCTGAGGCGCACGATCTCTACTACTGCCATGAGTGTTCCTTTCTGGTTACGGGTCGCTACGGCGCCGGAGGTTGGTCTGCGCGCGGAGCGCCAGCGGAACGTCAGGTACGTGCCGAATGAATCCCCGACGATTCGGAAAACGAATCGGGTTGACTCTGGCTACGCCCCGATCGCTGAGAACCGGGCTCGACATCTCGGCCGGCGCTACGCGAACCCGGCATCACTCACTACCCAAATAGGATCCAGGGGGCTGTCGGGTCCGGTGACCCGCGGCGGAGGAGGGGATCTCAGCCGAGCGGGCCGAGGACCATCTCGCCCGGGGCGCGGCCGGCGGCGCCGGTGCAGGCGTAGTTGCCGCGATGGGCGGCGTAGAGGGCTGCGAGGCAGTCGCCGAATGCTCGCTGCCCGTAGGCGTTGGGGTGAAACAGCTCCTGTGTCTCGCCCTCGGCGATCGCGCTAGGGCTCACGGCTCGGCCCCATTCCGAGCCGGTGGGCGACGGCGGCGACAGCAGCGACACCGCGGACGCGGTCTTCGCGCAGACCTCGTGGCCGGCGAAGGCGTGCAGGAGCTCGAGCACCTGCGTGCCCCGGGCGGCGGCCGCGGCCTTGACGGCGTCGCCGATGCGGGGTGCGGCGACGTTCTGCGCCCAGTCCATGTCGACGTCGTAGAACGGGCAGCCTTCGACGGTCCGGCGCGGGTCCAGCTCGGTGTAGCGGGCGTCGGCGGCGTGCGGGATCACGACGGGGTAGGTCTGCAGGACGAGGCGGTAGTCGGCGTCGGCGTACCCGGCGGAGCGCATCGTCGCGCGGATCTCGTCGATCGCGTTCTCGATCTTCGCGGTGGCGGCGGCGAGGTTGGCGTCCGAGAGCGCGGCCGCCTGGGTCTGGCTGCAGGGCGCCATGTGCGCGAGGTAGGCCTCGAAGCACGCGGTCACGATCGGCGCGAAACCGAGGTCGTTGCCGCCCACGGACACGACGATCATGCGGATGCGCGTGGACTTCGCGACCGGCAGGAGCTGATCGGCCTGCGGTGCCTCGCCATGGGCCATCGTGCCGCCGCTGGAGGAGCGCAGCAGGTCGCTGGAGACCGCCCCCGAGCAGGCGATGTTCACCGAGCGCCCGACGGGCAGCTGTGCTGACAGGACCTCGGAGACGTCCGAGCGGTGGCAGCCGTCGGCGGCGGTGCCGTCGACGTAGACGGCGCTTTCGTCGTAGGACGTGCACAGTCCGAACGTGAACACGCACGCGCGGTCGCTGCCGTCGCGGTCGCCCGCGATGTCGGCGCTGTTGCCGAGCCAGCGGCCGGCCTCGCCGGACATGTAGCTGTCGCCCATCGTCACCACCGCGGTCGGCGGCGGTGCGGCAAGCGCCGCGGCCGGCGCGACGAGCGCGAGGGCGAGCGCGACGGGCAGGGCACGAGAGAACAGGCGGAGACGAGGCACGGCGCAGAACTGTAGATGAACCGCACCGTTTTTTCCAAGGGCGGTTCGCGCGAACGGGTCAGAAGACCAGGGCCGCGCTCCGTCACCGGTTTCAACGCTCGATAACGTGCGTTATGTAGCCCCATAAGTTCATCGTCCAATCGACCCGATCGCGCATTCGCGCGGCTTTAGATGACGGCGGGCGGGTCGTCGGTGTAGACACAGGTGTTGTTGCGTCCGCGTTCCTTGGCCCGGTACAGCGCGTGGTCGGCACGGCGTAGGAGTTGCGACGCGTCGCGGCCGTGCTCGGAGGAGCAGACGCCGGCTGAGAGCGTGATGGTGCCGACGTTCGCGAGCGGTGTTGTCTCGATTGTCCGGCGGATGCGCTCGGCGGCGTCGTAGGCGCCGTGCTCGTCGGTCTCGGGCAGCAGCCAGGCGAATTCTTCGCCGCCGATTCGCGCGACGAGCTCGCCTTCGCGTGCTTGTGTCGCGAGGTGCTGTGCGACTTCGACGAGGATGCGGTCGCCTGTCTGGTGTCCGTGCGTGTCGTTGATCGCCTTGAAGTCGTCGAGGTCAAGCAGCACGACGCTGAGCTGGCGGTCGTAGCGTCGGGCTCGCTCGATTTCTGTACGCAACCGGTCGTGGAAGGTGCGGTGGTTGGCGATCGCCGTGAGCGGGTCGGTGGCGGCACGCAGCTCGAGCACCTGCAGGGTCTGGAGGTTGGTGATCGCCAGCGCGGCAAGGTGCGCGAAGCGCTCCAGGCGCAGTTCTGCGCCAGCTGCGATGGGTTGCTCGGCCGCAGCGGCGGCGACAGTCCCCCACAGCTGGCCAGCGACGTGGATCGGGGCTGCGACGGACCCGGTCAGGCTGAAGCGCTGGACGGTGGCGGCCGTCGGGTCCTCGTCGCTGAGGCTGAACGCGTCGACGCGCGCGGGCTGACCGCTGCGAAACACCTGCGCTGTGGCCGTCGCGGCGTCCAGGTCAAATGTCGTTCCGACGAGGTCCGCGCCGTCGGTCGCCGATGCGCCGAGCATGACGCCGGTATGCGTGGACGCGTCAAAGCACACCACCGCACTGGCGCTCGCGTCGAGGAGCTCGCGGACTTGGGTGGCGATGGCGCCGAAGACGACCGCGGGCTCGGCTCCCGCGGCGACGAGCTCGGCGACGTCGCGCAGCGCGTGCTCCTCGGCCTCGCGCTGCCGGCGCTCAGAGATGTCCTCGATCTGGCTGACGAGGTGGCGCGGGGAGCCATCGGGGTGGCGCAGCACGGAAACCGAGACGCGCGCCCAGACGGGGTGTCCGTTGGCATGGATGTAGCGCTTGTCCCATTGGCGGTCGGTCTCGTCGTGCTGCAGCAAGCAGCGGACGTGCTCGAGG
>DATJEE010000037.1:0-2068 GCA_035496995.1 Solirubrobacteraceae bacterium | reverse complement strand
CGTCGAACGCGGCGACCAACGGGGCAGCGGCAGAGTAATGGCGCAGACGCTCGAGACCCTGCCCGACAAGGTCAAGGCCCTAGATGACGCGGACGCCGTCGAGGCGGTGCTGTCCGAGCTCGACAAGGAGCTCGTCGGCCTTGGTCCGGTGAAGGATCGCATCCGCGAGATGGCTGCTCTCCTCGTCATCGACAAGCTGCGCCGCGAGGCAGGGCTCGATTCGTCGCGCCCGTCGTTGCACATGACGTTCACCGGCAACCCCGGTACCGGCAAGACCACCGTTGCGCTGAAGATGGCGGAGATCCTCCATCGGCTCGGCTACATCGCCAAGCCGAAGGTGGTCTCCGTCACGCGCGACGACCTCGTCGGGCAGTACGTCGGCCACACCGCGCCGAAGACGCGCGACGTGCTCAAGCGCGCCAAGGGCGGCGTGCTGTTCATCGACGAGGCGTACTACCTGTACCGCCCGGAGAACGAGCGCGACTACGGCCAGGAGTCGATCGAGATCCTCCTGCAGGTCATGGAGACCGAGCGCGACGACCTCGTCGTCATCCTCGCCGGCTACAAGGACCGGATGGAGACGTTCTTCCGCTCCAACCCCGGGATGGGCTCGCGCGTAGCGCACCACCTGCACTTCCCCGACTTCACGGTCGACGAGCTCGTGCAGATCGGCGACCTCATGATCGAGCAGCAGCAGTACGAGTTCGACGACGAGGCCCGCGAGGCGTTCCGCGAGTACATCGAGCGCCGGGTCGAGCGTCCCCGCTTCGCCTACGGGCGCAGCATCCGCAACGCCATCGACCGCGCACGGATGCGCCAGGCGGGCCGCCTCTACGAGCGCCGTGACGACCTCAGCAAAGAGGACCTCATGACGATCAAGGCGGAGGACATCCTCGCGAGCTCGCTGTTCGCCGACGAGGATGGCGAGTCGTCCGATCACGAGGACGACAAGGTCCTCGCCCCCGGTAACCAGAGCTAAGTCCCAGGAGTTATCTGTGCCCCGTCCGATCATTCTCGGCGTCGTCGGCGATTCCGCAACCGGAAAGACGACCCTCAGCCGCGGCCTTGTCCGCATGCTCGGTGAGAGCAACGTCACGCATGTCGCCGCCGACGACTACCACCGCTACGACCGCCGCCAGCGCGCCGAGCATCAGATAACGCCGCTGCATCCGGACTGCAACTACATCGACATCATGGAGCGCCACTTCGCCGAGCTGCGCGCCGGCAACGCGATCCTCAAGCCCGTCTATCAGCACAAGGACGGCACGTTCGGCCCGCCGGTGTACACGAAGCCGATGCAGTTCACGCTCATCGAGGGCCTGCTCGGCTACCACACCGAGGCGCTGCGCGACTCCTACGACGTGCGCGTCTTCCTCGCTCCGCCGGAGAAGCTGCGCCGCGCCTGGAAGGTCCAGCGCGACTGCTCGCGCCGCGGGTACACGACCGACCAGGTGCTCGAGGAGCTCGACCGCCGCGAGCCCGACTCCGAGCTCTACATCCGCCCGCAGCAGCGCTGGGCCGATCTCGTCGTCTCCTTCATGCCCGGCAGCCGCGGCGACCAGGAGCATCTCGACGCCGAGATCATGATGCGCAAGAACCTCAACCACCCGGACCTCAAGGAGTTCTCGACCGAGGGCGGCATCACGGTCGACGAGACCGACGCCGAGCATCGCCTCTTCGTGCCGGGCGACATCGATCCGGCCCGCGGCGCGGAGATCGAGGAGGCGGTCTGGGAGAAGATGCACTTCGCCAGCCACCTGCGCTCCGAGCGCCTCGGCGAGTTCACCGTCGGGACGGAGCTGCACCGCTCCGAGTCGCTGGCGATCGTCCAGGTCCTCGTGCTCTACCACCTCGTGACGGCGCGCGCCGCCGTGGCACTCGGCGGCGAGGGCACGCGCGCCGACCGCGACCGTCAGCCGGCGGCGCCGGCGACCTAGTCCGGCGGCGCCGGCGAGCTAGTCCGGCGGCGCCGGCGAGCTAGTCCGGCGGCGCGACGGTCGCGCCGCCGTCGTAGCTCTCCGGCGGACCGATCGCAAGCGCCTCGAGGGCGAGGTCCGCGAACAGCGCC
>DATJEE010000036.1:0-39773 GCA_035496995.1 Solirubrobacteraceae bacterium | reverse complement strand
TCGCCGAGCGGCTCGGCTGAACGGCCGGACCGCGCCGCCCGCGAGTTGCGCGAGCCCGTCAGGCAGCCAGCGGCGCGGCGGTCCAGCGCGTGACGAGCGCCGCGAGATCGTCCATCGCGTCCTCCCCGAAGTGCGGCAGGTCGGCAAACGCCGAGCTGGCGTAGCCCGTCGTGCTGAGCACCGCGGCGACGCCGGAGGCGACGGTGGCGTCGGCGCCGTCGACCGGCTCGGGCGGCGCGACGAGGACGAGGTCGGGGCCGCCCTCGCGGGCCAGGCCGACGGCCTCCAGCGCCGCGACGAGGCGCTCGGTGACGTCGGGGGATCCGGGCGCGGGCTCGTAGAGGACGAGCGTCACGGGATCGGCGGCGTCGAAGCGGTCGCGGTAGGCGGCGAGCAGGCCGGGGCGGGCGATCGCCTCCTCGGCGAGCGCGAGGACGTTGACGCGGTCGACCTGCAGATCGCCGGCGGGAAACGGGCCGAGCGCGTGGGCGATCTCGCGCTCGAGCAGTTCGAGGACCTCACGGCGCTCGGAGCCCAGCGGCATGCCGGCCTCGGCGAGGACGTGGGCCGCGAACTGTGTCGCGGGCAGCGTCGCCCAGGGCGCGGGGAGCTGGGCGCGGTGGCGCAGCGCGAAGTGCTCGAGCGTGCGGCGCAGGACGGCATCCAGCGGCAGCGGCCCGCCGAGGTCCCATTCCTCGTCGATCGGGGACCAGGCGCCGGAGACGGGGTCCACGACGATGTTCCACCAGGTCGCGTCGAAGGCCGTCCCGGCGAGCAGCGCGACACCGGCCTCGTCGGCGTGACCGGTGCCGTAGTGGCCCTCGAGCCAGCCCGCGTGCTCACGCACCAGCGCGGCGAGGCGCGCGCCGACGCCCTCGGCGACGAGCGCCTCGTGCGCGCGCAGGACGAGCAGGTCGCCGTGGCGGAAGGGCTCGGGCCCGAGGCGCTGGCTGATGCCGCAGACGGCCGCCACGCGGCGGCGCTCCTCGGGGGCGTCGGGGTCCTGCGCCGGCGCGGCCGGCTCGTGCTCGACGACGTCGGGGGCGCCGGCGTCGCCGCGGCGCAGCGTCGCCCGCTTCGTGAACGCGGCGCGGCGGTCCAGCGACCAGTGCCGCGCGACCCAGTCGAGGTCGAGGCCGTGGCGTTCGGCGGCGCGCGCCGGGTCGCCCGCGAAGGCGACGACGAGGAAGGAGTTCGAGAGGTCGGCGAGCAGCCCGGCCGCGGCCACCTCGCGCGTGGCGAGCGTCTCGTCGAACGGGATCGGGCCGCGCTCTGCGCCGCGGTCGGGCGCGGGCGTGTCGACCCAGTTGTGGATCCGGTCGGCCGGGCGCATCGCGTCGGCGTTGACGATCGTGCGGGCGAGCTTGTAGTCCGGGAACGGCAGCAGCAGCGCGTGCTCGCCGAAGCCGGCGGCCGTCACGAGCGAGCGCAGCTCGCGCGCGTTGAAGGTCTGGGCCGGGCCGCCGCCCGGGTAGCCGTGGACGGAGTCGTACGGGCGCCCGGAGTGGTCCTCGCGCGCACCGCCGAGGTACTTCAGGCCGAGCCGGTTCTCGATCGCCAGCACGAGCAGCCCGTCGTCGCGCAGTGCCCGCCGCGCGACGGCGAGGTTCAGCTCGGCCGCACGCCGCGGGTCGTCGGTCTCCGGGTGGTAATGGTGGCCGTACTCCAGGACGCCGATGAGGGTCACGAGGTCGAACGCGTCGTGCTCGTCGAGCTCGGAGTAGTTGCCGACGTAGACCTCGACGTTGTCCTGGTCGCGGCAGCGCAGCCGCGCGACCCGCGCACGCGCGGCGTCGCCCTCGATCGCGTGGACCTCGCCGCAGTGCTCGCCGAGCCAGCGCGTGATCGCCCCGCAGCCGGCGCCGAGCTCGAGGACACGGGCGTCGCCGGCGTGCAGGCCGATGGCGTCGAAGAGCGTCGCCCGGTACGCCGACAGGTGGTAGTCGGTGACCCAGTCGTCGATGTGCGAGCGCAGCTCGGCGGACGTCACGCCGAGGTCGCGGGCGGTGGTGAAGATCTCCGCGAGGCGGGCCTCGCCGCCGTCGAGGTAGCCGGCCGGCGTCCCCTCGTGCGGCGCGAGGCGCAGGCCGGTCGCGGGGTCGCGGCGGAACTGCGCGAGCGCGTAGGACGAGGACATGAGGACGTGTTCGGCGCGGTCCGCGGTTCCTTGAACGCAAACGCAGACGGGCGGCCCGCGAGGGCCGCCCGTCTTCCGTCACAGCGGTTGCTGTTGCCTACCGGAGCAGCGACAGGACCGACTGCGGCGCCTGGTTGGCCTGCGCGAGCATGCTCGTGCCGGCCTGCTGCAGGATCTGGGACTTCGTGAACTTGACCATCTCGTCGGCCATGTCCACGTCGCGGATCCGGCTCTCAGCCGACACCAGGTTCTCCTGGTAGTTGGCGAGGCTCGCGATGCGGTGCTCGAGGCGGTTCTGGACCGCGCCGAAGGCGGCACGCGTGGTGGAGACCTCACCGATCGCGGTGTCGATGTCGTCGATGCTGAGCGTCGAGAGGTCGGTCGAGGCCGACGTGATCGTCTGGACCGCGGTCATGCCGGCGCCCGACGTCAGGTCGGAGGTGGTCACGTCGATCGTCTCGCCCGAGTTCGCGCCGACCTGCAGCGAGATCGTGCCGGAGCTCTTGAGCAGGTCCACGCCGTTGAACGTGGTGTTGTTCTTGATGTCGTTGATCTCAGCGGAGAGCTGCCCGACCTCCTGGGCGATCGACGTCTTGTCGGTGTCGCTCAGCGTGCCGGCGTCGTACTGCACGCGCAGCTCACGCACACGCTGCAGCATCGAGTGGACCTCGTTGAGCGCGCCCTCCCCCGTCTGCACGAGCGAGACGCCGTCCTGCGCGTTGCGCTGGGCCTGGGCGAGGCCGCCGATCTGACCGCGCATCTTCTCGCTGATCGCGAGGCCGGCCGCGTCGTCGGCGGCACGGTTGATGCGGTAGCCGGAGCTCAGGCGCTCCATCGACTTCGCCATCATCTCGGACGAGCCGACGAGCTGACGATGGGTGTTGAATGCTTCGACGTTGTTGTTGATGCGGAGGGACATGCGTTCATCTCCTTGATGACGTGTGGTTGACAGCGTCCCGAGGCGACTCCATGTCGCCTGCGACCTTCGTCATCGGCCTCGCGGCCGGGAACTTGAGGCCGGAGCGTCAGATTCGCGTGTCGACGTGCGTGAGCGCCTCGGCGCCCTCCGCATCCCGCGGCGCGACCGGCTGCGACCGGCGCTGCGCACCGCTCTCGCGGCGCTCGCGCTCGGCGTCGCGGTCCTCGCCCGCACGCCGGACGCGGCGCGGTGCCTCGACGGCGGCCGGCTGCCGCGACGTCGGGCGGATCGGGTGGATCGGGTCCATCAGGCGGCGTCGGTGACGCCGTCGGCCGCCGCGGCGGCGGCGGCGGCGGCGGCCGTGACCTGCGCGTAACGCGCGCGGACCTCGGCGATGACGAACTGGCGCGCGACCGTGACGGCGATCGCCCACAGCGCGATGTAGCCGAGCACGCCGCCGGCGAGGCCGCGGACCATCGCCTCCAGCGGCGGGATGCCGGCATTCAGCCCGAGGTACGTCGCGAGGACGAGACCGAGGACGCCGCCCCAGCCCTTGGCCCGGCGGACGAAACCGGCCGAGCGCGGATGGCCGGCGACGCAGATCCCGTCGGGGACCGTCCCCGCGCCCTTGTCCTTCTTGGCGTCCTTCTGCTTGTCGGCCTTCTTCGCCATCAGAGCCTGCCGTGGCGGCGGTCGAGACGCTGGCGGTCGCTGACGAAGCGGACGATCCGCTCGCGATCGGACTCCTTGATCCCGACGAAGTGCACGGCGCGGAACTGCTCGTCGAACTCGCGTACGACACGGCCGATGATCTCCAGCGGCGGCTCGTAGGGCGCCAGGCGCAGCTGGAGCGCCGCCTCGTCGCCGGGAACCAACCCGGCGAGCCGGGAGATGACCGCGCCGGACGCGCTGATGTTCACGACGGCGGCGGGGATCGACTTGCCGGTGTCCGCCGGCGTCACGACGACCTCGAGGAAGGCGTCGACGCGGACGAACTCGCGGCGCTGGATGAGCTGCTGGCGCCCGGTGAGCCCGAGCTCGAGGACCTCGCCGGACTCGGCGCTCATGACCTCGGCGTCGACGTGCAGCAGGCCGCGCTTCGTGACGATGTCGATCGAGACATCGGTGCCGACGGCGCGGGCGAGCGGCTGCAGCGGCCGGACGAGCAGCAGCGCGGTCGCGTGGTCGTCCTCGATCTCGACGACCGCCGGGAAGCTGCCGACGTCGGGGAGGACGACCGTCGCGTGCTGGCCCTTGGTCGTCATGCGAGCACCTGCGCGGCGAGCGCGGCGGGGTCGGCCGGGAGGAGACCCTCGGCGTCGCAGCAGTAGGAGAGGGCGAGCCCGCGGGCGATGGCCGCGTCGATGACCGGCCCGGCGTGGTCGACCTCGTCGAGATGCGTGAGGACGATCGCGACCGGCTTGCAGGCGGCGAGGCCGTCGAGCAGCCGCCGGACGGCGGGCGCGCTGAGCGTCGCGGGGACGGCGACGTGGACCTCGCACGGCCCGATGCGGCGCAGGGCGCGCACGAGCGCGCGAGCGTCGGCGCCCGACGCCGGCGAGACCGCCGCCGTGTCGACGACGGTGAGGACGTGGCCCGCGGCGGCGGGCGCGGCGGGCGCGTCGCCGGTGAGGTCGACGCGGCGGACCTCGAGGTCGCTGCCCTCCGCGTAGGCGTCGGCGAGGCGGGTCGCGCAGAGCGTCTTGCCGGCGCCGCCGGCGCCGACGAAGGCGATCGTGCGCCGGCCGGCGCCGGCCGGCGCGGCGACCGGGATGCGGGCGGCCAGGGCGTCGCGCACGAGATGCTTCAGCGCGCGGTTGGGTGCAAACGGGACGGCGTGGGAGACCGTCGCGCCGACGATCTCGCGCGCGAGCTCCGGGGCGATGCCGGCGGCGACGAGCGCGCGCTCGTGGGCGGCGGCGGCGCCGGTGCGCGGGGCGGGCTCGGTCGTGACGACCTCGGCGCGGGCGACGACCTCAAGCTCCTGGCCGGCGGGCTCGGGCTCGAGCTCGGGCTCGGGCTCGGGCTCGGGCTCCGGCTCGACGGCGACGGGCTCCGCGGCCGGCTCGGGCTCCGCGACGGGCGCGGGGACGTACGTGAAGGGCTCGCCGAGCTCGACCTCGGCCTGCTCGGCGTGCGCGGCCTGCTCGGCCTGCGCGGCCTGCAGCTGCTCGACGAAGGGCGACGCGACGCGCATGATCTCGCGGATCGCCGGCGACTCGGACTCACCGACCGGCGCGGGCGTGGCGGGCGGCCCGTCGTCGTAGACGTTCACGCGCGGCGTCGCGCGGCGCGCGACGACCTCGACGCAGCGCTTCTGGAAGAACCCGGCGACGCCGCCCTGCAGGCCCTCGCGCTGGCGCACGACCATCGCGTCGGGACCGAGCTCCTCGCGGATCTTCGGCAGCAGCTCCTCGAGCGCGCTGCCGCGGTACGTCCGCGGCTCGTAGTCGTTGGCGGCGGCAGCGACGAAATTTCGTCCTTCGTCCCTCGCAAGCTCGGGACTGCTGACGACGTTACTCATGCGTCGACGACTCCAATCGTCTCGACCCGGATCCCCGGAACGATCTCGTTGTAGGAACACACGGCGAGCTGCGGGAGGCTCTGCTCGCACAGTCGGCGCAGGTGGCGGCGCACGCGCGCCGAGCACAACAGGACCGGCCGGCGGCCGCGCGCGATCGCCGAGTCCTGCTGGCCGGTCAGGGCGCGCACGAGCGCCTGGGCCCGGGCGGGCTCCATCGCGAGGTACTCGCCATCCGTCGTCACGGTGATGGCATCGGCAATTTCCTGCTCGACTTGAGGATCAAGTGCGATTGCGCGCAGCGTCGACTCCGCGTCGACGTGCGGCGCGGTGATCGCGCGGCCGAGCGCCTGGCGCGCGTACTCGGCGAGGAGGCCCGGATCGCGGGTCACGCGCGCCTTGTCGCCGATCGCCTCGACGATCGCGCCGAGGTCGCGGATCGAGACGCCCTCGCGCAGGAGCGCCTGCAGGACGCGCTGGACCTCGCCGACGCTCAGCAGGTCGGGCACGACCTCCTCGACGACGGCGGCGTTGCTCTCCTTCAGCCGGTCGAGCAGCTGGCGCGTCTCCTGGCGCGTCAGCAGCTCGGCGGCCTGCTGGCGGATCGTCTCGGTGAGGTGCGTGACGATGACCGACTCGGCGTCGACGACCGTGTGGCCGAGCGCCTCGGCCTCGGCCGCCTGGCCGTCGCTGATCCAGACCGCCGGCAGGCCGAAGGCGGGCTCGACCGTCGGGACGCCCGCGAGGGCGCCGACGGCGTCGCCGGGGTCCATCGCCAGGCGGTGGCCGGGGAGCAGGCTCGAGCGCGCGACCTCCGAGCCGCGGACCTTGATGACGTACTCGTGCGAGTCCAGCGAGATGTCGTCGTGGATGCGGACCGGCGAGATGACCATCCCGAGCTCGGACGCGATCTGGCGGCGCACGACGCCGACGCGCGCCAGCAGCGACCCGCCGGCGCCGCTGTCGGCGAGCGGCACGAGGCCGAAGCCGATCGCGAGCTCGAGCGGGTCGATCGCCAGCGCGCCGACGGCCGCGTCGCTCGGCGACGGCGGCATGAGCTGCGGTGTGTCGCGCTCGAGCGCCAGCGCCGCGGCCGACTGGGCGCGCGTCGGGCGGTCCTTGATCATGCGGGCGATGAAGAGGAACGTGCCGCCGACGAGCAGGAACGGGATCTTCGGCAGGCCCGGCACGAGCGCCATCGCGCAGATCGCACCGCCGGCGACGAGCGGCGCCCGCGGCTGGTCGAAGATCTGGCCGGCGATGTCGTTGCCGAGGTCCTTCTCGCTCGCCGAGCGCGTGACGATGATGCCGGTCGCGACGGAGATCAGCAGCGCCGGGATCTGCGCGGCGAGCCCGTCGCCGACGGTCAGCAGCGAGAAGTGGTGCGCCGCGTCGCTGAACGGCATCCCCTGCTGGACGACGCCGACGATGATCCCGCCGACGAGGTTGATGAGGACGATCAGCACGGCCGCGACGGCGTCGCCCTTGACGAACTTCGAGGCACCGTCCATCGCCCCGTAGAAGTCCGCCTCGCGGGAGATCTCGGCGCGCCGCTCGCGGGCCTGGTCCTCGGTGATCTGGCCCGAGTTCAGGTCGGCGTCGATCGCCATCTGCTTGCCGGGCATCGCGTCGAGCGTGAAGCGCGCGCCGACCTCGGCCACGCGCCCGGCGCCGTTCGTCACGACGACGAACTGGATGACGATGAGGACGAGGAAGATGATGAGGCCGACGACGACGTTGCCGCCGACGACGAAGTCGCCGAAGGCCTTGACGACGTGCCCGGCGTCGCCCTCGAGCAGGATCAGCCGCGTCACCGAGACGTTGATCGCGAGGCGGAAGAGCGTCGTGAGCAGCAGGAGCGTCGGGAACGCGCTGAAGTCCAGCGCCTTCTGTACGTACATCGTCGTGACGACGACCGCGAGCGCCGCGGAGATGTTCAGCGTGATCGCGAGATCGAGCAGGAACGGCGGCAGCGGGACGATGAGCATCGCGATGATGAGCACGACGCCGCCGGCCGCCAGCAGGTCGGTGTGCTTCGTGAGCTTCTGCAGCAGGGGGCTGTCGAGGGTCATCATGCGAGCGCCTCCGAGCGTCGTCCGGCGGTGCGGTAGATGAAGGCGAGCACCTGCGCGACGGCGCCGAACAGCTCCTCCGGGATCTCGGTGCCGATCTCGACGCTCGCGTGCAGCGCGCGCGCCAGCGGCGGGTCGGGGACGACGGGCACGCCGTGCTCGGCGGCGATCGCGCGGATGCGCGCGGCGACGATGTCCTGGCCCTTGGCGACGACGACCGGCGCCGGCGCCTCGCTGGAGTAGCGCAGCGCGACGGCGTAGTGCGTCGGGTTCGTCACGACGACGTCGGCCTGCGGGACGTCGGCCATCATGCGCGCCCGCGCGGCCTGCATCTGGCGGCGGCGGATCGCGCTGCGGACCTCGGGGGAGACGGTCTGCTGCTTGAACTCCTGCTTGACCTCCTCCTTGTCCATCTTCAGGCCCTTCTCGTGGCGGTAGCGCTGCCAGGCGTAGTCGACGACCGCGATGAGCAGGTAGCCCATCCCGGCGCGCTGGGCGATCGTGATCACCGTGGCGCCGCCGCGGTGCAGCAGCTCGCCGGGCTCCATGCCGACGAGCGCGCCGAGCTCGTCGAGCTGGCCGAAGAGGACGAACGAGGCGATCGAGCCGACGACGGCGAACTTCACGACGGTCTTCGCCGACTCGAAGATGAAGTGCATCCCGAAGAGGTTCTTGAAGCCCGACAGCGGGTTGATGCGCTTGGGGTCGGGCTTCAGCGCGCCGGCGCTGGGCTTCCAGCCGACCTGCAGCACGCCCGTGACGACGCCGGCGACCATGCAGACGAGCGCGATCGGCGCGGCGGCGAGCGCGGCGTCCAGCAGCGAGCTGAGCAGCAGGCGGCCGACGGAGCCCTGCTGGACGACGTCGGGGGTCGCGATGAGCGAGAGGCTGCGCAGCATCGCGTCCTTCATGTGGCCCCAGCTCGCGGGCCCGAACGCGCTGAGCGCCAGCAGCGAGGCGAGCAGGACGACGGCGCCGCCGAGGTCCTGGCTCTTGGCGACCTGGCCCTTCTTGCGCGCCTCTTCCTTCTTCTTGGGTGTCGCCTTCTCGGTCTTGTCGCCGCCGGAACTGGCCATCGCTACGCCATCCGGATCGATTGCAGGGCGGTGGCGACCGAGCGCTGCAGCTCGTCGGCCATCCAGCCGGCGGCGAACGGCAGCGAGACGCCGATGATCAGCAGGCCGACGGCGACCTTGGCCGGAAAGCCGACGGCGAAGACGTTGAGCTGCGGCACGACGCGCGAGACGACGCCGAACGCGGCGTCCGTGATGACGATCGCCAGCACGACGGGCGCGGCGAGCTCCATCGCCGAGAGGAAGACCTGCGTGAACGCCGACTGGGCGCCGCCGACGAGCGCCGGCAGCGACGGGGTCTGCAGCAGCGGGACGAGGTCGTAGGAGCGCGCCAGCCCGCGGATCATGAGCTGGTCGCCGCCGATGGCGATGAGCACCATGATCCCGACGAGGACGTAAGCCTGCGTGAGGACCGCGCTCTGGTTGCCGGTGACGGGGTCGACGAGCGCGCCGTAGGAGAAGCCAATGAGCGTGTCGAGGAACGAGCCGGCGGTCGCCACGGCGGCGAACAGCGCCATGAGCGCGAAGGCGTACGCGAGGCCGACGAGGATCTCCTTGAGCATGAGCTCGACGAACTGCCCGACCTCGAGCGGGACGGCGTGGCCGGCGAGCGCGATCGGCGCGATGCCGACGCTCAGCGCGACGGCGCAGACGCCCTTCGCCCGCATCGGGATCGACTTCGACGAGAAGAGCGGCGCGAGCGCGAACAGCGGCCCGATCCGGCCCAGGACGAGGAGGAAGCCCGCGACCTGGTTCTCGCCGAACTGCTGCAGCAGCTGATTGAGGTTCATCCGCCGACCCGCGTCGGGATCGAGCTGTAGAGCTCGATCGTGAAGCTCTGGAGCTGGCCGAGCATCCACGGGCCGAGCACGACGATGACGACGACCATCGCGATGATCTTCGGGATGAACGAGAGCGTCATCTCCTGGATCTGCGTGACGGCCTGGAAGACGCTGACGATCAGGCCGACGACGAGGCCGGCGAGCAGCAGCGGCATCGCGAGCTTCAGCGACAGCTCGAGCGTGCGCATCGTGAGATCGACGACGGTGCCCTGGTCCATCAGTGAAAGCTCTCCACCAAAGAGCGGGTGACGAGGTTCCAGCCGTCGACGAGGACGAACAGCAGGATCTTGAACGGCAATGAGATGAAGACAGGTGGCAGCATCACCATGCCCATGGACATCAGCGTCGAGCTCACGACGACGTCGATGACGAGGAACGGCAGGAAGATGAGAAAGCCGATCTGAAACGCCGTCTTGAGCTCCGACAGCGTGAAGGCCGGGATGAGGACGTGCGTCGGGATGTCCTTGCGCGTCTCCGGGCGATCGATCTTCGCGAGGCCGGCGAACAGCGCGAGGTCGCTCTCGCGCGTCTGGCGGAACATGAACTCGCGCAGCGGCAGCTGGGCGCGGTTGAGCGCCTGGACCTGCGTGATCTTGCCGGCGTTCAGCGGGTCCCAGGCGTCGGTCTTCATCTCCTTCAGCGTCGGCTGCATGACGAACAGCGTCAGGAAGAACGCGATGCCGATGAGGACCTGGTTGGGCGGCGCGGTCGGCGTGCCCAGGCCGGAGCGGATGAAGCCCAGGACGATGATGATCCGCGTGAAGCCCGTGACGGTGAACAGCAGCGCCGGGACGAGCGTGATGCCGCCGACGAGCAGGAGGATCTGGATGGCGTTCGTGCCATCGCTGAGGTTGCCGACGTCGACGTTCATCCGCGCACCGTCAGGCGCTGGATGCGCCGGAAGAGGTCGCGCAGGTCCGGCGGGGAGCCGGGACCGGCGTTGAGCGGGTTGTTGCGCTTGCGCCCGGGGCCGCGGGGCGTGATGTCGCTGTCGCCGTCGTCGTCACCGAGGTCGAGCAGCCCGAGGTCGCGGGCCTCGTCCTCGCTGTAGACGCGCAGCGGCGTGACGGCGTGCTCGGCACAGCCGACGAGCACGACCTCGAGGCCGGCGCGGACGAGGTGCAGCGAGCGCCCGGGCCCGAGGGCGAGCGTCGCGAGGGGCTGCAGGCCGCCGCCGGTGGAGCGGCTCTCGCGGCTGGACTTGACCTGCTTGAGGATCCAGTGCAGGCCGACGATGACGCCGATCACGACCGCGAGGCCGACGATCGTCCGGACGATCCCGCCACCGCTGCCGCCGCTCGTGTGCTCGGCCGCCGGGACGGGGTCGAGGTGCAGCGGCGTGTTCTCGCCGCTGGGCGTCGTCGTGGTCGCGGCGAGCGCGGCCGGCGCCGTGAGGAGCGCGCAGGCCATCGCCGCCACGATGGCGTGGAGGGATCTGCTGCAGTTCATCGAGGGACTCCGAGGGAGAGTCGACCCGGTCATCGACCGGGTCGACCCATCCTTGAGTGACCGCTACGCCGCGATGCGGAAGCGGGTGACGAGGACGTCGAGCTCCTCGGCGCTGCGGGCGAGCAGCGCCGCCGAGCTGGCGATCTCCTGCGTCGAGGCGGTGGTCTCCTCCGTCGAGGCGGAGACCTCCTGGGTGGCGGCCGAGGCCTGCTCGGCGACCGCTGCGACCTCGCTGGTCGCGGTGAGGATCTGCTCGATCCGCGAGGTCATGTCGCTGACGTTCTCGCCGATCTTCACGAACGCGTCACGCGCATGGACCACGACGCGGGCGCTCTCGTCGGTGCGCTTGGCGCCGTCCTCGACGATCTCGACGACGTGCGCCGTCTCGCCCTGGATCTCCTTGATCAGGCCGGCGATCGTCTTGGCCGCCGACTGGGACTCCTCGGCGAGCTTGCGGACCTCCTCGGCGACGACCGCGAACCCGCGGCCCTGCTCGCCGGCGCGGGCGGCCTCGATGGCCGCGTTGAGCGCCAGGAGGTTCGTCTGGTCGGCGATGCCGGTGATCGTGTCGACGATGCCGCCGATCTTCTCCGAGCGGCCGGCGAGCGACTCCATCGCGGTGACGAGCAGCCCGGAGGACTCGCGCACGGCGGAGATCGCCTGCGTGGCCTCCTGCGCGGCGGCGACGCCCTGCTCGGCGACGATGCGCGCCTCGCCGGCCGACGTCGCGGTCTCCTCGGTCGAGCGCTTGGCCGCGTCGACCATCTGCACCTGGCGCTCGGCGCCCGATGCAACGTCGCCGACGGCGCGGGCGATCTCGCCGATCGCGTTGCCGGTCTCGTCGGACGTCATCGCGACGCGCTGGGAGGCGTCGGACACCGACGACGAGGTCGTCGAGATCTGCTGGATCATCGTCGCGAGCTCCGCGCGGGTCTCGTTGTAGAGCCCGAGGCCGCCCTGGGCCTTGAGGAGCATCGAGTTGAACGTCTCGCCGAGCGTGCCGATCGCCTCGCCGTTGCGGGCCTCGATCGACGTCGTGACCGGCTGCGCGTCGACCGTCAGGTCGCCGTTGCGCAGGGCGGTGAGGCCCGCCGCGAGCGACACGAGGCAGTTCTTGTCGATCGACTCCATCTTCTTGTCGAGGTCGGAGAGGATCGAGTGGTCGCCGAGCTTGGAGCGCAGGTCCTCGCGGACCGTGTTGTAGAGCCCGAGGCCGCCCTGCGCCTTGCCGAGCATCGAGTTGAACGTCTCGCTCAGCGAGCCGATCGCCTTGTTGCCGTCGGCGACGATCGGGTTCGTGACGGGCTGGACGTCGACCGTGAGGTCGCCGCTCTGCATCGCCACGAGGCCGGCGCCGAGGTTCGTCAGGCAGTTGCCGTCGAGGCTCTTCAGGCGCGCGTCGAGATCATTGAGCTTGGACTGGTCGCCGAGCTTGGAGCGCAGGTCCTCGCGGACCGTGTTGTAGAGCTCGAGGCCGCCCTGGGCCTTGGCGAGCATGCGGTTGAAGACCTCGACGAGCGCGTCGACCTGCGGGTCGCCGAACGGCTCGAGCGGCTTCGTCGCGGGCTGGACGTCGACGGTGAGGTCGCCGCGGGCCATCGCGTCGAGGCCGGCGCCGAGGTTCGTCAGGCAGTGGCCCTCCAGGCTCTCCAGGCGCTCGCGCAGCGCCTCCAAGCCCGCTTCGTGCTGAGGGTTGGCCGGCGGTGCGGTGGGGGCGGCGTGGCGCGCCGAGGAAAACTTCACTGGAGACTCCTTCTGGATGCTTGCGAGGGGCCGTCCGGTGATCGGCGCGAGCGAGGCGATCTGAAGTTCTAGTCCTTGTAGGGGTCGAACGTGTCGGCCGCCGCCATCGCGACGCCGATCGGCGTGAGCCGGTGGAGGATCTCGATCGTGTCGCCGTGGGCGGCGAGCACGGCGTCGAGGCGCTTGTAGGCCGCCGGCGCCTCGTCGGCGGCGCCGCCGCGCAGCTCGATGCCCGACGCGGCCAGCGACGCCTGCACGGCGCCGAAGTCGACCTCGCCCGCCTTGATGCGCCCGCGCCGCTTCGTCATCCGGCCGTCGGGATGCTCGGCGCACGTCGTGAAGCGCTCACCCTCGGGGACGCCGGCCCGCTCGCGCTCGTGGCGGTACTGCGCCCAGCTGACCCAGGTCGGGCAGTCGCGCTCGCTGCACTCCGCGCGGTTGCCCATGCGGCCCGCGGCCTTCGTGCGCGACATGACGCGACCCGCGCCGTGGACCGTCGAGTACAGCAGCCCGGCGCCGCCGGGATCGTCGGTCCCGCGCAGGACGACCGACGGCTCGCCCATCGTCGCGCCGACGAACCCCTCCTGGCCGGGGAACGCGGGCGTGCAGCCCTTGCGGATGACCCAGGCGTCGACGCCGTGATGACGCTCGCGCCAGCAGTTGTGTGTCACCACGCCTTCGACGATGAAGCTGTGGCTGTCGTGAGCAACCGTAAGGTCGTAGACCGGCTCGGGCTCGCCGACGACGATGTCGCGCACGCGACGCGCGAAGAAGCCGTCCGGGAGAGTCACGCCACCCAGATACTGGCGAGACAGACCTTTCGAGGCTCGCGTGGGTGCGCGCTGGTTCGCCGACTTTGCCTCGTGCCAGAGCGGAATCTCCGCCATCGACCCCGCGGCAATCGTGCACCGATAGGTGACGCACTCGCTGTGATTCGTGTGTCGGCGCTCGCGATGGATCGACGTGATCTGCAGACCGCAGGCGAGCGCGAGCTCGCGCAGGCCGGTAACAAGGTCCGGCGAGACCGACGCGATGTGTCCCCGCCCCTGGTTGCTGGTCCCCGGGCTCGCGACGGAACCATCGGCATCGAAATAGCCTGCGAGCAGCGCGAGCTTCTCGGCTCTGGGCAGGCTGAACGCCTCCCGAGGCAGTCGCTTCTGGCGCGAACGCTCGCCAAGACCCATCTCAACGGCGGTGGTCCATGCCGACTTCGAGGAGCACGAGAGCCCGAAATGGCCTCGGGCGTCTATCTGCCAGCCCTTTCCCCAGCCGTCGTTTGGCAGGAGGTCAGTGGCGAGCTGCGCGTACCGGTGCGTATGTGGCTCCTCGCCGGTGCCGATCGCGAGGCCCAGCGTGTACCCGCGCCGCTCTGTCTGTCCGTGGCGGATCCAGCCGTCGCCAAGGAACGCACCGGTCAGGCGGGCCCGGTCGACGCCCCAGCTCACGGTGTTGGGGTAGTACCCGTCAGCACAGACGACGACGTCGCCGACGGCGAGTTCGGCCGCATCGCGCCAAGCGACGCGGCCCTCGTCGATCACCAGGATGGGGTGCTGCCCGGAGCACTTCAGCCGTCGTGACCCGAGCGAGAGCGTGTAGACAGGACGCTCGCCGGAACGCCAATGCGCCACGACCCGAGTCGGGTTCGGACCCGCATCGGAGTACGCGTAGACCTCGTCTCCCTCGACGATCTGGTCCATCCGCTTGGGACCCTCTTTCGTCGGGACTATCTGGTCGCCCGCGATGCAGAAGTTGTGGTGGTTGTGGACCTCGTAGGTGGCGGTCGCGCCGAGGATCTCCAGCACCTTGTCGACGACGACGTCGCGGCCCGCGTAGGCGTACTCGCCCGCGAGCGCCATCGCCGCGATGTAGTCGCGCCCGAGCTCGGAGTCGGCGCGCAGGAGCACCGGCGGCGAGTCCATCTCGCCGTCGGGGACGCGCTCGTCGAACGCCCGCCCGGCGGCGAGCGCGAGGAAGCCCGACGCCGTCTTGTGCCCGAACCCGCGCGAGCCGAAGTGCACGCCGATCCAGACGAAGCCGTCGTCGCCGGCGAAGAGGTCGACGTAGTGGTTGCCCGCGCCGACCGTCCCGAGCTGGTTGCTCGCCATCTGCACCATCCGCCGCTGCGGGCGGAAATCGGCGCGACCGATCGCCTCGAGCACGGGGTGGTCGACGGGCTCGGCGTTGTTGCGCCCCACGCCGAAGGAGATGCGCGCGAAGACCTCGTCCATGATCCGCGGGAGGTCGTCGCGGACGTCGTCGACGCGGACGTCGGTGCGGGCGGCCTTGTTACCGCAGTTGTGCACGCAGATACCGCCGGCCTGGAAGGCCTGGGCGTCATCGCCGGTGACGACGTCGTATACGGCCGCCTGCCCGCCGGGCTCGGCGAGCGCAAGCTCGACCCACGCGATCTCGCCCGACGTGTCAGGGGTGAACCGGGCCTTCCCGATGCGCGGCACGCCGCGGCCGTAGAGGTCGTGGTGCAGGAGCGAGCGCGGGACGTCGTGTGTCTCGGCGACGCCGGCGATCACGGCGCGGACGGTGCCGGTGCCGGCGGCGCGCAGCCGCACCGCCTCCGCGATGGCGGCCGAACGCCGGTCGCGCTCGACCGCCGCCTGCCACGCGACGCTCGCGACGACTGCCGCGGCGCGGCGCTTCTCGGCGCCGTGGCAGAAGCCGACGTCGCGCAGGAACCGCAGCTGCTCCTCGGTCCCGCCGGTGACCTGGGCGACCCACGTCGTGACGTCGCCGCGGACGGGTCCGCTGACGCTGACGCCCGTGCGGAAGCCGAGCGATGCGAAGAGCTCGACGACGAGGTCGATCGCGTTGCGCGTCGTCCCCGCCTGCTTGATCGCCAGCGGTGCGATCGCACCCGAGCGCAGAGCCGGGGTCGTGCCCTCCGCGCTGGCAAGCCCCGAGGCGACCTGCGCCCGCAGCCAGGCGGGCAGCGCGAACAGCCAGCGCATCGGCCGGGCATCCCAGCCGTCGACCTTGCGGCCCACCGGGCAGCCCAGCGCGGCCAGCAGCGCATGCAGCGCGATGGAGCTGACGCGCACGCAGTGCTCGTCACGCCGGCCCGGCTCGCGCGCCCGCACGTGGATCGATGCACGCAACCCGATGGCCGCGAGGTCGGCGGCGATCGAGGCGGCATCCTCGGGGACGACCGTGTACCACGATGCGGCCTTGCCGTCGCGGCTGAGGTGGCCGTCGCCGCAGACGACGCCGAGCACGCGCAGGAGCGCCGGCAGTCTGGGGTCGGAGGCGCGCAGCGGCAAGAGCCCGAGCGCCTCGAGCTTCGCGGCCGCGGACCCCGTGATCGCCACTGCGATCTCGCCGGTCGGCGGCGTGAAGGGCAGCCCGACGTACGGCAGGCAGGCGATGCGGTCGCCCGGACGCAGCATCGCGGCGGCGCGCCATCCCAGCGGGGTGCGGATCTCGTGGTCGGCGGTGCAGCGCAGCTCGCGGCCGTTGCGCAGGAGCAGCCGCAGGGTCGGGCGCCGGCCGCGCGCGATGGTCCCCGCCACCGGCGTCGCGGTTCGCATGTCGCGGCCGTCCCAGCAGGTCACCGGCGCGCCGGGGGGCACGGCCTCGACCGGGAGCGTGCAGCCATCCTGCGTGGTGACGGCCGTTCCGGCGGCGATGCAGGCGATGTCGTAGCCGACGCCCGACGGCGAGATGTGGTCCGGGTAGGCGACCGCGCCGCCGATCGGCTGGGAGTAGCCGACGTGGCCGTCGGCGCAGAGCACGCCGGCCACCGCGTCGCCGGCCTGGGCGCAGCGCCGCAGCTGCTCGATCGCGCGGTCGTCGACGTCGCCGCGGACCGTGATGGGGACCTGCGCCATGAGGCCATCGTGACGCGCGCGCCGGCGCGCCGCCAGGGGAATCGAACCGCGCGATCCGAGGATTCGAACCCACGCCCGCGGCTGTCCGGCTTTTCGTGAATGACGGGTTGCGAGCGCGGCGGGCGTGCCTTACCGTGAACGGCGCGATGCTCTCCATGGCCCCCACCACGTTCGCGCTCATCCACGGCTCCGCGCCCTGCGCGGGCGTCGCGACGTGGCGGCCGCTGAAGCTGCGCAACGACGACACGCCGAGCGGCGTCTAGCGGGAGGTCATCCACATGGCTCCCGCGACGATCGCGGGAGCTGCGCTTCGTGCCCGGACAGGGCGAGGGGCGGGGTGGGACCGCGACTCCATCATCATCGCCATCCAGGAATGGGTGGCCACATACGGCGAGCCGCCCCGTGCGGCCGACTGGAACCCCTCCTCGGCGAAGTGGGCCGGGCAGCTGTGGCGCGTCGAGCGCTACCGCGCCGGCCGTGCCGACGGGTCGCCCTGGCCCGCGCTGAACTCGGCCAAGCGCCCGTTCGGCGGGTCGCTGACCGCGGCGATCCGGGCGGCGGGGTTCGAGCCGGCCAAGCCCGGCCCCATGCGGCGTCGCGACGTCGATCCCGAGCAGGCGCACCGAGCTGTCATCAGCCCGGAGGGTCGCGCGATGCTCGCGGAGGCGCTCGCGCAGGCACGTGAGGCCGAGCGGCGCGTCGCGGCGCTCGAGGCACGCCTCGAGCGGGCGGCCGGCCGCGCGACGGTCACCGTCGCCAAGCCGAAGGTCGTGCGCGAGCGCGTCGTCGACGACGCGGCGGTCGCCCGTGCCCAGCGCCGGGCGGCCGCGGCCGAGGCGAAGGCCGCCGCGACGGTCGGCACGGTGCGCGAGCAGCTCGCCGAGGCGCGGATGGACGCGGCCGAGGCGCGGACCGCGGCCAAGCGGATGGCGGCCAAGCTCGAGCGCGCGGAGGCGACGATCGCGACGCTGCGCGGCGACCGCCGTGAGCTCAAGGACGCCGGCGACCGGCTGGC
This sequence comes from Solirubrobacteraceae bacterium, assembly GCA_035496995.1. Lineage (GTDB taxonomy): Bacteria > Actinomycetota > Thermoleophilia > Solirubrobacterales > Solirubrobacteraceae > CADCVQ01. Next base: position 22,163 of record DATJEE010000036.1, on the reverse strand, counting down.
GGACGAGCTCGTGGCGGCGCAGCGGCTGCTCGAGCGTGCGCGCGCCGAGGCCGAGCGGACGCCCGAGGTCGTGACCGTGCGCGAGGCGGCGCCGGCGGCGGCCGAGGTGCGCGCCGCGCGGGCCGAGGCCGCGCGCGACCGCCGGGCGGCAGCCGAGGCCGAGCTGCGTGCCGCGCGTGCCGAGCGCGAGCTGCGCGAGACCGTGGCCGCGATCCGCGGCGAGGCGCGCAAGCTCACCGCGGCCGAGCTCGCCGAGCTGCGAACGCAGGGTCCGGGCGGACCCGCCGTCATGGCGGAGGCGCTCAAGGCCCTCGGCGCGGCACGCCGGACGAACAACCCGATGCGCATGCAGGACGCCCTGCGGCGCGTCGCACAGGCCGCCGTCACGTGGCAGGAGCGGATCTAGGCCGGTCCGCTCCTGCCGGCGGTGGCCGTACGACAGACCACCCGACGCACGACCGGATCCCGACCGTGACCACCGCTTTCGAGCACCTCCTCCACGACTTCCTCCGCGACGACGCGGGCTCGCCACTCGGCACCGGCATGCCGAGCGGCGCGCCGCTGCGCGCCGACGGCGAGAGCCACTACGAGGCCTGGCAGTCGCTCCTGCGCCGCGACCCGTGCTCCTACTGCGGCGCGGGCGGCGCGTCGGGGACCGTCGACCACGTCGACCCGCGGTCGCGCCCGGCGCGCGGCCTGGGCACCGTCCACGGCTGGATCAACACCGTCGGCGCCTGCGCGCGCTGCAACGGCGCCAAGCGCGACCTCGGCGTGCTCGTGTTCCTGCACCGCCGGCGCTGGGGCGCGCGCGCGTTGCGTCGCCGTGCCGTCAGGATGTCGCAGCGATGACCGGGCGGGGAACGCGCCGGAGCACTGCTACGGCTGCCCGATGCGCTGCAACGACCGCGCGATGTCCATCATCTGCCTGTTCGTCAACTTCTGCGAGAGCGTGTTGGAGACCCAGTAGACGGCCTTGGGCGTCTTCCAGGCGATGAGGCGGATGCGCCTGCCGTCGAAGTAGCGCTGGTAGGTGCGCCCGCGCATGCGCACCTCGTCGCTGGGGTTGTCGAGGATCGGCGGCGCCTTCCAGGTCGTGCCCTGCACGCCGTAGTACTCGCCGCTCTCGCCCTGGGAGAGCACGATCCGGTAGGCGCGGAAGCGGTTGCGGCCGCGATCGAAGATGTCGTAGGAGCGCGGGTTGCCCTGATAGCCGCCGGTCGCGACGATCGCCTTCGGGAAGTACACCGGAAGGTTCGTGAGGCGCGCCGAGATGTCGATGACCTGCGTCTCGCCGGCGTCGCGGCGCAGGACGAGGCCGGGGGCGAGGCCGGCGGCGCGCTGCTTGCCGCGCTTGGCCTTCCTGCGCTTCGGCGGCCCACCGCCGGCGCCGCTCTTGCGCGGCGTCGCACGGCGCACGGCGACGAACTGCGCCACCGTCCTGCGCAGCGCCTCGGGCGAGATCTCGACGAAGTTGTCGGGCGCGTCCTGCGCCGGGAACGGGATCTCCGTCAGCGGGTTCTTCGACGCCTCGTAGGCGAGCTTCAGGAGCTTGAGCTTCGCGGCGTCGTTGCTCTGGGCGATGTCGGTCTGCGTGTAACGCGCGAAGATCTTCAGCAGCTCCTCGCGGTCGCCGAAGAGCTTGCCGAGGCCGATCTGCTCCTTCGCCTGGCCGAGGAACTCCTGCTGGCGCTTGGCGCGAACGAAGTCCGAGTCCGCATGGCGGAATCGCACGTAGGAGAGGGCGTCCTGGCCGCAGAGCTTCTGGTAGCCCGGCTGCAGGTCGATGACGGCGAAGTTCTCGCCGGGGCCGGTGTTGTCGTTGAAGTACCGGTGATCGATGTCGGCATAGACGCAGCCGAGGCGGTTGACCGCGCGCGCGAAGCCGCCGAAGTTGATGTTCACGACGTGGTTGATGCCGACGCTCGGACCCAGCAGCTGCTGGACCGTGCGCACCGTGAGCTTCGGCCCGCCGTCGTGATAGGCCTCGTTGATCTTGCGCACGCCGACGCCGGGGATCGTGACCTTCAGGTCGCGCGGGATCGACATGATCGCCGTGGCCTTCTTGTCGGGATCCAGCCGGACGACGATGATCGTGTCCGAGCGCGGCGGGTCGGCCTTGCCGTCGCCGAAGCGCCGGTCGGACCCCAGCAGGAGGATCGTCTGCGGCTTCCCGGGCGCGACGTCGTCCAGGACGCCCTTGATGCCGCGGATCGGCACCGACCCCTGGCCGATGAGGCTGAGGTCCTTGTGGACCTCGAGCAGGATCGTGCTCGCCACGGCGATGGCGGAGAAAAGGGCGATCAGGACACCTCCGGCGGCGAACCTCTTCGCCATCCGCCGGCCGAGCCGCGAGGTGTCGTCGAACGGGAGGACGCTCACGCCGCAGGCTCCATGGCGCCTTGCAGAGCAGGGCGGAGCACGTTCTCCAGAACACTAGCGAGGCGCCGAGTTGCGGTCAGCGCTTCTTCGGAGCGAGCGCGAAGACCTCCTCGCTGCTGCGGCTGACGAGTCCGGTGGGCTTCGACGTCACCGCGGTGGCGATGAGCTCCAGACGGCGCTTGCGCAGCAGCGCCCTGAGCGTGCGCTTGTTCAGCTGGACGTAGACCCGCTTCGTGGCGCCCGGCCCGATCGTGAACTTCGCGCGGCCGGCGCGGTGGCGGGGCTTGGGGATCGTCGTGAGCGTGAGCGTCCCCTTGCACGTGCGGTGGTCGCTGGACGTGCAGTTCAGCCGCACCGCGATCAGCCCGCGCCTGCTCGCCCGCGTGCCGGTCTGCACGGCCACGGACGCGAAGTGGCCGGGCGGCGGCCCCGGCGGCGGCGTGAACTCGCGCACCGCGGCTGCGTCGAGCACCGCGACCGGCGATGCCGCGCCGACCGTGAACCAGCGCGCGCTCAGCCGCGCCTGGCCGGCGACGTGGTCCGTCCAGGTCGCCAGCAGCTCGCCGCGCGCGTTGAGCGCGACGTCGGCGGTGTCGCCGGCGATGTGCTCGGCGCCGGCGGCCGTGAGCGTCACCGGCGCGCCGAACGCGCCGCCGGCGCGGCGCACGCCGACCTGCACGATCCCGCCACCACCGAACAGCGCGTTGGCGCGGTTGTCGTGACGATCCCAGGCGACCACGATGTCACCCGGCGCGTCCTCGTCCAGACCGGTCCCGTCGAACGCCATGTCGGCGTCGAGGTCCGGCGGGGAGACGGGCTCGGAGGCGAGCGTGCCGGCCGGCGACGAGAGCGCGACGTACACGCCCGTGCGCCCGCCGGACTGCGCGTAGCTCACGACCCCGGAGCCGGTGTCGGCGAGGGCTACCGCGCGCAGCGACGAGCCGGCCGGCGCCACGATCGCGCCGGGCGCCGACCAGCCGCCGCCGGCGGGACGCCGGCTGACGAGCAGCCCGAGCGCGCTCGGGTAGGCGGCGAGCGCGTCGCCGCCCGCGTCGGCCGCGACGAGCACGCCGGGCCCGTACTGCGCGGCGCCGGCGAGCGCCTGCGGGGCGCCGAAGCTCCCCCCCGGCGGGCCCGCGACCACGCGGCCGTCGACCGACGCGACGACGGCCTCGCCCGTGGCGCCGATCGCCGCGCTGTGGACGACGAAGCCCGCGGGCGCGATCTGCTGCGGCGCCCCGAAGGCGCCGCCGGGCGCGCGCCGCGAGGCGAACGCACCGTCGAGCGTCGTCCAGGCGATGATCGCCTGGCCGGCCGGGCTCATCGCGAGCTGTGGCCCGGCGACCCGGATGGCGCCCCCTGCGCCCGGCTGCGGGGGCGCAAGCCCGATCGCCGCGCCGAAGGTCGCGCCGGCCGGGGCGACGGCGACGAACACGCCGTTTGACGCCGTGCCCGGCTCACAGGTCGAGCACGGGCCGGCGGGGATGCTGCGCACGTTCTCCCAGACGACGACGGCGTCGCCGTGGTCGTCGATCGCGACCGACGGCGAGGAGCCCGTGTCGGCCGTCGTCGACAGCGCCTGGGCTGCGCCGAAGCCGCCACTGCGGCTGCCCGTCACGACCCGCACGCCGGCCGGTCCCGGCCAGGCGACGACGGCGCGGCCGAGCTCGTCGATGTCGGCGCGCGCGCCGGTCCTGAAGGGTGAGCCGACGGTGAAGGCGCCGGCCTGCGCGGTCCCGAGCGTCAGCGCGAGCGCGAGGCTCGCGAGCAGTGTTGCCGTCGGCCGCGTTCGCATATTCACCGCAACCCCGCCCGGGCCCGAACGACGCGCGGAGCCGTCGGATGTACGGCGGGCGCGCCCGAGGATGCGCGATATTCAGCGGGAGGCCGACCGACCACCCGAAACGAGGAGCCACCCATGAGCACCACCGCACCGATCGTCACCGGCGTCGACTTCATCATGCTCCCGACGCAGGACTACGCCGCCGCCGTCGAGTTCTACGGCACGACGCTCGGCCTGCCGCACACCGCCGACTACGGCCGCATGCCGGGCGGCGAGTTCCAGGCCGGCAACCTCACGCTGCAGCTCTTCGAGGTCGCGGCGCTCGGCCGCGAGTTCTCGGCGCTCCCGTTCCCGCTGGCGCTGCAGGTCGACGACGTGCACGCCGCGCAGGCCGAGCTCGAGTCGCGCGGCGTGACGTTCGCGCCCGACCTCATCGACTCCGGCGTCTGCCACATGGCGTTCTTCAAGGACCCCGACGGCAACGCGCTGATGCTCCACCACCGCTACAAGCCGCGCGACGCGGGCTGAGCGGCGCCGCGCTCAGGCGGCGTCGTCGCGCAGCGCGAGCGCCGTGGAGACCGAGAGGATCTCCGTCACCCGCAGGCCGAACTCCTCGTCGACGACGACGACCTCGCCGCGCGCGATCGGGCGCCCGTTGACGAGCAGGTCGACGGGCTCGCCCGCGAGGCGGTTGAGCGACACGATCGAGCCCGGGCCGAGCCCGAGCGTCTCGCCGATCGTCATCCGCGTGCGGCCGATCTCGACGGCGAGTTCGACGGGCACGTCGTGGAGGCGCTGAAGGTCGTCTTGCATGGGTCTCCTATTGCACGGCGACGTCGGTGAACAGGACATCGCGCACGCGCACGTCGGTCTTCGCCGTGATCGCGTCGATGATGCGCTTCTTGAGCCGCTCGCGGCCGACGCGGTCGATGAGGTCCTTGTCGGTGCGGTCGGTCAGCGTGTCGGTGACGATGTCGCGCACGACGGCCTCCTGCGGCAGCGGGCCGAAGCCCTCCGGCGGCTTGACGGCCTCCTTGTTGGCGAGCGCGTCGGCGATGCTGTGGTCGGCGTGCGACAGCACGAGGCCGACGCCGAGCTTCGCGAAGCGCCCGGCCGAGAGGTTCACGAGGAACTCCTTCGGCAGGACGTAGACCGTGCCGTCGACCTTGGACTTCTCGACCGGGCCGGGCTTGGCGATGACGAACTTGTAGACGCCGCCGAGCGCGACGAGCAGGACGACCGGGATGATGATCTTGAGCTTCGAGCGCATGGTGTCAGGGCACGTCCGTGGAGTTCGGGAGCGACGCGTTGAGGCGGACGAGGACGATCTCGACCCGCCGGTTCTGTGATCGGCCGGAAGCCGTGGAATTGGAGGCGATCGGGCGCTGGGCTGCGACGCCGGCCGCCTGCAGGCGCTTCGGGGAGACGTCGTGGCGGACGAAGTAGCGCACGACCTGCGTGGCACGGGCGGTCGAGAGCTCCCAGTTCGTCGGGAAGAGCGCGCTGTGGATCGGGCGGCTGTCGGTGTGGCCCTCGACGACGATCGGGTGGCGCACCTCGGTGACGAGCAGCCGCGAGATGGCGGTCAGCAGCCCCGTGGCGCTGGGCTCGAGCGTCGCGCTGCCGCTCGGGAAGAGGACGTCGTCGGTCAGCAGCCGGATGACGAGCCCGCGGCGGGCGACGGTCGTCTGGAGCTTGGACTGCAGGCCGTGCTCGCGCGCGTAGGCGTCGATCCGGCGCTTGAGCTCGCGGAAGTCCTGCTCCTCGTGGATCGCGGCGTTCGTGCTCGACGCGGCGGCGCCGCCGGTCTTGCCGCGCTCGCTCGTCGAGGACTCGACCTTCACGACCGGCTGGATCGCGGGGATCGGCGGCTCGGGCGTCGCCTGCTCGGTCTTCTCCGTCGCGCCGGTCTGCTGGAGGCTCGCGCCGCCCTGGACGATCTTCCCGGAGAAGGCCTCCGAGAGCGACTTCGACAGCAGGGCGAACTTCACCGTGTTCACCGAGGAGATCGCGAAGAGCACCATGAACAGCGTCATGAGCAGCGTGATCATGTCGGCGTACGTCAGCAGCCAGCGTTCCTCGTTCTCGTGCTCGGCCGCGTGGTGTGAGGAGGAGCGGCGGCGGCTGCCACCACGGCGGGCGGACATCGGCTCACGCGGCCGCGCGCGCGGCGGCCGGCTCCGCGGGCGCGTCGCCGGCGGCGGCCGCGGCCGGGGCGGCCTTGGCCTCGCGGTCGGCGGGCGGGACGAACGTCAGGAGCTTGTCCGACAGCACGCGCGGGTTGTCGCCGGCCTGGATGCCGAGGATGCCCTCGCTCGTCAGCATGCGGAACTCGCGCTCCTCGGCGGAGAGCTGCTTGAGGCGATTGGCGGCCGGCAGGAAGACGACGTTCGCGATGCCGACGCCGAGCAGCGTCGCGATGAACGCGGCCGAGATCGCGGGGCCGAGCGTCTCGGGCGAGTCGAGGTTCTCGAGCACGTGGACGAGCCCGAAGACCGTCCCGATGATGCCCATCGTCGGGGCGAAGCCGCCGGCCTTCTCGAACGGCTGCGCGCCGGCCGCGTGGCGGCGGGCCATCGCCTCGACCTCGGAGTCCAGGACGTCGGCGACGATCTCGGGGTCGGTGCCGTCGACGACGAGCTGCAGGCCGCGGCGCATGAAGTCGTCCTGGACGGTGCCGAGCTCGTCGTCGAGCGCGAGCAGTCCGTCGCGGCGGGCCTTCTCCGCGAAGCCGACGAGCTCGCCGACGCGCTCGCGGAGGTTGTGGAGCTCGGGGCTGAGGATCTTCTTGTAGAGCTGGGGGATCGCCTTGATGCGATCGAGGCTCGTCCCGACGATCGTCACGCCGAGCGTGCCGCCGAGGACGATCATCATCGCCGACGGGCTGAGCACGGCCATGATCGGCGCGCCCTCCATCGTGGCGCCCATGAAGAGGCCGCCGAAGGCGACGGCCCAGCCGATGGCAGATGAGGCCTTCATCGCCCCGCGTGATCGGTCGCGCCGGCGAGATCTTCAGTACGGACGACCTGCAGCGCCGCGCGGCGTATGTCGGCGCGCCAGCGCAGGATCGCGCGGACGATCGTCTGCGGGTCCTCGTGGACGAGGATCCGCGCCCCCGTCGCGAGCGTCACGACGGTGTCGGGGCAGGCCTCGATCGTGACGATGAGATCGGGGTTGAGGTGAAACGGCTCGGCCGCGTGGGCGAGCCGGTGCAAGACGATCATGTGAAGACATCCTTCGCGAGGGGCGAATTTCGACGGCGCGGGCGGGGTGGCTCCCTCGATGCCACCCCGCCGCGCCGACGCTTGGCGATCTACCGCTTGAGGTTCACGAGATCCTGGAGGATCTCGTCGGCCGTGCTGATGACACGGGAGTTGGCCTGGAACCCGCGCTGTGCGGTGATCATGTTGGTGAACTCGGAGGCGAGGTCGACGTTGGACATCTCGACCGCGCCGGAGGCGGTGAGGCCGACGCCGCTGCCGTCGCCGGGCGTGCCGACGGACTCGGCGCCGCTCGACGCGCTGGCGTTCCAGCGGTTCGCCGAGCCGCGCTCGAGGCCGGCCTCGTTGGCGAACGTCGCGAGCGAGATGTAGCCCGCGACGACGCGCGCGCCGCCGCCGGAGGGGTCGTAGGCGACCGAGCCGTCCTGGCCGATCGAGACGTTCGCCGCGCCGGCCGGGATCTGGAGGAACGTGTCGGTGCCGCCGGCGCCGGGCGCGGTGCGGCCCATGACGTAGGCGCCGTCCTGCGTCACGAGGTAGCCCTGCTGGTTGCGCGTGAAGTTGCCGGCGCGCGTGTACTGGAAGTCCGTCGGGACGGTCGGCGGAGCGCCGCCGCCGACGCGGAACCAGCCGTCGCCCTGGATCGCGACGTCGAGGACGTTGCCCGTCGTCTGCAGGGCGCCGCCCTGCATCTGGTTGTCGATCGAGCCGAGCGAGACGCCGAGGCCGATCTGCTTGGCGTTCGCGCCGCCCTGCGAGCCGCTGGGGGCGGCGCCGCCGGACTGCAGCTGGGCGAGCGAATCCTTGAAGGTCGTGCGACTGGCCTTGAAGCCGATCGTGTTGACGTTGGCGATGTCGTTCGCCGTGACGTCGAGCATCGTCTGGTGGGACTTCAGGCCGCTGATCGCGGAGAACATGCTTCTCAGCATTGGATGGTTCCTTCCGTGGAGAGAGTCACTTGACGGCGGTGACGGACTGCGGGTCGATGCCGGCAACGCCGCCGACGGTGAGAGAGGGGAGGCCGCCGGCCCACGAGACCTGCTCGACCACACCGGTGGTCGAGACGCCGGTGGAGGCGTCGGGGTAGGTGACGCTGCGCCCGAGCAGGGCCACGGCGCGCGCGCCGCTCTGCTGGGCGACGAGCTCGGCATTGGCGTCGGCCATGTTCGTCGTCTGCTCGAGCTGGGAGAACTGGGCCATCTGCCCGATGAAGTCGGTGTCGCTCGAGGGGTTCATCGGGTCCTGGTTCTTCAGCTGCCCGACGAGGAGCTTGAGGAAGTCGTCCTTGCCCAGCGACGGACCGGTGGTGGTCTTCGTCGCGCCGGTGGTGCCGGCGGTCTGGGTCGTGGACGGGACGGTTGGCATGTGGTGGTGGCTCGCTTTCTCAGATGGCCGTGTCTGTGGCCAGTGCCGTCAGATGTGCGCGTATCGCGGATGCAGGGCGCCGCGGGCCGAAGGTGGACAGTGCCGGCGGCACGGCCGCCTTCGGCGCGTGGCGATCCTGCGCCGCGAGACGCGTGCAGATGGCGGTGCTGGTCGCGGACACGGCCATCGTGGTCAGGCGAGGACGTCGACGAGCGCGCCGTTGGGCAGCTCGAGCGTCCGCTCGATCGTGGGGGTCTCGTCGCCGGCGCCGCGGTTGCGCGCGCCGTCGCGCCCGCGGTGCAGGCCGCGGTCGTGCTCGTCGCGGTTGCGGCCGCTCGCGCGACCGCCTGCGATGTCGATGTCCAGGCGGACGAGGTTCAGGCCCTGGTCGGCGAGCGAGCGCTGCAGGTCGTCGGCGGCGCGCTGCAGCGCGTGGGCCGCCGCCGGCGAGTCGGCGGTGACCGTCGCGGTGATCCCCGCGGGGCCGTGGCTCAGCATGATCTCGATGCCGCCGAGCTCGGCCGGGCGCAGCGCGATCCGCGCGTGGCTCACGCCGGCCGCCGAGGCGGCGGAGATCGTCAGCCGGACGGTCTCGGCGGCATGCGCGAGGCGCACGCCGGCATGGTGCTCGGCGGGGGTCGCGACGGGTGCCGCGGGCGGCGGGGGGGCCGTGGCGGTCGGGGGAGCCTGCTGGCCGGCGGTGGGGGCCGGGGCGGGCGTCGCGGGCGTCGCGGGGGTCGCGGGGGTCGCGGGGGTCGCCGGGGTCGCGGGCTGATCCTGCGCGGCCGGGGTCGCGGGCGTCGCGGGGATCGCCGGCGTCGCCCGCTCGTGCTCGGACTCGTGGCCCTCGCCGTGCTCGTGGCCGCCGGAGCTCGGCGTCGCGGGCGCCGGGGTGCCCTGGGCCGCCGGCGGCTGCGGCTCGGTGGCAGGCGGCTGGGGCTGGGACGCCGTCTGCGGCTGCGCGGTCTCGGCGGCGGGCGCGGGCGACGCAGCACCCGGCGCCGGCGTGGTCGGCGTCGCGACCGGTACGGTCGTCGCGCCCGGCAGCGCCGGGGCCGGTGCGGGATTCGCGACGACCGGCTGGGTCGGCCCGGGGGTCGGCGGAAGCTCGGATGCGGCCCCTGCGGGCCCGTCCACCGGCACACCGGCCGGCGGCGCGGACACGGGCGGGGCGGCGGGCGCCTGGGTCGCGGCCGCCGGCACCTGGGCGGCAGCGTCCTGCGGGAGCGCGACGGCGGGCGCCGGCGCGGCGACGGCGACAGCGGCGACGAACGGCGCGATCACCGGCGGGGTCGGCGCCGGCGCGGCCGCGGCGGGGGTGGCGCTCGGATCGGCGGCCGGTGCGTCGCCGGCAGCCGCGGGCATCGCGCCGGCCGGGTCGGTCGCGGGCGCGGTCACGGTGTCCGGCGTCGCTGCATCCCGGTCGTGGCGGGCGCCGTTACGCGACGCGGGCGCGGGCGCGGTGTCCTGCATCGCGGCGTCGCGGTCGTGGCAGCCGCCGTTGCGCGGGCGCGCACCGGGCTGCGGGGCAAGCTCGCGGTCGAGATGCAGCTCGAACGGATTGCCGGTTGCGGGACGGTCGGCGGGGCCCTTCGGACCGTGCCCCCCGTTCGCGGGCGGGCAGGCGCGGATTGCGTCCCCACCCACCCCCGGCGCCGCGGCCGTGCGGCTCATGCGGCCGCCCCGGCGGCGTAGGAGAGCACCTTGCGGACGTAGGCCTGCGTCTCGGCGTACGGCGGCACGCCGCCGAAGCGCTCGACGGCGCCGGGGCCGGCGTTGTAGGCGGCCAGCGCCTTGGAGGCGTCGCCCCCGAAGCGGTCGAGCTGCTGGCGCAGGTACTTCGCGCCGCCCTCGATCGCCTGCGCGGGGTCGAGCGGGTTCGTCACGCCGAGCGACGCGGCGGTACCGGGCATGAGCTGCGTCAGGCCCTGCGCGCCGGCGGGGCTCGTCGCGTTGGGGTCGAAGTTCGACTCGGCACGGATGAGCCCGGTCAGGAGCTTGGGGTCGACGCCGTTGCGCGCGGCGGCGGCGGAGATCTCCGTCGCGAAGGGGGTCGGGCCGGCGGCGTCCTGCGCGGCAGCCGCGGTGGGCGCCATCGCGCTCGCGAGCTGGGCGTTGAAGCTCGTCTGCGCCGTCGGCGTCGCCGGCGCCGGGATCGGCGCGAGGCGCAGCATGACGCTCAGCTCACCGACGCGGCCCATGGCGGCGTCGAGGCTCATGCGGCCGCCCCCCGGCGATGCACGCCCAGGGCGAGCTCGTCCATCACCGCGCCCTCGGCGCGGGCGACCTGCATGTTGTGCTCCTCGCGGCGGCGCTGCTCGAGGCGGGTCAGGGCGCGGTGCTCGCGGGCGGCGTGGACGAGCGCGTCGCGGCGCGCATCGACCTCCGCCTCGCGGCGTCCGAGGTCGAGCGCGGCGGCCTGCTCGGCGCGCTGCGTGCGCTCGATGTAGGCCTGCATGGCCAGCAGGTCGGCGCCGCTGGCCTGCGCGGTCGCGCGGCGGCCCTCGCGCGCCCGGGCGACGCGCTCGGCGGCGGCGCGCAGCGCTTCCTCGCCGCGCCGCTGATGGGCGACGCTGCTCGCAAGCTCCTCGGAGGCGCGCTGCTCCGCGCGCTCCCGGAGGGCGCGAACGCGCTCGAGGCGGAACGTGAAGGGTCGGGAACTCACGAGCCCGTGATCGGCGGGACGGCGGCGATCTGAAGCGCGTACGGCGCCTGGTGGGACAACTAGATGCTGAGGTGCAGCGGCGGCAGGGCGCTCGCGCCCGCGCGCCGCGCCGCGGGCGGCGGCAGCATCTCGACCGCCGAGCCGGACACGATCTCGTCGAGCATCGCGCCCGTGCCGGCGAGCTCGCAGAGTGCCTCGTCGGCCTCGTGCGCCGTGCTCGGTTCGTCGGCGCGCTGGCGCAGGAACTCCTCGATCGCGCCGCGCTTGACGAGCGCCTCGTCGACGAGCGGATCGGTCCCCGGCTGGTAGGCGCCGATCGAGATGAGGTCGGCCTTGTCGCGGTGTGCGGCGAGCAGCGCGCGCACGCGCCGCCCGGCCTCGCGGACATGCCGCGACGTCACCTCGCCCTCGAGGCGCGACACGCTTCCCAGCACGTCGATCGCCGGGTAGTGGCCGGCATGGGCGAGCTTGCGGTCGAGGACGACGTGCCCGTCGAGGATCGAGCGCACGGCGTCGGCGATCGGCTCGTTGAAGTCGTCGCCGTCGACGAGGACGGTGTAGAGGCCGGTGATCGTGCCCTGCGGCGAGGTGCCGGTCCGCTCGAGCAGGCGCGGGAGCATCGCGAAGACCGACGGCGTGTAGCCGCGGGTCGCGGGCGGCTCGCCGATCGCGAGACCGACCTCGCGCTGCGCCATCGCGACGCGCGTGACGGAATCCATCATGAGCATGACGTTGTGGCCCTGGGCGCGGAAGTGCTCGGCGACGGTCGTCGCGGTGAAGGCGGCCTTGATGCGCAGCAGCGCGGGCTCGTCGGACGTCGCGACGACGACGACGCTGCGCGAGATCGCGTCGCCGAGGTCGCGCTCGATGAACTCGCGCACCTCGCGGCCGCGCTCGCCGACGAGCGCGATGACGTTGACGTCCGCGGTGCAGGAGCGGGCGATCATGCCCAGCAGCGACGACTTGCCGACGCCGGAGCCGGCGAAGATCCCGAGGCGCTGGCCCTGGCCGCAGGGCACGAGCGCGTCCAGCGCGCGCACGCCGAGCGAGACGCGCTCCTCGATCCGCGGGCGCTCGAGCGCGGCCGGCGGCGCGGCCTGCGTCGAGCGCGCGACGGCCGGCAGCGGGCGGTCGAGGCCGTCGATCGGGCGGCCGAGCCCGTCGATGACGCGACCGAGCAGCTCATCGCCGACGGGCACGCGGACCGGGCGGCCGGTCGCGGCGACGGACTTGCCGGGGCCGATCCCGTGGATCTCGCCGAGCGGCATGAGCAGCGTGCGCCCGGCGCGGAAGCCGACGACCTCGGCCGGCACGGCGGGCCGCCGGCGGCCGGCGTCGATCGTGCAGACCTCGCCGACCTCGGCCTCGAGTCCGGTCGCCTCGACGATGAGCCCGATGAGGTCGTCGACGCGCCCGCGGCGCTCGTGCAGATCGGCGTCGTTGACGCGCTCGGCGATGCGCTCGATGAGCTCCATCGCGAGCGCCTACCTTCCGGCCTCGACGGCAACGACGGGCGAGCAATGACGCGCTGTCATCACGGCGCGCCGAGTTCGGCGGCGACGAGCGCGCGGACGGCGTCGAGCTTGCCCGCGATGCGGGCGTCGACCTCGCCGACCGACGTGCGCACGACGGCGCCGCCGCGGGCGACCCGGCGCTCGGCGTGGATCTCGACGGGGTGCTCGGGCGAGCCGACGACCGCGGCCCGCACGAGCTCGACGTCGTCGGGATGGACGCTCACGATGATCCGGTCGCCGTCGAGCAGCCCGCGCAGCGCGCCGCGCACGACGTCGACGACGCGCTCGGGCTCGACCTCGATCGCGGCCGCGACGATCTTCTCGGCGATCGCGAGCCCGAGCTGCGCGGCGCGCCTCTCGGCGTCGTCGACGATCGCGTCGCGCAGCGCGCGCGCCTCGGCGAGCGCGGCATCGAGCGCCGCGACGGCGGGCTCGAGCTCGACGGCGGCGTCCTCGCGCCCGAGGCGGATGCCCTCGGCGCGGCCGTCCGCAATGGCCCGCGCGCGCAGCGCCCCGGCCTCGGCGCGGGCGGCGTCGATGATGGCCTGGGCTGCGATGACGGGGTCCTGCGACGGTGGCGGGGCGAGCTGCTCGAGGTCTGAGAGCTCGACGGGCCGCGCGTCAGAGCATGTCGTCATCGCCGCCCCTGCCGATGACGATTCCGCCCGCCTCCTCGAGGCGGCGCACGACGGCGACGATCCGGCCCTGGGCCTCCTCGACGACGGCGCGCCGCTGCGCGGGCATGTACTCCATCTCCTCGGCGAGCATCTCGCCGCCGCGCTCGGACATGTTCGAGAAGATCCGCTCCTGGACGTCGCGGCCGACGCCGCGCAGGGCGACGGCGAGGTCCTTGGACTCGACCTCCTTGAGGATGAGCTGGATCGAGCGGTCGTCGAGCTTGACGATGTCCTCGAAGGTGAACAGCAGCATCCGGACCTGCTCGGCGAGGTCGGCATTGACCGAGCTGAGCGAGTCCAGGACGTTGCGCTCCGTCCCGCGATCGGTGTGGTTGAGGATGTCGGCGAGCGACTGCACGCCGCCGGCGACCGCGTAGTCCTGGGAGATGACGTTGGACAGGCGCTGGCGCAGGACGCTCTCGACGGCCTCGATGACCTCGGGGGAGGTCTCGCGCATCAGGCCGATGCGCATCGCGACCTCGGCCTGCTCCTCGGGCTCGAGCAGGGCGAGCACCTGGGCGGCGAGGTCGGTGTGGAGGTTGGCGATGACGAGCGCGACGGTCTGCGGCGCCTCGTTGCGGATGAAGGCGTGGATCTGCTCGGGCGGCGTGCGGCGCAGGAACTCGAACGGCCGGCGCTCGATCGCCGCCGACAGGCGCCCGACGATCTGGCGGGCACGCTCGGGCCCGACGGCGCGCTCGAGCACCTCACGCGCGTACTCGACGCCGCCCTCGGCCATGTAGGCCTGCGCCAGACAGGTCTCGACGAGCTCGCCGATGACCTCCTGGCTGACCTCGACCGGGACCTGGTTGAGCTTGGCCATGTCGAGCGACAGGGCCTCGATCTCGTCCTCCTTGAGGTGCCCGAAGATCTCCGCCGCCCGCGAGGGGCCGAGGCTGACGAGCAGCACGGCGGCCTTCTGGCGGCCGCCGAGGCGCGACCGCTTGCGCGGCGCTGCGAGCTGCGTGCTCTCGGGGACGTCGATGCTCATGCGATGGCCGGGTAGTCGGCGGGCCTGAACGCAGCTTGAGCACCTGTGACGGCACCGCATAGACGGGGCCCCGCGGGGGCATCCCGCAAGCGTGACGCCCGCCGAAGGCCTCGATCTCGCACGTGCCCGCGACCTGCAGGGACGCGCCCGGCACCCCTGGGTGCGGCGCCTGCTGCTCGCGCTCATCGCCGTGCCCGTCGTCCTCGCGATCGCCGGGGCGCTCGGGCAGGCGACCGTCACGCGCTCGGCGGCGAGCCCGCGCGCGCACCTGGAGCTCAGCGCGCCCGCCGTCCTGCGCGGCGGCCTCATGTGGCGGGCGCGGATCACGATCCGCGCCCGGGCCGCGATCGAGCATCCGCGGATCGTCCTCGCACCGGGATACGTCAACGGGATGCAGTTCAACACGATCGAGCCGTCCCCGGCGAGCGAGGCGGCCCGCGGGCCGCGGCTCGTCCTGAGCTACGACAAGCTCGCCGCCGGCGACGAGCTCGTCGTCTACCTGCAGTTCCAGGTCGACCCCACGACGACGGGCCGCCAGGACGCGACGGTCGCGCTCGACGACGAGACCCTGCCGCTCGCGCGCATCGTCCACACGATCACGGTTCTGCCGTAGGAGCACGAATGGATCTCGTCGCCCGCACCGTCGTCGTCTTCTTATTCATCTTCATCGTCACGCGAGCGGTCGGCCGGCGCGAGCTCAGCTCGATGGAGCCGTTCGACCTCATCCTGCTCGTCGTGATCGGCGACCTCGTCCAGCAGGGCGTCACGCAGAGCGACTACTCCGTGACGGGGTCGATCCTCGTCGTCGCGACGATCGCGCTGCTGACGGTCGCCATGAGCTATCTGAGCTTCCGCTTCCGGTCGCTGCGGCCCGTGCTCGAGGGCGAGCCGCTCGTCCTCGTCGAGGACGGCCGGCCGATCGAGCGCAACCTGCGCCGCGAGCGCATCACCGTCGACGAGCTGCGCGCCGCCGCGCGCGAGCAGCAGCTGCGCTCGCTCGAGGACGTCCATCTGGCCGTCCTCGAGACGAGCGGGCGGATCTCCTTCATCCCGTACGCGGACGAGTAGCGCCTACAGCGGGAGCGGCAGTGGGAGCCCGACGAGCAGCGGCACGTAGACCTGCTGGGAGATCGTCTTCGGACACCAGGTCCTCGCCGTCGCGGAGCAGTGGTTGCTGACCGTCAGCACGATCGTGTAATAGCCGGCGGCCGGGAAGCGGTAGGCGATCTGCGCGAGGTTGCCCATCTGCACACCGAGACGATTCGTCGTCGGCGTGAAGTACTTCCAGTTGTAGCCGCAGGGGCCGTACTGGCAGGGGATCGCGCCGGCCTCGTCGAGCGTCATCGTCAGGCCGGCGATCGGCGTGGCGAGGAACGACGGGAGCGGGGCGGCCGCGGCCGGCGAGGCCGCCGTGGCGGCGAGCACGAGAGCCGAGACGGCGATGACGAACAGGCGCTTCATGAGTCCCTCCTTGGAACGGTGACGCAGAGGCCCAGGGGTACGGGCGTGCTCAGCCCATCGACTGAGAAGCGGCCGTTCTGCAGGGGCTTTGCGACGTATGTCGTGGCCGCTCGGACCAACGTCGAAGCCCGCTTCAGGCCGGGTAGGGACATTGGTCGGACGAGGTAGAACGATCGTCCGCCGGGCGCGCGCGGCCGCGACGGGGGGCCACGGGGCGACCTCACCCTAAAGGTCAGCGCGCGGGGCGCCGATGGGTGAGGCACGAGGCGGTAACGGACCGCCACCGGGACGATCACAAGGGGACTCTTCATGCAGCCGTCGTCCGACGGGCGCGAGCGGGCCGCGTCCGCCACCACCCGCTTCGCGATACACAACCCATGGGCCGTGCTGAGCGCATGGCTCGCGGTCGTTGTGGTCCTCGGCGTCGTCGGGCTGGGCATCGACGGCCGGCTGTCCTCCAGCGGGCTGCAGGTCTCCAACTCCGAGTCCGCGCACGCGCGCACGCTCATCGGCGGCAACTTCGGCGACTCTGCGACCGTCCCCGTCCTGCTCCAGGGTCCGCGCGCGGACGTCAAGCAGCAGGGCCGCAAGCTCGCCGGCGCCCTCGCCGGGCGCCCCGGCATCCGCGTCCTCAGCCCCTGGTCGGCCTCGTCGGGGCGCAGCGCGCTGCGTCCGTCGGCCGATCGCGCGCTCCTGCTGCTGTCCGTCTCCGGCACGCGCGAGCAGATCGAGCGCCGCAGCGAGGCCGCGCAACGGCTCGTCGCCCGCGCGACCGCCGCCCCCGTCCACGCCACCGTGACCGGCATGCCGCTGCTCTCCCGCGAGGGCACGCGCCTGTCGATCTCGGCGATCCACCGCGCCGAGCTCATCGCGCTCCCCCTGCTCTTCATCGCGCTGCTGCTCGTCTTCCAGTCCTTCGCCGCCGCGGCGATCCCCGCCGCCTTCGGTGCCGCGACGATCGCATCCGCGACCGGCGTGCTCTCGCTGATCGCGCCCGCGGTGCACCTCGACGCCTTCGCGCTGGCGATCTCCTGCATGGTCGGCCTCGCGCTCGCCGTCGACTACTCCCTGCTGCTCGTCTCCCGCGTCCGCGAGGAGCTCGGCGGGTCGCGCAGCAGCGATGTCGCCGCCGCCGTCGGCCGTGCCGCCGCGCCGACGCTGCGCACCGTCGCCGTCGCCGCCGCCGCGATCGTCGTCGCGATGGCCGTCGCCGCCGTCGTGTCCCCCGGCACCGGCCTGCTCGCCGCCGCCGTCGGCGTGAGCGTCGTGGCGATCGTCGCCGCCGCGACCGCGATGCTCGTCGTGCCCGCGATGCTCGTCGTCGCCGGCCACAGCCTCGGCGGTGGCGCCCCTGCGGGCGTCGCCGAGGGCGGCATCAGCGCGAGCCTCGCCCGCGCCTCGATGCGCCGCCCCGTGCTGGGCATCGTCGCCGGGCTCGCCCTGCTCGTCGCCTGCATCCCCGTCCTCGGACTGAAGACCGGCGCGCCGACCGCGCAGTCGCTGCCGTCCGGCAGCCAGGCCCGGGCCCAGTACGACACCGTCGCCAAGGCGATGGGCGCGGGCTGGACGGAGCCCTTCGAGATCGTCGCCGTGACCCGCAAGGGCACGGTCACCACGCAGGCGCGCCTCGCGGCGTTGGCGAGCGTGCAGCGCAAGATCGCCCGCGATCCCGCCGTGCGCGCCGTCCTCGGGCCGGGCGAGATCGCCAGCTCGGCGGCGAAGCTGCGCAGCAGCGGGCGCAAGGCGCTCGCCGCGAGCCGCGGCACGCCGCGCAGCAACGGGCGCCTGCGCAAGCTCGACGCCGGCATCGGCTCGGCCGCCGACGGCGTCGGCTCGCTGCGCGGATCGCTGTCGAGCGCCGCCTCGGCCGCGACGACCGTCGCCGCCGGATCGCGCAGCCTCGAGGGCGGCGTCGGCAGCCTGAAGTCCGGCCTCTCCGGCGCCGGCAGCGGCGCCCGCCGCCTGGCCTCGCAGCTCGCGGCGGCCGGCAGCGGCGCCGGCGACCTCGCCTCGACCTCGGCGGCCGCCAGCACCGGCGCGCGCAGCGTGCGTGACGGCGCGCGCTCGCTCAGCGACGGGCTCAGCACGCTCGCCGGCGGCGCCCGCGACCTCCAGAGCCGCCTGCAGACCCGGATGTCGACGCTGCAGAGCGTCCAGTCCGCCGTCCGCGCCCAGCGCCGCCAGGCCGACGACGCGCTCGCCGCCGGCGAGCGCGCGATCGCCCCCACGAGCGCCGCCGCGATCCGCGCCCGCGCGGCACTCGCCCAGGCCCGCCAGGCGCTCGCCGCCGACACCGGCGCCGCGCTCGACGACCCGGTGCGCCAGGTCGGCCTGGACTCGCAGTACGCCGGCAGGATCGCGAGCGCGACGCCGACGCACGAGGCCGCGAAGCTCGCGACCGCCGTCGGCAACCTCGCCGAGACGGCCGACGCGATCACGCGCCGGGTGCGCAAGCTCGGCGGCTCGGTCAGCGCGCTGACCAACGGCAGCGACGCGCTCGCGAAGATCCTCGACGAGCTCGACGGCGGCGCCGGCAAGATCTCCAGCGCCGTGAGCGCCGTCCGGGCCGGCGTCGACGGCCTCGCCAACGGCGTCCGCAACGGCGAGGCGCGCACGAGCCGGCTCGCCAGCGGCCTGCAGGACGCGAGCACCGCGGTCAAGGGCCTCAACGGCCCCGGGTCGGCGGACACCGCCCCGAAGAGCGCGACCGCGAGCTTCTTCGACTCCGGCTACTTCCTGCTCGCCGCGCTCGAGAGCGAGGGCAGCGCCCCGATCGGCGTGAACGTCGACCACGGCGGCCAGGGCGCCCGGATCGTCGTCGTGCCGCGCTACCCGTCCTCCGACCCGCGCACGGTGGCGCTGTACTCGCGCCTGCGCACCGAGTCCGCCGCGCTCGCCAAGCAGCTCGACGCCGATGCCGCCGTCGGCGGACCCGCCGCGATGCTGTCGGACTACGACGCCGTCGCCGCCAAGCGCCTGCCGCTCATCGTGCTCATCCTCACCGTCGTCACGGCGCTGCTGCTCGGGTTCCTCCTGCGCTCCGTCGTCGTGCCGATCATCGGCGTCGTCCTGAACCTCCTCGCCGTCGGCGCGACGCTCGGCCTGCTCGCCCTGCTCTTCCAGGGCGACCACCCGCTGCTCGGCGGCCCCGGGCAGATCGACGCGGTCGCGGTGACCGCGATCTTCGGCGTCGTGTTCGCCCTCTCGATCGACTACCAGGTGTTCATCCTCAGCCGCGTGCGCGAGGAGTGGCTGCGCGACGGCGACGAGGAGCGCGCGCTGCGCGTCGGGCTCACGCGGACCGCGCGCGTCGTCACCGGCGCGGCGCTGAGCATGATCGGCGTCTTCATCGCCTTCGGGCTCGCCGACATCGCGAGCCTGCGCCAGTTCGGCGTCGGCCTCGCGATCGCGATCATCATCGACGCGACGCTCGTGCGGCTCGTCATGCTCCCCGCCGCGCTGCTGTTCGCCGGCGAGTGGACGTGGTACGCGCCGAGCATGGGCTTCGAGGAGCACGAGCAGGCCTACTCGTTCGCCGAGCCGGAGCCGCAGCCGGAACCGGCGGCGCACGGCCCGCACCTCCACCTTCCGCACCTGCCGCACATGCCGCATCTCCCGCACGCGACGCACGCCGGGCAGCCGGCGTTCGACGCTCCGGGCCGCGATTACTGACGACGTCGGTCGGCGGCGCTGCCGTCGCATCCTGCATCGGTAAGGGTGACGGGAGGTTGTCGGCGAGGCCGAGCGCGGTCGGTGTTCGGGGGGGGTTGGCCGAACGCGTCCCACATAGGGACGCAATCCGCCAGCCCCCCCGGCGCTGGGCGCCTCGAGGCCGAAACCCGTTCCTGATCGATGTAGGAAGCGCCGGCCCCGCAACAGGCCGACCGAGCCGCCGACAGCCCTACTCCAGCGCGTGCGCGACCGCCCGGACCAGCGGCGCGACGTGCGGCTCGCCGCGCCGCACGACCTCGGCGACCGCGAGGCCGACGAGGACGTCGACGAGGTAGTGCTCGCCGAGGTAGACGACGGCGAAGCCGGCGGCCGCGACGTACGTCCAGCCGACGATGCCGAAGACCAGGCCGACCTCGGACAGGCCCATCGCGGTGATCGCCGCGGAGGAGATGTGGTCGGACGGCATCGAGCCCCACGGGTTGCCGGGCCCCTCGGTGTTCTCCGGCGGCTCGATCCCCGTCACGTGGCAGACGACGGAGCGGACGATCCGCTCGACCTCGCCACCCATCCGGTCGTCGTGCTCGGACGCCCACCACGGCGGCGCGGTCGGGATCGCCCAGTAGAACGGCGTCGTCAGGTGGTAGGCCGCCGACAGGCGCCCGGCCGCGCGCGGGACGTAGCGCTCGTCGCGCACGAGCAGGTAGGCGAGCAGGACGTGCGGGAGAAACCATGAGCCGTAGACGACGGTGACGGCCATGTCGAAGATCGAGACCTCGCCCGGCGTCCGCAGCGCGCGCTGCAGGCGCTGGGTCGGCGTGACGCCCCCGCCGAGGAACGAGTCGATCCTGATCGGGTAGTCGATGCGGACGCGCTCGCGCAGCCGGTCGGGGTGGTCGAACGGCATCTCCCAGGTGATCTTGAAGAGCCACATGTAGGCGGCGCCGGCGGCGATGTAGCGCGTGCGGGTGCGCGGATGCGTCGCGGCGATCGCGCCGAGCGGGACGAGGCCGGCGAGCGCGACCGTCGCCGGCGGCGGAACCCCCAGGCGCTTGCGCAGCTGCGCCAGCGCGACGAGCACGGGCACCGCGGCACCCGCGACCGCGCGCAGGCCGACCCGCCGCGCGTGGCGGCGGGTGACGAGGCGCGGGGCGCGCTGCAGCTCTTCGGCCAGGCGCCGCGGCAGCGGGCGCCGGTCGGGCCCGCGGCGGCGGTAGAAGCTCGGGCGCCTGTCCGACGGGGCCGAGCTGCCGGGTCGCGTCGTGCGCAGGGCGGTGAGCGAGAAGGACACGGGAGCTGACCTGCCCGTCGCCCGCGGCTTGCCAAACCTGGTATCCCCTGTCCGGATCAACGGACGAGCTTGGGGGTGTGGCATGGCAGCTGACGCGAAGACGCCCGGACGCAGGCGGGCGACAGGTGCCGCAGTGACGCAGCCGGCCGCCGACGGCGGGGACGGGCCGCTGGAGGATCCCGCGCTCGAGGAGCTGCTGCGCGTCCTCACCGAGGCGCGCGACGGGAACTTCTCCGTGCGCCTGCGCGCGCGCCGGCGCGACGTCATGGGCGAGGTCCAGCAGCGCACGAACGAGCTCATCGCGCTCAACGCGCGGATGGCGAAGGAGCTCGCGCGCGTGAGCCGCATCATCGGCCGCGAGGGCCGCATGACCGAGCGCGTCTCGCTCGGCACGGTCGATGGCGCCTGGAACGACAGCGTCGAGTCGATCAACGCGATGATCGACGACCTCGTCCGCCCGACGACGGAGATCTCGCGCGTCATCCAGTCCGTCGCCCGCGGCGACCTGAGCCAGAAGATGGCGCTGACGATCGAGGGTCAGCCGGTCAAGGGCGAGTTCTCGGCGATCGGGACGACGGTCAACGAGATGGTCGACCAGCTCTCCTCGTTCGCCGACGAGGTCACGCGCGTCGCGCGCGAGGTCGGCACCGACGGCAAGCTCGGCGGCCAGGCGCAGGTCAAGGGGGTCTCCGGCACGTGGCGCGACCTCACCGAGAACGTCAACTCGATGGCCTCCAACCTCACCGACCAGGTGCGCCAGATCGCCGCCGTCACGACCGCCGTCGCCAACGGCGACCTCAGCCAGAAGATCACCGTCGACGCGCGCGGCGAGATCCTCGAGCTCAAGTCGACGATCAACACGATGGTCGACCAGCTCTCGAGCTTCGCCGACGAGGTCACGCGCGTCGCGCGCGAGGTCGGCACCGACGGCCAGCTCGGCGGCCAGGCCGAGGTCAAGGGCGTCTCCGGCACGTGGCGTGACCTCACCGAGAACGTCAACTTCATGGCGTCGAACCTCACCGACCAGGTGCGCCAGATCGCCGCCGTCACGACCGCCGTCGCGCGCGGCGACCTCACGCAGAAGGTCACCGTCGAGGCCAAGGGCGAGGTCGCGACGCTCGCCGAGACGATCAACTCGATGACCGAC
>DATJEE010000035.1:0-2438 GCA_035496995.1 Solirubrobacteraceae bacterium | reverse complement strand
CGCGAGCGCGAGCTTGTCCTCGTGGATGTCGATCGCGACGACGCGCCCGCCGGCGATCGCCGCGTACTGGACCGCGAGGTGGCCGAGCCCGCCGATCCCGAACACCGCGACGAGGTTCGACGAGCGCGTCCCCGCGACCTTCACGGCCTTGTACGTCGTCACCCCCGCGCACGTCAGCGGCGCGGCGTCCAGCGGATCGATCCCGTCGGGAACCTGCACGACGTAGCGGCCGTAGGCGACGGCGTACTCGCCGAACGTCCCGTCCATCGAGTAGCCCATGTTCTTCTGCTCCAGGCACAGCGTCTCCCAGCCCGACACGCAGTGGTCGCACGTCCCGCAGGCGTAGCCGAGCCACGGCATCGCGACGCGATCGCCGATCGCGACCTCCGTCACGCCCGGCGCGAGCTCGACGACGATGCCGACGCCCTCGTGGCCGGGCACGAACGGCGGCGCCGGCTTGACGGGCCAGTCGCCGTGCGCTGCGTGGATGTCGGTGTGGCACAGGCCCGTGGCCTCGACCCGCACGCGGATCTGCCCGGCCGCGAGCGCCACCGCGGGTACGGACTCGATCGTCAGCGGGGCGTCGAACGCGTGCACGACCGCGGCACGGTAGGGCGGGACGTCCGGCGTGCGGGCGGGCTCACGCGGGGTCGTGGCGGTGTGGTGGGGGACGACGGTGGTCGACATGCTCGGATCTCCTGGCTGTCGGGTGATCCGCACAAGACCACGCGGCGCCCCGCGCGCCATCCGTAGCCCCTACCGTCGCGGCGGGGGGAACTACCACGCACGGTGCGGCTGCGAGCGGATGGCGGGGGCGAGGCGTCGGCGGAGGCTTGCAGGCGTGCTCACCCCGCCGCCCACCAGCCCGCCGCTCGCCGCCGACCCGGACATCGCCATCCGCGAGCTGCGCGCCGGCGACGAGGCCGCGATCGACCACCTCATCACCGGCCTGGATCCCGAGTCGCGCTTCCTGCGCTGGTTCTCGGCGGGCGTCGACATCCACGCGGCGATCGACTGGGCCGCCCACCCGGAGCGCTCGCACGCCGTCGGGCTGCTGGCCTTCGCCGGCGAGGAGCCGGTCGGCCACGCCGTCCTCATCGTCCTGCACGACGGGCGCGGCGAGGTCGCCTTCGAGGTCGCCGCCCCGTGGCGCCACCACGGCATCGCCGGGGCGCTGCTGCGCCGGCTGCTCGTGATCGCGGCGGCCCGCGGCCTGCACGAGGTCTACGCCGACGTGCTGCCGGGCAACAGGAACATGCTCGCCGTCCTGCGCGAGCACGGCGAGCACGCCGAGACGCGCCACGACGGCATCATCACCGTCACGATCCCGGTCGCGTGACCGCGACGGCGACGAGCGCGACCCGCGACAGTTCTCCCATGCCGATCCACGCACGACCCGCAGGCGAAGGGGACACGCTCGACGTCCGGCCGCAGTTCACGCACGGGGGAGAGCTGCACGACGTCCCGCGGCTGGAGCTCCCACAGCAGGAGATGCCCGCCGACTCGGCCTACCAGATCGTCCACGACGAGCTGATGCTCGACGGCAACGCGCGGCTGAACCTCGCGACGTTCGTGACGACCTGGATGGAGCCCCACGCCCGGATGCTCATGGCCGAGTGCCTGGACAAGAACATGATCGACAAGGACGAGTACCCCCAGACGGCCGAGCTCTAGCGGCGCTGCGTCGCGATGCTCGCGCACCTCTGGGGCGGCTCGCAGGAAGGGCCGGCGATCGGCTGCTCGACGACCGGCTCCAGCGAGGCCGCGATGCTCGGCGGGATGGCGCTCAAGCGCCGCTGGGCGCAGCGCCGCCGCGACGCCGGGCTGCCCGATGACCGGCCGAATCTCGTCATGGGCGCGAACGTCCAGGTCTGCTGGGAGAAGTTCTGTCGCTACTGGGACGTCGAGCCGCGGCTCGTCCCGGTCGGCGCGGGCGCGACGTGCCTGACCGCCGAGGGCGCCGCCGCGCACTGCGACGAGCGCACGATCGGCGTCGTGGCGATCCTCGGATCGACCTTCGACGGCGCCTACGAGCCCGTCCGCGAGATCGCGGCGGCGCTCGACCGGCTCGAGGACGAGCGCGGCATCGACATCCCGATCCACGTCGACGCAGCGTCCGGCGGATTCGTCGCCCCGTTCATCGATCCAGATCTGGAGTGGGACTTCCGCGTCGCCCGCGTGGCGTCGATCAACGCCTCGGGGCACAAGTACGGGCTCGTCTATCCCGGCGTCGGCTGGGCCGTGTGGCGCGACAGCGCGGCGCTGCCGGAGGATCTCGTCTTTCACGTCGAGTACCTCGGCGGTGACATGCCGACGTTCGCGCTGAACTTCTCCCGGCCCGGTGCGCAGGTGCTGCTGCAGTACTTCCAGTTCCTGCGGCTCGGCCGGGACGGCTATCGGCGCATCCAGCAGACCTGTCAGGACGTCGCCGTGCACCT
>DATJEE010000034.1:0-11153 GCA_035496995.1 Solirubrobacteraceae bacterium | reverse complement strand
AAGGAGCCGAAGAGGAACGCGTGCCAGCTCGTGCTCATCGACTTCACCGCGGCCGCGTAGTACTCGTTCGCCATGCCGTTGCGCCCGAGCGCCCAGAGGTACAGGACGGCGGCGGCGGCGAGCAGCGCGAAGAGCTCGGGGCGGCCCGCGGCGAGCGCGCGCAGGCGCGACGCGGCGCCGCTGCGGGCCCGCCGGTCGAGCGCGTCGGTGCGCGGGAGGGCGGTGGCGGGGGCGGTCAGGGCGGTCGCGCCGGCCGCGGGAGTCGGAGGGGGAAGCGATGACATGCGCCGGAGGATCCGGCGCGAGGCTGGGCGTTTGCTGGGGATCGGCCCAGCGCGCGCTGAGACCCGTTCAGGAGAGCTTCAGGCCGTCGCGCAGCATCTGGGCGGCCTTCGCGGCGCGCGTGTCGCGGGTCTCCTGGCGCTTGGCCTCCCCGACCCACTCGGCGTACTCGCGCCGGTGCGTGAACGCGAGCCCGTCGTAGATCGCGCGCAGCTGCGGGTCGCCGGCGAGCACCGCCTCGAGCTCGGCGGGCACCTGCACCTCGCGCGGCGCGTCGTCGAGCTCGAGCGTCACCTCGACCGTGTCGCCGACCTCGATGCCGGCGGCGTCGCGAACCTCGCGCCGCAGGCCGAGGACCGTCACCCCGCCGTAGACGGACAGGCGGCTGCGCAGCGGCGTGCCGTTGACCGTGCCGCGCACCGGCGGCCGCGCCTGGCCGAAGGCCTCGCGCGCGTCGAACGGCACGACGACCCAGCGCCCGCCGCCGCGACCGGAGTCCTCGAGCGTCGCCGTGAACGTCATCGCGCCCATCGGCGCGAGTCTCTCAGCCCGCGACGTCGCCGACGAGCGCCACGGCGGCGACGAGCCCCGCCGCAGCGACCGCGACGGCGAGCACGGCCCGCGCGAGCCCGGGCCGCGCGCCCGCCGCCATCGCGCCCGGCCGCCAGCGCGGGTGATGCTCGGCGGCGTAGCTCTCCGGGACGGTGCCGCGCCAGATGCCCTCCAGCGATGCCGGTCGCGACATCGCCATGAGGATGTGGCCGGCGACGAGCACGGCGACGAGCAGCGTCGCCGCGTCGTGCAGCGCGATCGTCCCCTCCAGCCGCCAGGCCGTGTTGCGCTCGCCGAGCCACAACAACGCGCCGGAGACGGTGAAGAGCACGGCGAGCCCGGCCTGGACGATCGCGTGCGCCTTCTGGCCGCCGTTGAAGCGCGCGGGCGCCGACGGCCGGCGGCGCAGGAACAGCAGGTCGTCGGCGTCGAAGCGCTCGATCTCGGAGCGCGTGCGGCGCAGCGCCGCGCGGTCGCCGAGGATCGCGACGAGGGCGAGCGCGGTGAGCCAGGCGACGGCGGCGACGAGGTGGATCGACTTGAACAACGGGCGGTCGTTGAAGATCTGCGCGAGGAACGGGAGGTACAGCGCGAAGCCGCTGAAGAGCAGGACGCCGAACGCCGCCGCGTGCGCCGTGTGCAGCCGGCGCTCGGTGGCGCCGAAGCGCACGACGCGCGGCTCGGCGACCATCGCCAGACGCGGGTCAACGGCCATTGGAACCGCCGATCCAGGCGTCGCGGTCGTAGCCGCGCGCCTGCCAGTAGCCGTCTGCGACGCGATCGGTCACGACGATCCGGTTGACCCACTTGACGCCCTTGTAGCCGTACATCTGCGGCATGACGAGGCGCGCAGGCGCGCCGTGCTTGCGCTCGAGCGGCGCGCCGTCCATCGCGTGCGCGAGCATTGCGTCGGGCACGCGCGCCTGCTCGAGCGTCAGCGTGTCCTCGTAGGGCTCCTCGGCGGAGATGAAACGCAGCGCCCGCGCGCTCGGGAGCGGCTTGGCGGCGGCGAGCAGGTCGTCGAAGCGCACGCCGTCCCAGCGGACGTCGTCGACCGACCAGCCGGTGACGCAGACGAAGTCCGACGTCTGGCGCGCGCGCGGGAGCGCGAGCAGCTGCGCGTACGTCAGCGTCTGCGGGTGCGCGACGAGCCCGTCGATCCGCAGCCGCCAGGTCGCGGGATCGAAGCTCGGGTGCGGCGGGTTGACGGCGTAGATGCGCCAGCCCTTGCCGAACGGCAGCGCGGAGCGCAGCGACTCGGGCACGAGCAGCGTCGTCTTGGCGGCGAGGTCCATCGCCGCCCCGCCCCACGCGAGCGAGGACAGCCCGAAGCCGACGAAGCCGAGGAACGCCCGCCGGCCGATCGGCCTGCCGCTGTCTGGGCCAGGGAGCTCGGGCACGGTGGGGACGATGGCAGCCCGATCTCACACGGGGCTTACGCCGGCCGGGTCGACGCCCGGCCGGCCGCGCCCGTCTCAGCCGACGGTGAAGTCGGCGTACATACCGGACTGGTAGTGGCCGGGCAGCGCGCACACGAGCGCGTAGTGGCCCGCCTTGAGCTTCTTGATGAGCAGCGTCTTGGACCTGCCGGGAGCCAGCGAGGCGATCTCGCCGCGCGCCCCGGCGATGTCGTCGTTCGGCTCGTGCTTGGAGAGCACCTCGGCCGCCGGCTTGCTCGTGCGGATGATCGTGAACTGGTGCTTGAGCTTGCCGCTGTTGGTCACCATGAACCGCACGCGCCCCGCGGGAGCCGACGGCGCCGCGGTGGCGATCTTGTACTCGCTCAGGGTGACGGCGACCGTCGCCGGCCCGGTCGACGAAGCACTCGCCGCGGCCGGGGCGGCCGTCGTCGCCGCCGCGGGGGCCGGGACGCTCGCCGGCGTCGCGCTGCTGCTCGATCCGCTGCCGCAGCCCGCCAGGGCGACGGCGGCGATGGCGATTGCAGCAGCGCAGGTCGATGTGACCGGTGTAACGGTGCGGTGGGCCATCTAGAGGGTGCTCCTTGCTCCGGCTCCGGGCCGGCTCGTCGTATCGGGGGGGCGGCGCGGAACACATCGCGCGCCGAGGAACCGAAGCTAGGTCCCGCGCGGTCAAGGAGCGGCAAAGACGGTCTCGGCGTGCAAGCCCGCGACCGGCCCTACCATCAATCCGTGGCCCTGATCCTGCTCGCCGAGGACGACGCGGGCATCCGCGTGCCGCTCACGGAGGCCCTCGAGCGCGAGGGACACCGCGTGCAGGCCGTCGCCACGGGCACGGCCGCGGTGGCGGCCGGGCTCGACGGCGCGCACGACCTCCTCGTGCTCGACATCGGGCTTCCCGGGTGCGACGGGATCGAGGTGTGCCGGCGCATCCGCGAGGAGCGCCCCGGCGTGCCGATCGTGTTCCTCACGGCGCAGGACGGCGAGCAGGACGCCGTCGACGGCCTGGACGCCGGTGCCGACGACTACATCACCAAGCCGTTCCGGCTCTCGGAGCTGCTCGCGCGCGTGCGCTCGCAGCTGCGGCGCTCGGCGCCGCAGCGCTACGAGGCCGGCGACGTCTGCGTCGACGTGGCGGCGCGGCGGGCGTGGGACGGCGCCGTGGAGCTCGAACTGGCTCCGCGGGAGTTCGACCTCCTCGCGCTGCTCGTCCGCGAGGCCGGGCGCGTCGTGACGCGGGAGCGGATCATGGCCGAGGTCTGGGACGAGAACTGGTTCGGCTCGACGAAGACGCTCGACATGCACGTGTCGTGGCTGCGCCGCAAGCTCGGCGACGACGCCGCGGCCCCGCGCCGGATCGTGACCCTGCGACGCGTCGGGCTGCGCTTCGAGCCCTGAGCCCGGATGCGCCGTCGCATGATCCTCTCGACGGCGCTCATCGCGCTCGCCGCGGTCGTCGTCCTCGGCGTGCCGCTGGCCGCGGTCGAGGCGTCGCGCCTGCGCCAGGACGCCCGCAGCCGGCTCGAGCGCGAGGCCGACGCGGCCGCCGGGGCGATCGACGACCGCCTCGAGCGCGGCGCGCCGATAAGCCCGGCGCTCCTGCGCCGGTTCACCCGTCCGGCGCACCGCATCACGATCACGACGCGCGACGGGCGCCGGATCTCGACCGGTCCGCCGCTCGGCGGTGAGGCGCTCGTCGTCCGCGCGGGCTCGAGCGAGGGCGCCGCGGTCGCCGCCGCGGCGCCGCAGGGAGAGCTCGACGAGCGCATCCGTCACGAGTGGCTGCTCATCGCCGCGCTCGGTCTCGGCGGGGTGCTCATCGCGATCGCCCTCGCCGCCCTGCAGGCGCGGCGGCTCGCCCGCCCGCTCGAGGCGGTCGCCCGCGGATCGCGCCGCCTCGGCGACGGCGACTTCTCCGTCCGCATGGGGCACTTCGGCGTACCGGAGATCGACGCGATCGCGCAGGGGCTCGACGGCAGCGCCGCGCGCATCGCCGCGCTCGTGGCGCGCGAGCGCGAGTTCTCGGCGAACGCGTCGCATCAGCTGCGCACGCCGCTGACCGCGCTGCGCCTGCGCCTCGAGCGGGCGGGCGAGGCGGCGGGCGACGGGGCGCGTACGCGCGAGCTCGACGCCGCGCTCGCCGAGGCCGATCGCCTGGAGGCGACGATCGTCGATCTCCTCGCGCATGCGCGCGACGCGCGCGGCCGCCCGCTGCCGGTCAACCTCGCGACGGTCGCCCACGAGCACGCGGCGACGTGGCGGCCGGTCTTCGCGCGCGCCGGCCGCGCCCTCGAGGTGCGCGGCGCCAAGAACGTCGTCGCGCGCGCGTCGCGCGGAACCGTCGGGCAGATCCTCGACGTCCTGCTCGACAACGCGCTGCAGCATGGCGCCGGGACCACGCGCGTCGAGATCGGGGCGGACGCACGCACCGCCTGCCTCGCGGTGTCCGATGCGGGTCGGGGCGTCGCCGAGGCCGAGCGCGAGCGCATCTTCGAGCGCGGCGCATCGCGCGCCGGAGGGACCGGGATCGGGCTGCATCTCGCCCGCGCCCTGGCGCGGGCCGACCGCGGCACCCTCGAGATCGCCTCCGGCGCACCGAGCCGCTTCGAGCTGCGGCTGCCGGTACAGGCGGCCTGAGCGCCAGGCTCAGCGCGGCTCGGCCGCGGCCTCGGCAGCGAGGACGAGCGCGAGCTTCGGACAGGCGCGCGCGGCACGGCGGGCGTGCGCCAGCAGCTCGTCGGGGATCGGGCCGCGGTCGACGATCGGATACCCCCAGTCGTCGAGCTCGACCCACTCGGGGAAGACCTCGGCGCAGATCCCGTGACCGGCGCACGCGATCGGATGCACGCGCAGGTGCGCGCTCATGCCGCGCGCCTCCGGGCGGCCGCCGGGACGACCAGCGTCGGCTCCCGGCGACAGGCGGCGCACGGCCCGCGGCGGGCGTGCTCGGCGAGTTGCTTGCCGAAGACGCGGACACCGCTGGCGAGGAAGCGGGACGCGCCGTCGGGCAGGCTGCACGCGCCGCGGCCCGCGACGTCGCGGGTCCAGCGGACGAGCTTGTCGTGGGCGCCGGCCGGCGGCCGGCCGTCGGCCATGTCGGCGAGGAGCTGCGCGAGCGCCGGCAGGCCGCGGCTGCAGGGTCCGCACTGCTGGGCGCCCTGTCCCGCGAGCCACGCCACGGTGCGCGCGAGCTCCCGGACAGGACAGGCCGACCGGCCCAGCGCGACGATGACGCCCGCCGCCAGGCTGCCGCCGTGGCGCGCGAGACCCTCGTCGGAGAGCCGGACCGACGGGCAGCGCTCGGCGTGGATCCACGTGCCGTGATAGCCGCCGACGAGCACCGCGCGCAGGGGCTCCAGCGGCCCGCCGGCGGCCGCCAGCGCGTCGGAGAGCGCACTGCCGCAGGCGACCTCGTAGACCCCGGGAGCGGCGACCGCGCCACCGACGGTGATGAGCGTCGAGCCCGGATGCTCGGCGGTTCCGAGCTGCCGGAACCACGCCGGCCCCCACCGCTCGATGAGCGCGAGGTGGGCGATGGTCTCGGCGTTCTGGACGAGCGTCGGCCGCCCCTGCAGCCCGCGTTCGAACGCGCGCGGCGGCACCGGGAGCGGCTTGAGCGGACCGCCGTCGAGATGGCGGATGAGCGCGCTCTCCTGGCCGGCGAGATACGCGCTGCGAACGCCGTGCACGGAGACCCGCCGCAGCCCGCGCTCGTCGATCGCGCGGCGCATCGCCGTGCTCGCCGCGGCCGCGTCCTCGCGCACGGCGACGACGACCTCGTCGGCCCCGACCGCCGCGGCGGCCGCCAGGGCGCCATCCAGCACGAGGTGTGGCACGCACTCGAGCAGGACGCGGTCCTTGAGGCTCATCGGCTCGCCCTCGGCGCCGTTGACGAGCACGATCCGCGGGCCCGGCTGCCGCGCGACGCTGCGCAGCTTGACCGCCGTCGGGAAGGACGCGCCGCCGCGGCCGCGCAGGCCGGCCGCCGCGACGTCGGCGGCGAGGTCCACGGCGTGCGCGCGCCGCGGCCCGTGGGCCGCCTCGTGCTCGGCGAGCGTCACCGCCGGGCGGGGGCCGAGGCCCGCGAGCAGGCGCGGCAGGCTCATGCGCCCGTCCCCGCGACCGGCTGCCCGCGGACCTCTCCGCCGACGGTCCCGTCGCCGAGCCGGAGGTCGAGCGAGAGCTGCACCGCGCGGCCCGTCGACGCGCCGACGAGCGCGCGCAGCTGCGAGTTGTTCAGGAACCCGATCCGCCCGCGATAGCGCGCGGGGTCCGCGGGCGGGCCGAACGTCACGGCGCTGTGATCGACGTGCAGGCCGCCGCCCGGCAGCGCCTGACCGCCGAGCCGGACGCGCAGGACGCCCTGCGGACCGCCGGCGAGGTGCATCGACAGGTCGATGACGTCGACGCCCGAGTCGCTCACGCCGTTGCGGACCGTGCCCGTCAAGGTGGCCGCGAACGGCGACGCGAGCGCATCGGGGGCAGCGGGCCGCCGCGCTCCCCGCGCGGTGACGGGACGGGGAGAGAACGCCGCGAGGACGGACGGCGGCGTGCCCGCACGGCGCGCCCACCCGCGCGCGAGGGGCCCCTGCCCCATCCAGATCGCGAGGCCGAGGACGGCGGCCAGCGTGGCCGCGGCGATGCCCCCGGCCGCCGGGGAGCGCACCTGCGCTGCCAGGAGCCGACCCCCGAGCGCGACGACGACGGCGCCCACGCACCCCGCGGTCAGCGCGATCATCCACGCGCTCGCGGCATCCGATCCGGTGCCCAGCCCGTGCAGGAGGGCGACCGGCCAGCAGGCGTAGGCCAGCCAGTGCAGCCCGCGCCACGCGCGGTAGCCCAGGCGGTGGCGCACGAGGCTCGTGAGGATGAGCGCGACGATCAGGTCGGCCGCGACGGTGCCCAGGCCGAGCCACAGCGGGCGGTAGTTGCTGACGAACGGCACGACGGCGTTGACGATCCCGATCGGCGGGAACGGGTCCAGCAGCGTCGTCGCGACGTGCACGATCAGCAGCCCGAGCGCCAGGACGGAGATCGACCGGTGCAGCGCCGCGACGGCATAGCGCGAGATGCCGGCCGGTCGCCAGCGCGCGGACTCGCCGATCCCGAGGACGACCCCGGCCGTGAGCAGGACGAGCGTCGTCGCACCCACGCCCCGCGTGGCGTACCACAGCGCCGACGGCCCGTGGGCGGTCGCCGCGATCATGCCGCAAGGACCTCCGCCGGCCACCCGGCGACGGTGCGCACCACGCCGTCGCCGTCGACGAGACGCGCCGGCAGCTCCCGGCTCGCGAGCCACGCGGGGGCGTCGTCGCCCATGACGATCGCGGCGGTGCTCGCGATGTTCGCGTCGACGCAGCAGGCCGCGGCGACGCTCACCGTGCGCCAGCGCGACACGGCGGGCGCGCCGGTGCGCGGGTCGATGATGTGGTGGGCGGTGCGACCCCAGCGGCGCACGGTCGTGCTCGACGTCGCCAGCGCGCCGGCGCCGATCGTCAGCGACTGGCCCGGCGCGTCCGCGGGCGCGCGGTGGTCGTCGCTCACGCGGACGCGCCAGCCCCCGTCCGGCGGCGGCCCCGCCACCGCGAGGTCCCCGCCGAGGTTGACCATGACGCCGCTGCCGGGCGCGGCCGCGGCGGCGGCCGCGGCGGCGTGGTCGGCGGCGAGCGCCTTCGCCGTGGCACCGAGATCGAGCCGGACCCCGCGGGGGAGGGCGACGCTGCGCGTCCGGCGGTCGACGCGGACGGCCTTCCAGCCCGGAACCCGCGCGACGGCCAGCCGCCGGGACGGCTCGACCGGCCCGGCGGCGAAGTCGCGGTCATAGCCGGCGAGCACGAGCGCCTCGCCGATCGTCGGATCGACCGCGCCGCCCGTGAGCTCGGCCGCCCGCAGCGCGACGAGCACCGCTTCGAAGAGCAGCGCGCTCACGGCGACCGGCGCGCCGGCCGCGGCGTTGAGGCGCGTGAGCTCGGAGTCCTGCCGGAAGCGGCTGCAGGCGGCGTCGATCGCCGCAAGCTGCGCCTGCACTGCGGCGCGCGCGCGCCCGAGCGCTCGCCCGTCGCAGACGACGACGCTCGCCGTCGTGCCGAGCGCTGCCCAGCGCGCCGTTCGCGGGCCCGTCACGAGCCGCCCGAGGTCTCGACCGGCGCGGGCTCGGGCAGCGCCGCCGCGGGCGGCGCGGGCGGCGGCAGCAGCGGCGCGGGCGCCCCGCTGATCGCAGGAACGTCCTGCGGCGGGGGAACGCGGACGCGCTCGGCTGCCGGGCGCCGCGGGGCCCGGACGACCGTCGCCGTGCCGTCGTGGCCCTTGAACGCGTGCGCGGCGGCGACCGAGAAGCCCGCCGCGGCGCCCGCGGCCGCGATCGCGCTGGCCCACGCGACGATCCGCGCGGCCGTCACGGCGCGGTCGCGTCCGGCGGGGTCCAGCTGCGCGGCGCCGGCCATCAGGCCGTCTCCGCGCGCCGGCGGGAGTGTGGGTCCGCGCCGATCATCCGCCGAAGTGCTGCCAGTGGCCGATCGCCGAGCCGGCGGCGAACGCGAGCGCGACGCCGCCGGCGATCGCACCCGCGACGAGCCCGAGGCGCAGGCCGCCGCCGCCGATCTCGCGCCGGCGGCGGGCGGTCCAGTCGAGCGCCAAGGAGCGCGCCATGCGCGGGAGGTACGCGAGGAAGTGCACGCCGAAGCACGCCCCCCAGCCGATGAACGTGGCCTTGTGGGCGAGGAGCAGCCCGCCGGAGCTGTGGCCGACGAGCAGCAGCGCGACGCCGGTGGCGAAGACCGCGACCGTGAGGACGACCAGCAGCGGCGCGAGCAGCCGGAGCGCGAGTAGCGGCGGCCCCTTCTCGCGATAGGCCCGTGCGCCGGAGTAGTAGCGCGCGAAGCGGTAGCCGGTGCTGGCGAACTTCACGAGCAGCGGCGGGATCAGCAGGATCCCGATGACCATGTGCGGTCCACGCAGGCCCCCGAGATCGAGGATCGTGATGCCCTCGGCGGCCAGTAGGAGCGTCAGGACCGCGGCGACCGCGCTCGTGAGCGCCTCGTTGCCGGCGGTGCCGCCGAGCGGGTCGCGCCGCGAGGTTGCGGTCGATCGATGCGCGTGCGCTGCCATGCCGACCATGTTGGGCGGCGGTCGGTCAAGGTGCGGCAAAGGCCGCCCGGCCAGAAGTCCAGGCTTGGCCTCGCCGGGGCGACGGGCGGGCGAGCGTCGTCAGCAGCCGGTGACGGTCGTCGACCCGGGCGCGAGGCACCCGGCGGCCCGCTTGGGCTGCGACGACTTGCGCGTCGTGAACGTGAACTGCCTGGCCCGCACGCCCGGCGCGGTGATGCGGACGACGATGACGGTCTTCACGGGGAGCTTGCGCTTCTTGAAGAGGGTGGCGAATGCCGCCGAGGCGGTCGCCTTCGCGAAGGCCTTGGTCTTCGTCTTGAAGGCACAGGCGCTCTGCTTGCCCTTCGGGGCCGTGCAGGTGATCGTGACGCCCGCGCCCGCGGGGAGCTTCTTGGCGGTGAGCGTCGTGACCGTCGTCGACGAGCCGCGGACGCCGAAGGCCGCGGTGAGCGTCGCGCCGATCGCGGGGAGCGACGACGCGCCCGTGCCGGCGCCCGCGCCTGTGCCGGCCCCGGTCCCGGTGAGGGCCACAGGCAGCGTTCCTGCCTGAGCGGGCGCGGGTGCGACACCGCCGCCGGTTGCGGGCCCGGGGTCGACCGGCTGCGGCCCTTCGCAGCCGAGGAGCGTGTCGGACGCGTCGAAGGTGAAGAACTGGTCGATGCCGGCGCCGCAGTCGACGGTCTCGGCATTGCCGTCGTCCGCGTGG
Source organism: Solirubrobacteraceae bacterium (assembly GCA_035496995.1). GTDB lineage: Bacteria > Actinomycetota > Thermoleophilia > Solirubrobacterales > Solirubrobacteraceae > CADCVQ01. The sequence goes on along the minus strand of DATJEE010000034.1, from coordinate 1,088 downwards.
ATGACGTCCGCCCCGTCGCCGCCGTCGAACTTGTCGACCGCCGGCCCGCCCTGGAGGACGTCGTCGCCCTCGGCCCCGCGCAGCACCGCGCCGGTCGCGCCCGCGGTGAGCGTGTCGCCGAGCGGCGTGCCCTCGAGCACCTCGAACGTGCCGGCGAGCGTGTCTCCGTCGCCACCCGCCGAGATCGAGGGCGCCGCGCCGGAGGAGAACGTCGCCGTCAGCGGCGCGCTGCGCCCCGTGTCGTCGAAGGAGAGGACGTCGGCAGGACCGAACCCAGCGCCCGCGTTGAGCGTGTCCTGCCCGAGCCCACCGCGGACGAGGTCGCTGCCGGCGCCGCCGTCGAGCGTGTCGTTGGCCGAACTGCCGATGAGCGTGTCGTTGCCGTTGCCGCCGAGGACGTCGACCTGGCCCGTGGACCCGATGACCACGTCGTCCCCACCGCCCATGTTGCTCGCGACCGTGGGGCCCGCCGACAAACCCGCGGAGCCGACGTGGACGATGTCCGCAGACTGACCTGCAGGCGGGACGGTTTCCGATCCGGCGAACGTCGGCGTATTTGTCCCGTCCGGCAGCCAGGCCTCCATCAGGGTGGTGGTCGTCACGTGGAGCTCGTCGCTGAAGAAGCTTCCCGGAGGATCGCCGTGGGTCGCGCTCTTTGCGATCAGGACATCGCGCTGCGACGCTGTCGTGGAGCCGCTGTTGTTGTTGACGGTCCAGATGAACGGCACCGCCGCGCCGCACACGACGTCGTTCACATCCGTGGTGCAGCCGCCGACATTCGGCTCGGCGAAACTCGGCGCGACCACGCGGCCGTCCTCATGGATGCGCCGCGCCCCGGATGGGTCGCGCGACAAGGTCAGCGTGGTGACAGGGACCGTGGTGTCCATCGTCACCGTCACGCGCGCGACCCCGTCGCCGAAGTCCGCGACCGCTACGGTCGCCGCCTGCGCGGCCTGGGCCAACCCCAGCCCCAGCGTCAACGCAAGGGCACTTGCCCAGGCCGCTGCCTTCGTCCGTCCCACGCGGGTCCCCATTGCTCCGCAATCTTGCACGTCGACCCCGCGGCCACCCCTTACCAAAGTCCAGGT
>DATJEE010000033.1:0-2001 GCA_035496995.1 Solirubrobacteraceae bacterium | reverse complement strand
TGGGCGGCGGTCGCCTACGCCGGCAGCGCCCGCGACGCGCTGCACGCGCTGAAGTTCGCCGGCGCGCGCCCGCTCGCCGGCGTCATGGCGGCGCAGATCGCGGCGTGCGCGCCGCCGGCCCTGCTCGCCGGTGCGATCGTCGCCGTGCCGGCCCATCCCGGCCGCCGCCGCGCACGGGGCTATGACCCGGCCGGGCTCCTCGCGCGCGCGCTCGCGCGAAGAACAGGCCTGCCGCTGCCGGCGGTCCTGCGCCGCGACGGCGGCGCCGTGCGCCAGCTCGGCGCGTCGCGCGACGTGCGCCGCGCCGCCGGCCGCCTGGGCGTCGTCGCGGTCCGCGCCGCGCCGCCCGCCGTCGTGCTCGTCGACGACGTCCACACGACCGGCGCGACGCTCGCGGCCTGCGCGGCGGCGCTGCGGGACGCGGGCGCGCAGCGCATCGTGGCGGTCACCTGGGCACGCACACTGTGACCCCGACCCTGGACGAGGGTTGTGTTGACACCTCCGATGCCCGGCGTACCCTCTATGCACGTACGTCGTTCTCCACAGAGAGGACCCCGACATGCAGATCGAGGTCAAGGGCCGCAACGTCCCCGTCAACGACGAGCTGCGAGAGCTCGTGGACCGCAAGTTCCGCAAGGTCGCAGCTCAGGTCTCGGACCTGGCCCAGATGGAGGTCGAGCTGCGCGAGGAACGCAACCCCGCCATCGCCGAGAACCAGGTCGCCGAGGTGACGCTCTACCTCAAGGGGATCACGCTGCGCGCCGAGTGCGCGAGCCGCGAGATGTCCCACGCCATCAGGCTCTGTTCCGACGAGCTCGCGCCGCAGGTCAAGCGCCACCGCGAGAAGCGCCGCGCCCGCCGCGAGGCGCGCGCCTCCAGCGCGCAGCAGCCCGCCGTCTGACCCGGCGCTAGAACGCTTGTCTGAACGCGGCGGGCGAGGCCCGCCGCGTTGGTACCCTGCGCCGTATGGCGATCCTCGACCGCGCCCTCCGCATGGGCGAAGCCAAGCAGTTCAAGCAGTTCGAGAAGCGCGTCGCGCGGATCAACGACTTCGAGCCTGAGCTCGAGCTCGAGTCCTCCGACGAGCTGCGCGAGCGCATGAACGTCCTGCGCGCGAAGGCGCGCGACGGCGTCAAGCTCGACGACCTCCTGCCCGAGACGTTCGCGATCGTCCGCGAGATGTCCAAGCGCGAGATGGGCATGCGCCACTTCGACGTCCAGCTCATCGGCGGGATGGTCCTGCACTCCGGCGCGATCGCCGAGATGCGCACGGGCGAGGGCAAGACGCTGACGGCGACGCTCGCCGTCGTCCTGAACTCGCTGCCCGGCAACGGTCTGCACGTCGTCACGGTCAACGACTACCTCGCCCGCCGCGACGCCGACTGGATGAGCCCGATCTACCACGGGCTCGGCATGCAGGTCGGCGTCCTGCAGAACATGCAGTCCTACGAGGACAAGCAGGTCGCCTACGCCGCCGACGTGACGTACGGGACGAACTCCGAGTTCGGCTTCGACTACCTGCGCGACAACATGGCGACGGCGCTCGAGGAGAAGGTCCAGCGCGCACACGAGTTCGCGATCGTCGACGAGGTCGACAACATCCTCATCGACGAGGCGCGCACGCCGCTCATCATCTCCGGCCAGCCCGAGGCGGCGGCCGACATGTACGGCCAGTTCGCGCGCCTCGCGCGCAAGATGGTCTCCGGCAAGAAGCCCGAGGGCATGGACCCGCGGATGAAGAAGGACTTCGTCGCCGACTTCGACTACGAGTTCGAGGAGAAGCACAAGACCGTCTCCGTCACCGAGCTGGGCGTCGCGAAGGCCGAGAAGTTCCTCGGCATCTCGCATCTGTACCGCGCGGAGAACGGGCCGCTCGTCAACCACCTCCAGCAGGCGCTGAAGGCCGAGTCGCTCTACAAGCGCGACGTCGACTACGCCGTCGTCGACGACCAGGTCATGATCATCGACGAGTTCACGGGGCGCATCCTCGAGGGCCGGCGC
>DATJEE010000032.1:0-37371 GCA_035496995.1 Solirubrobacteraceae bacterium | reverse complement strand
TCTGAGCGGCCGACCTGGACCTCGGCGGGCAGCCTGCAAACGGTCCTGCTTGGCCTTGCATCGGGTGGGGTTTGCCTGGCCGCCGTGTCGCCACGGCGCCGGTGCGCTCTTACCGCACCTTTTCACCCTTGCCTGTGCGCGGGTGGGCGGGATCCGCTTCAGACGCGCCATCGGCGGTGTGTTTCTGTGGCACTTTCCCGCGGGTTTCCCCGGGTCGGGTTCCCGACCACCCTGCCCTGTGATGTCCGGACTTTCCTCGAAGGGCGAACCTCCGCGGCTGCTTGGCCTGCAGCACCAGACTAGACCAACCGCTGAGCCTGCCGGAGGCAAGCCGAGATAGGGTCCGTGCATGGAGGCAAACGGGATCCTGGGCAGGCGCATCGCGGCCGCCGTCATCGACGCGGCGGTCGTCCTGATCGTGTTCGTCGTCGCGACCAAGACGCTCGGGAAGGGCGACGAGAGCCGCTCGCTGCTGGCCGAATCCAAGGGCGGCGGCGCCCGCCCGGTCTTCATCCTGCTGACGTTCCTGTACTTCTTCGGGACCGAGCTGCTCTGGGGCCAGACGATCGGCAAGCGCGTGATGAAGCTCCGCGTCGTGCGCCTCGACGGCGGCAAGCTCGGCGCCGGCCCGGCGGCGATCCGCAACATCGTGCGGTTCGTCGACGCCTTCCCGGTGCTCTACATCGTCGGCGCGATCACGCTGTTCACGATCGGCAACAAGACCGCGCGGCTCGGCGATCTCGCCGCCAAGACGAAGGTCGTCCCCGACGACACGCCCCCGCCGCCGCCGCCCGAGCAGCGCGACCGGCCCGACGACGACGACGTCCTCGCGCAGGTCCTCGGGCGCTGAGAGTCGCCGCGGACCGCTGCGCCGACGCCGCGCGACCGTTCGAGTGGCTCGACGGCCATATCAGTTCAGCTCGGTGCGGCAGTCGCGACAGCGGCCGCCCACCGCGGACGGGCCGGATCCGTAGCGGGGCTCCATCGCCCCGTCGCAGATCGGGCACGTCGCGGTGCGGTGCGCGCTCAGGTCCTCCCAGGCGCCGGAGAGCAGATCCTCCAGCGTCCGGCCCTCGCGCGCCACGTCGAGGCAAGACACGGTTGGGCGTTCCAGTGGCGCGATCGCCATCACGGCACGCTCCGGAACACCCCGACGACACGCCCCAGCACGCGCACGTCGCGTGAGCGGATCGGCTCCATCGCCGAGTTCTCGGGCTGCAGGCGGATGTGGTCGGCCTCGCGGAAGAAGCGCTTGACCGTCGCCTCCTCGCCGACGAGGGCCACGACGATCTCGCCGTCCGCCGCCGTCTCCTGCGGGCGGACGACGACGTAGTCGTCGGGCAGGATGCCGGCCTCGATCATCGACTCGCCGCGCACGCGCAGGACGTACTCGCCCTCCTCGCCGCCCGCCAGCGAGGGCACCGACACGTACTCCTCGATGTTCTCCTCGGCCAGGACCGGCGAACCGGCGGCGACGTGCCCGATGAGCGGCAGCCCGTCGGGCCGGACGATCGACTTGACCTGCTCGACCGCCCGGTCGAGCAGCTCGATCGCGCGCGGCTTGGACGGGTCGCGGCGCAGCAGGCCGAGCTTCTCGAGATTCGCGAGGTGCGCGTGCACCGTCGACGACGAGGCGAGCCCGACCGCCTTGCCGATGTCGCGCACCGTCGGCGGGTAGCCGTACTTGCCGGAATGGTGCTTGATGAAGTCGAAGATCTCCTGCTGGCGCTTGGTCAGGTCCAGGTCCATCAGGCGGGCTCCTTGACGCGGAAGGTGGGTGACTCGGAAGCGAACATCTGTTCGCACAAGCTAACGAGACCGGCGGACGGAAGCAAGCTGCCTATACTCGGGCCCCGCGCGCCGGTGGCGGAATTGGTAGACGCGCAAGGTTGAGGGCCTTGTGGGGGGATTCCCCCGTGGAGGTTCGAGTCCTCTTCGGCGCATGGCAAAAGCCCCGCATATGCGGGGCTTTTCGCTTTCTGGGATCGTCCGCCGATGCTCGCGGTCACGCACTTCACCGATCCCGCGTGCCCGTTCGCGTTCTCCGCCGAGCCGATCCGGCTGCGCCTGCGCTGGCATTACGGCGAGCAGTTGCGCTGGTGCACGCGGATGATCGTCCTCACCGCCGAGCCCGGCGAGGCGGAGAAGCTCGCGGGGGGCGCGCCCGGGCTGCAGCGCCGCTACGGCATGCCGATCGATCCGGCGCCGTACGCCCGGCCGGCGTCCTCCGAGCCCGCCTGCCGCGCCGTCGTCGCCGCCCGCCTGCACGCGCCCGACGACGAGGAGCGGCTGCTGCGCCGGCTGCGCGTCCGCGTCATGACCGGCGGGCTGATCGACGACCCGCAGCTCATCGCCGCCGCCGCGCGCGAGGCCGGCATCGACCCGGCGGAGCTGCGCGAGTGGTGCGAGACCGCCGCGGTCCGCGACGCGCTGCGCGCGGACTTCGACGCCGCCCGCTCGCCGCCGCCGGCCGCCCGCGCGCTGGACCACAAGCTCGGCGGCCCACCCGGGCAGCGGCGCTACACGGCGCCGAGCTACGAGATCGCCGACCCGGCACGCGATCGCACGTTCGTGATCCCCGGCTTCAACCCCGTCGAGGCCTACGAGGCGGCGATCGCGAACCTCGCGCCCGCGCTCGTCCGGCGGCCGAAGCCGGCGTCGCTCACGGAGCTGCTGGCCTGGGCGGGCGAGCCGCTGGCGACCGCCGAGGTCGCCGCGATCGCGCAGATCGAGATCGAGCAGGCACGCGCGCGGCTGGACCGGGTCGCCCGCGCGCTGCCCGCCGGCGCCGACTTCTACTGGGAGCTGTAGGAGTCTGTCGGGAAAGTCCCGTCGTGTCAGCGTGCCGGTCCGTGGATGCCGAGCGCCGCACGGTTCTGCCCCGGAATCCTGGTTGGATTCCTGGGCAAACCGGGTGGCGATCCGGCGCCCGGAACGGTGCGCTGACGCGGCGCGACTTTTCCGACAGGCTCCTCAGAACAGCAGCGCGCGCGCGCTGCGCTGCAGCGTCGCCGTGATCTCGTCGACCGCCAGCCCGGCGAGCCGCAGCTCGCAGAACGTCTCGTAGCTCGTCAGGACCATGAGCAGCGGCAGGGCCTCCTCCGCCGCGAGCCCCGCCCGCAGCCAGCCGTCGCGCTCCAGCCGGGCCGCGAGGCGCGTCATCTCACCGCGGCGATCGCGGCGCTGGCGCCCGACGAACTCGTGCGCCGCAGGGTCGATCGCGGCGACGCCGTAGAGCTGGGCAAGGATCGGGTCCTCCGAGGACCAGAAGCCGACGGCGCCGGCGATCGTCTCGTCGATCGCGGCATTCGGGTCGGGAAGGTCGATGACGCGCCGGAGCGTCACGAGCGCGGGGTTCGCGTCGAAGCGCTCGCAGATGCCGTCGATGAGGTCCAGCCGCGAGCCGAAGTGCTGGTAGAGCGTCGCGCGCGAGATGCCGGCGCGGTCGGCGACCTGCTCGACCGTCGACGCGTGAAACGCCCCCTCGGCCATGAGCTCGGCGACGGCGTCGGTGATCTTGCGGCGCGTCGCGGCCGATCGCTCGGTGCCGCGCCCGGCGGCCGGATACGAGCGCGCTGGCATCGACATGCAGTCTAGACAAGATGTCTGACGAATGGTAGCGTCGCGCCTGGACACGCTGTCCAGACACACCGTCCACCACTACGCATGATGGAGCCACGCACATGACCGTGCAGCAGCACACAGCGGCGATCGACACGACGCCCGTCGATCGCGCCACCGCCGCGACGTTCGAGCGCGCCGAGGCCTGGGCCTGGGCCGACATCTACGCCACGGCGCCTGCAGCCTTCGCCGCCGCCGCGGGCGTCGGCTACGAGGAGGTCGACGGCGCGCTCGTGCTGCGCTGGGCCGCCACCGGCCGGCGCTACTTCAGCCGCGCGGTCGGCCTCGGCGTCCAGCAGCCGGCCACGCCGGACGCGATCGACCGCATCATCGCCGGCTACGAGCGCGCGGGCATCTCGATGTTCCTCCTCGCGGCGCAGCCGCACTGCGAGCCCGCGGGCTATACCGGCTGGCTGCGCGAGCGCGGCCTCGAGCCGTTCGACGCGCACGACCGCGTCGTCCGCGGCGCCGCGCCCGCCCCACCGGCACGCGACGGCGCAGACACCGGCGGCCGCAGGTTCACCGTCGAGCGCGTCACGAGCGACACCGCCGCCGAATGGAGCGCGTTCCTCCAGCGCGTCTATCAGCTCGACACCGGCGACTGGCTGCCCCACCTCATAGAGCGCCCAGGCTGGCACCAGTACGTCGCCCGCGAGGACGGCGAGCTCGTCGCAGCGCGCTGCATGGCGATCGCCCCCGACGGCCTCGCCTGGCTGGGCATGGACGGTCCGGTGCCGGGCGTCCACCGCGACGACTACGCCCCCGACGCCGCGCTCTGCGAGCACATCGTCCGCGACGGCCTCGCGCGCGGCGCCCGCGGCTTCGTCACCGACATCGAGGCGCCGTCGGAGGCGATGGACACCCCGGCCTACCGCTACTTCGGCGAGCTCGGCTTCAGCCGGCCCTACACCCGCACCCACTACGCGCGGGTGTCGTGATGCACGCCTCGATCTGGCATTTCACGGGCGATCCGGACGAGCTCCTGGCGGGCTATGACGCGATGCTCGCCGCGTTGCCGCCGTTCGAGCTGCAGCTCTGCCTGCGCGCCCCCGACGGCATCGTCATCGTCGACACCTGCCCCTCGCGGGAGGTCTTCGAGGGCTTCGCCGCCAGCGAGGACTTCCGTGCGCTGCGCAGCGCCCACGGCCTGCCCGACCCCGCGCGGCTGGAGGACTTCCCCGTCCATGTCGCGCACGTCGACGGGCGCGCGGTCCGCGCGAGCTGAACTCGGAACCCCGGGCTCAGCCGACGAGCGCGAGCGAGTTGTTGGACGCCTCGAACTCCGCGCCGACCTCGGCGAGGATCTCGAGCATCGCGGCGCAGGCCGGCGAGACGTAGCCGCCGGCGAGCGTCGCGGCGATGACGTGGCGCGTCAGCGGGCGCCCCTGCAGCGGACGGATGACGACGTCGTCGCGCACGGCGACGAGCGCGAGGTCCGGGATGAGGCAGACGCCGACGCCCGCGGCGACGAAGCCCTGGATCGCCGTGTAGTCGTCGGACATGAACGCCACGCGCGGCTCGAAGCCCGCGGCCTGGCAGGCGCGCTCGAGGATCATCCCGTCCGGGCAGCGGCCGGTTGCGCCCATGATCCAGGGATCCTCGGCGAGATCGGCGAGGCGGACGCGGCTCTTGTGCGCGACGCGGTGGCCGGCCGGCACGAGGACGTACATCGGGTCGTCGAGCAGGTGATGGCGCTCGATCATCTTGTCGACGATCGGCTCGAAGCCGGCCTCGACGGTCAGCGCGATGTCGCACTCCCCCGTCTTCACGCAGTCCAGGCCCTCATGCGGCTCGCGCGGCTCGAGCGTCACCTCGACGCCCGGGTGGCGCTCGCGGAAGCGCGCGATCGCGCGGGGAGCGACGGTCGCGCCGGCGCTCGGGAACGACACGAGCCGCAATCGCCCGCCGCGGACGCCGGCGATCGCCTCGAGCTCGGCCTCCGCGTCGGCGAGCCGGCAGAGGATGATGTCGGCGTGGCGCACGAGCGCGTGACCGGCCTCGGTCATGCGGATTCCGCGCGCGTTGCGGTCGACGAGGACCGTCCCGGCCTCGCGTTCGAGAGCGGCGATCTGCTGGGAGACGGCCGACTGGGTGTAGGCGAGTGATTCAGCGGCCGCGGAGAACGAGCCGCGCGCGGCGACCTCTCGGAGGACGCGCAGTCGCTTGACGTCGAGCATTAGCCAAGCTTATCGCGAACACGCACTAATGTCATTTGTGCTCATGGACTCACGGTGGCACGCTGGATCTCGTTCACCGCCCAGAAGCCACCACCGGAGCCACGCCATGATGCACTCGCCGACCATCGTCATCCGTCTCGCCACCACCGCCGACCGCAGCACGCTCAGCAACCTCGCCGAGCTCGACAGCCGCCACCCGCTGGCCGGGCCCGCGATGCTCGCCGAGGTCGACGGGACCGTCCGCGCCGCACTCGACCTCTCCGACGGCAGCGTCGCCGCGGACCCGTTCGTCCGCACCGCCGAGGTCGTCGAGATGCTGCGCCTGCGCGCTCGCCGCCTCGAGGGGCAGCCGACCAGGCGCGTGCGCGCCCGGCTCCGTCATCCCCGGCGCGCGCTGGCCTCCTTGCGTGCGTAGCAGCCCGCGTCAGGCTCAGAGCCCGCGTCAGGCTCAGGCGAGCTCCTCGCGGAGCTTGCGCAGCCCGCGGTACACCCGGCCCTCGACGGTGCTCTCCGGCTCGTCGAGGGCCGCGGCGATCTCCTTCAGCGTGAGGTCGGCGCCGAAGCGCAGCGCCAGGCACTCGCGCTCCTCCTCCGAGAGGCCCGCGAGCGCCCGCATGACGTAGTCGCGGTCCGCGACCGCGTCGAGGCCGGGATCGGCGCCGCCGGCGTCGCCCGCGCTCACCCGCTCGTAGGCGCGCGCCTCGGCCGCGCGCCGGCGGGCGTGGTCGCGCAGCCGGTTCAGCGCGATCGACATGAGCCACGTGCGCTCGCTGCCGCGCGCGCGATCGAACAGCCGGCGCGAGCGCAGCGCCGCCTCGAAGGTGTCCGCGAGCAGGTCCTGCGCGAGGATCCGATCGCCGGTGCGGTACGCGAGGAAGCCGTACACCGCCTGCGCGTGCTCCGAGTAGACACGGTCGAAGTCGGCCCGGCGCATCGAGGTTCGGATCATCGCAGTCGGAAACCGGCGCGCTCGTGCGTATAGACCGGTGATGAACCATTCACACGACCTTCCGCCGGAGCTGCTCGAGACTGCACGGATGCTCGAGCACCACCGGCCCAGCCTGACGGAACCCGAGCTCGCCGCGATCAAGCAGCGCGCCGCCGGCCCCGCGTCACGGCGGTCGACAAAGCAAGGAGGCTTCATGCGGTCCCGTCTCGCAATCATGGCTCTGCTCGCCACCGGCGCGCTCATGAGCAGCGGAGGCGCCGCCCTCGGCGTCTCGGCGCTCTCCACCGATCTGACGGCCAGCTCGGCGCAGTACGGCGCCCCCAGCGGGCAGGCCGTGGCCCCCGACTCGACGTCGTCGGCAGCCCCCGGCGGCGGCAGCGAGGTCCTCGGCACGCAGGCGCAGGCCGCGGCGCCGTCCGGCAACGCCGGCTCGGGCAACAACAGCGCCGTCGCGGGCGCGCGCACCAACGGCACGCCGGGCACGACCGCGACCGCGGCCGCGCAGGCCCCGCGCCAGATCTCGGCCTCGACGGCCGACCAGCTGCCGTTCACGGGCTACGCGGCGATCCCGATGCTCTTCTTCGGGCTCCTGCTGCTCGGCTCCGGCCTCGTGCTGCGCCGCAGCTCGCGCCGCGCCGGCGACACGGCGTAGGGCACAGCTCAGTTCTGGGGGAGGCGGGCCGTCAGCGCCCGCCTCTTCCATGCCTGGGGGTCGTTCGTCGCCAGCAGCCGCTGGGCGCGGAAGACGAGTGGCTCGAGCGGGTTCAGGCGCTGCGCGATCCGCAGCTCGGCGCGCGGGTCGCGGCCCGCCGCCGCGCGGACGAGTGCGAGGCCGTAGTGGCCCTCCCAGTTGCCGGGGTCCTTGCGGACGGCATTCGTCAGCGCGCGGACCGCGAGCTCGGACTGCCCGAGCCGCACGTCGCAGTACCCGAGCAGGACGAACGGCTCGGGCCGCACGCCGAGCGCCGAGGTCGAGTCCAGCGCGCGGTCGACCGCCGTCGCGCAGTCGCCGCGGGCGAACGCGCGCGCGCTGTCGCGCAGCGGCCCCTCGGACAGGTACAGGCGCGCCGGGACGAGCGCGAGCACGAGGCAGCCGAGCGCCAGGACGATGCGGCCGAGCGGCGGGACCGCGCGGCCGGCCTGCGCGTCGGCAGGCGCCGCGAGCGCCAGCCCGCCGACGGCGAAGAGCCAGAACGTGATCGCCGGCATCTCCCAGTCCCAGTCGACGCCGGCGTGCAGCGCCCAGGCGACGCCCGCGCCGAGCAGGGCGGCGCCGACGACCCGGTCGGGTCCGCGCGAGCGCGCGGCGAAGCCGCCGAGGACGAGCAGCAGCGCGGCGACGACGAGCAGGAAGCCGACGACGCCGAGCTCGCCGAGGACCTCGACGTAGAGCGAGTGCGCGTCCTCGACCTGGTAGGCCTCGGGGCGGTCGCGGTCCCAGTCCAGCGCGTACGTGCCGGCTCCGCGCCCGTGCAGGCGCTCGGCGGAGAACGCGTCGAGCGCGACGCGCCACTGGTCGATGCGCCCGTTGTTGCCGGGGTTCGTCAGCCGGTTGCGGATGTCCGCGGTCGTCGCGTGGCTGATGCGGTCGCCCTGGACGAAGCGGTCGTACTGGCGCTGGACCTTGTCCGGCGCGCCGGCCGCGAGCGCGACGAGCACGACGGCAGCCGCGAGCCCCGCCGCGATCGCGGCGCGCACCGCGGGCCGGCGCAGCACGGCGGGGGCGCGCAGCGCCGTGAGGCGCCGGTCGACGGGCAGCAGCGCCGCGCGCGCGGCGCCGGCCAGCAGCGCGCAGACGGCCACGACGAGCGCGACGTGATGGCCCTGCGCGGCCGCGGCGGCGGTCGTCGGGTCCTCCGACGCGAGGAGGTCGGCGCCGTAGGCCGACATCACGGCGACGGCGACCGCCGGCACGGCGACGAGCGCACCGGTCGCCAGCGCGCGCGGGCGCCCGGCGACGAGCAGCACGAGCACGCCGGCCGCGCCGGCCGCGATCGACCCGCGCGAGAACGTCAGCAGGAGCACGGGACCGAGCACCGGCAGCGCGACGGCGCCGAGCACGCGCACGACCGGGTGCTCGCGGTCGTCGCAGGTCAGGGCGAAGGCGACGACGATGCCGATCGCCGCGAGCAGGCCGAGCGCGTTCCAGTAGCCCAGCGGGTAGCTCAGGCGGTCGACGGAGACCTCCGGGCTGATCGCCCACACGTCCGGCGCCAGGCGCGTGACGAGCGCGCAGAGGCAGACGGCGAAGGCCGCGAACGCCAGCCCGCGCAGCGCCCAGCGCAGCCGCTGCGGCGTGCGCCCCAGCGACCCGACGACGACGAAGCCGAGCAGGTACAGCAGCGCGCGGTCGTACTCGACGAGCGCGCGTGCGGGGGCATCCGACCAGGTGCCCGACAGCAGCGCCCAGCCGGCGAACAGCGCGAGCGCCGCCGCCCCCGCGACGTAGCCGCCGCTGACCGCCCCCCATGCCCGCGCACCGGCCGTCAGGCGCACGACGAGGACGACGGCGAGAACCGTCGCGGCGAGCGCCACGGGCCCCGGGAGAAAGCCCCCCGACGCGAACCCGAAGCCGATCACGGCCACCGCCGGGATCAGCGGGAGCAGCGCAGCGGCCGCCCGTGGGCCGCGACCCGTCAGTCCGTACCGCCCTGCACGCCGCTGCGCTGGCGCTCGGCGGGCGGCGCCGTGGCCGTCGGGCGCGGCGCGTAGTACGCGTGCCGCTCCCCGCCGCCGGAGTCCGTGACGACGAGCCCGAGCCGCTCGGCGCCGAGATTCGCGAGCGAGCGGTTCGCGCGGCGGGCCGCGTCCTTCGTCGTCTGGTTCAGCCGCGTGACGACCGCGACGCCCTCCACCATGCGGTCGAGCACCGTCGCGTCGTTGACCGTGCCGACAGGGGCGGTGTCGATGAGCACCATGTCGGCGAGCGAGCGCGCGACCTCGACGACGAGGTTCATCGCAGGATCCGCCAGCGCGCGCTGCGGGTTGTCCGGGATCTCGCCGGCGGGCAGCAGCCCGATCGTCCCGCGCGCCCCGGCGCCGTCCTCGACCGCCCGCAGCGTGTTCGCGTCGAGCCACAGCAGCTCGCGCTCGATCGACCCGCCGGCGAGCACGCCGGTCACGCCGGCCGACGCCGTGACGTCGGCGTAGCGGCCGAACGCCGGCCGGCGCAGGTCGGCCTCGATGACGATGACGGTCAGCCCGAGCTGGGCGTAGGCCCGCGCGAGGCCGAGCGTCACGCTCGTCTTGCCGTCGCCGGGACCCGGCGAGGTGATCATGACGACGGAGCTCGAGCGCCCGGTCGTGGCGAGCTGGAGGTTCGCGGCGAGCAGCCCGTAGGCCTCGCGCTGGGCGGGATCGTCGAGGTCGGCGCCGCGGCGCGCCGGGCGCGGGATCGCGGCGAGGACCGGGAGGTCGAAGAAGTCCTCGACCTCGCGCTCGTCGGTGAAGCGCCGGTCGACGAGGTTCAGCACGAGCGCCGCCCCGACGCCGAGCACGATGCCGAGCAGGAGGCCCAGCGCGGCGCTCAGCAGCGGCCGCGGCCGCGACGCGCTGGTCGGGACACTCGCCCGCCGCACGAGCTCGGCGCCGCCGGTCTGCAGCGCCGACGCGATCTGCAGCTCGCGCTGGCGTGCCTGCAGGTCGCGGCCCTCGACCGTGCGGCGGTCGACCGGCGACAGCGCGAGCAGCTGGCCCTGCGCGAGGTCCGCGGCCTGCTTGTAGCGCGCCCGCGCCGAGCTCACGCGGAACTGCACGTAGGAGTCGGCGAACGCGTTCGCGATCTTCGCCGCCAGCACGGGGTCGTGATCGCGCACGCGCAGGCGGACGATGTCGGAGGTCGTGCTCGTCTCGGTGTGGACCTGGGCGAGGAGGTCGTCGAGCGAGCGGCTCAGGCCGAGGGTGCGCTGCACGTCGCGCGCCGTCGGCCCGACCTTGATGAGCTCGACCTCGGTGTTGAGGTCGCGCTCGGGGTCGCTGGAGCGCGTGTTCCCGGACGGGTCGAGCAAGGCGTTGATCGGCTCCTCGCCGCGCAGCAGCAGCTGGGCGGTGGCGTCGTACTGCTTCGCCGAGCTCGCGCTGAGCGCGAACGCCAACCCCGTCACGACGACGACGACGGCCAGGACCAGCCGCCAGCGGGAACGCACGGCGCGGATCGAGTCGAGGAGCTGTGGGGTTTCGGGGTTCATGCGGTCTGTGGCAAGCGCACGGGACAGGATGACACGCAAAGCCGCAACTCAAGGTTGCAGCTTCCCGCGCCGATGTGTGCGAGGAGGGCACTACTGGGCATGACGTTCTGTGGCCTAGGTTGAGATTCGGTAACCCGCGCCACCACCGCCAAGCTCAATCACGGAAGAGGTCATGGGCATCCACGCAGGGACAACGCTGGACCGAGAGCTGCGCGCAACGCCCACCAATCAACAGGCACTGGTGCTCGTCCCGCCGCTCGCGGCGCCCGCGCCCCGGCGGACGTCCGCCGCCTGGCCCCGGGCCAAGCGCGTCGCCGACGTGCTGCTCGCCGTCGTGCTGCTCGTCGCGGTCCTGCCGCTGCTGCTCGTCATCGGCCTCGCCATCCGCCTCGACACGCCCGGCCCGCTGTTCTTCCGCCAGCAGCGACTGGGTCGCGACCGCCGGACGTTCACTGTGCTGAAGTTCCGCACGATGCACGACGGCGTCTCGCCCGAAGCCCACCGGCTCTACATCGCCAAGCTCGCCGCCGAGGGCGAGGCCGGCGAGGGCCTGAAGAAGCTCACGGCCGACCCGCGCGTCACGCGCGTCGGCGCGTTCCTGCGCCGCACGAGCCTCGACGAGCTGCCGCAGCTCATCAACATCGTCCGCGGTGAGATGTCGGTCATCGGGCCGCGCCCGGCGCTCGAGTACGAGCTCGAGCACTACGACCCCGGGGACTACGCGCGCTTCGACGTGCGCCCGGGCCTCACCGGCCTGTGGCAGGTGTCGGGGCGCAACAGCATCGGCTTCCGCGGGATGCTCGAGCTCGACGCGCAGTACGCCCGGACGACCAGCGCGCGCCTCGACGCGACGATCCTCCTGCGCACGCCACTCGCGCTCCTGCGCGGCAATGCGGCCTGACGCGGGCAGCGCCGGTCACCCCGAGCGGGGGGTCGCGATCGTCGGCCTCGGCTACTGGGGCCCAAACCTCCTGCGCAACGCGTGGTCGACCGACGGCATGCGCGTCATCGCCGCCTGCGACCGCGACAGCGCGAAGCTCGCGCCCGTCGCCCATCGCTATCCGACGGTCCGCACGACCCGCAGCTACGACGACGTGCTCGCCGCCGCCGACGTCGACGCGGTGATCATCGCCACCCCGGTGCGCACGCACTACGAGCTCGCCCGCGAGGCGCTGCTGGCCGGCAAGCACGTGTTCGTCGAGAAGCCGCTGGCGCAGACGAGCGCCGAGTGCCGCGAGCTCATCCGCATCGCCGACGAGCGCTCGCTCGTCCTCATGCCGGGCCATACGTTCCTCTACTCGCCGCCGGCCCGGAAGGTCAAGGAGCTGCTCGACGCCGGCGAGCTCGGCGAGCTGTTCTTCGGGACCTTCAGCCGCGTGAACCTCGGCATCCACCAGAGCGACGCGAGCGTCCTGCGCGACCTCGGCCCGCACGACTTCTCGATGCTCCTGCACTGGCTCGGCGAGCCGACCTTCGTCCGGGCGATCGCCCGCGACTCGGTCGGTTCCGGACAGCTCGACGTCGCGTTCATCGACCTCGGGATGCCGAGCGGCGCGCTCGTGCACATGGAGTTCTCCTGGCTGGCGCCGACGAAGCTGCGCCGGACGGTGCTCGTCGGCAGCGAGCGGATGATCGTCTACGAGGACACGAGCAGCGAGCAGGTGCGCGTCTTCGACCGCGGCGTCGAGGTCCTCGAGCCGCAGAGCTTCGGCGAGCACCAGCTCTCCTATCGCTCCGGCGACATCCTCACCCCGCGCCTGGACGCCGACGAGCCGCTCGGCCTCGAGCTGCAGGACTTCCTCGGCGCGATGGTCGAGGGCCGCGACCCCGTCTCCAGCGCGAAGGTCGGCCTCGACGTCGTGCGCATCATCGAGGCCGCCGAGCACTCGCTCGAGCACAACGCGTCGCCGGTCGGGCTGACCGACGACGGCAGCGACGGCCGCCGCGGCGGCGACCGCCGGCGCAGCGAGGGCGGCATGCCCGCCGTCGCGCGGCTCCTGGCGTCCGACGCATCGACGTGAGCCCCGACCCGATCCCCCTGTTCGATCTCGCGCGCCGCTGGCCGGGCGAGCGCGACGCCGTGCTGGCGACCGTCGAGCGCATCGCGGCGACGGGCGCCTACAGCCTCGGCGCGGATCTCGCGGCCTTCGAGGCGGAGTTCGCCGCGTTCTGCGAGACGGCGCACTGCGTCGGCGTCGCCAACGGGACGGTCGCGATCGAGCTCGCGCTGCGCGCCTGCGGCGCCGGGCCGGGCACCGAGGTCGTCACCGTCGCGCACACGTTCGTCGCGACGGTCGAGGCGATCGCGGCGACCGGCGCGACGCCGGTCCTCGTCGACATCGACCCCGTCACGCGCTGCATGGACCCGGCGGCGCTCGCGGCGGCGCTCGGGCCCGCGACGGTCGCCGTCGTGCCGGTGCACCTCTACGGGCGCCCCGCGGACATGGACGCCATCCGCGCCGCCTGCGCCCCGCGCGGCATCGCGATCGTCGAGGACGCCGCGCAGGCCCACGGCGCGCTGCTGGACGGACGCCGCACCGGCGCGCTCGGCAGCGCCGGCAGCTTCTCCTTCTACCCGACGAAGAACCTCGGCGCCATGGGCGACGGCGGCGCCGTCGTGACCGACGACGCCGAGATCGCGGCGCGCGTGCGCTCGCTGCGCCATCACGGCTCGGCGCCCACCGACGCCAACGTCCACGAACTGCCCGGCGGGACCGAACGCCTCGACAACCTGCAGGCCGCCGTGCTGCGCCTGCGCCTCGCCCACCTCGACGCCGACAACGCCGAGCGCCGGGCGATCGCGGCGCGCTACCGCGAGGGCCTCGACGGGCTCGCGCTGACGCTGCCGCCCCAGGACGCGCCGGGGATGACAGCGGTGCACCATCTCTTCGTCGTCGAGGTCGACCATCGCGACGCGCTGCGCGCGCGGCTGCGCGAGGCCGGCGTCGGCGCGGGCGTGCACTACCCGACGCCCGTGCACCTGCAGCCGGCCTGGCGGCACCTCGGCTACGGCCCCGGCGACCTGCCGGCCTGCGAGCGCGCCGCCGCCCGTGTCCTGTCGCTGCCCGTCTTCCCGGGCATGCGCCCGGACGAGGTCGACCGCGTGTGCGGCGCCCTCCGGAGCGCGTTGTTCGATCATGTCGCTGCCTGATGGCGCCCGCGCGGTGCGCGAAATCGACCCCTTCGGCGATCCCCGCTGGGACGCCTATGTCGCCGCGCACGCCGACGGCGTCGTCTACCACGGCGCCGGCTGGCTGCGCGCGCTGCAGCGCGAGTACGGCCGCGCGCCCGTCGCGCTCGCGCTCGAGGGCGGCGACGGCGCGCTGCACGGCGTGCTCGCGCTCATGGCGACGAGCGGGCTGCCGCTCGGCCGCGGCGGCGAGCTCGCGGGCCGGCGCCTGGCCTCGCTGCCGCGCACGCCGGTCGCCGGGCCGCTGGCCGACGACCGCGACGGGCTCGCGCTGCTCGTGCGCGGCGCGCGCGAGCGCCTGCCCTCCGGCGCGCGCCTGCAGCTCAAGCTCGCCGAGCCGCGGCTGGACGGCGTCGATCCGCAGCTCGACGGGCGGCCCTGGCGGCTGTCCTACAGCCGGGCGCTGCCCGGTCCCGGCGAGGAGCTGCGCTTCGGCCCGCGCCGCAACCACGTGCGGATCCGCTCCGCGGTCACGCGGGCGACGGACGACGGCGTCACCGTGCGTCCCGCCGAGCGCATCGGCGACGTCCGCGCCTGGTACCGGCTCTATCTCGCGACGCTGCGCGAGCACCTGCTGCCGCCGCGGCCGTGGGGGCTCTTCGTCGCCCTGTGGGAGGAGCTGCGCCCGCGCGGCGAGATGCGGCTGCTGCTCGCCGAGCGCCGCGGCGAGCTGCTCGGCGGATCGCTGCTGCTCATGTCGTCCTCGACGGTCTTCTACGCCTTCAACGGCAGCCGGCGCAGTGCGCTGGCGCTCAAGCCCAACGACGTCCTGCAGTGGCGCGCGCTGCACGACGCGGCCGCCGAGGGCTACGCGCGCTACGACCTCGGGGAGGTCGCCGAGGGCAACGAGGGCCTTGCGCACTTCAAGCGCAAGTGGGGCGCCGAGCCCACGCGCCTGCACCGCTACAGCTTTCCCGCGCTCGCTTCCGCTCGCACCGCTCCCGCGGCCGCTCCCGGCGACGAGCACGGCGGCCGCGCCGCCGCCTCCGCGCTCGTCCGCCGCGCCTGGCGCCGCGTCCCGCTCCGGGCGACCGCGTTGGCCGGCCGGCTCGTCTACCGATACCTCTGAGCCGATGCCCGTGACGACCGCCATCCTCGACCCCCGCGACGACGCGCGCTGGCTGCGCCTCGTCGAGCGCGCGCCGCAGACGACGATCTTCCACCACCCGCTGTGGCTCGGGCTCGTCACGCGCCAATACCGCTACCCGATCGCCGCCGCGACGGTGCTCGACGCGAGCGGCGAGGCCGTCGCCGGGCTGCCCGTCGCGCTCGTCGCCAGCCGCCTCACCGGCCGCCGGCTCGTCGCCCTCCCCTTCTCCGACGCCTGCCCGCCGCTCGTCGCGCAGGACGCGCCCGGCGACACCGCCGAGCGGCTCGCCGCGGTCGTCGAGGACCTTCGCCGCCGGCGCGGCGTGCCGGTCGAGGTCCGCGGCGCCTTCCCGGCGCTCGCCGTGCCCGTCGAGCGCTTCCTCCAGCACCGCGTCGACCTGACGCCGGGCCTCGAGGAGGTCGAGCGCGGCTACGCCTCGCAGGTGCGGCGCAACGTCCGCAAGGCCCGCCGCGAGGACGTCGAGGTCCGCCGCCGCGTCGACGCCGAGGCGCTGGAGGAGTTCTACGCCCTGCACCTGCGCACGCGCCGGCGCCTCGGCGTGCCGACGCAGCCCAAGGCGTTCGTGCGCGGGCTCGCCGGCCTCCTGCAGCGCGGGCACGGCTTCGTGTCGATCGCCCGTCTTGCCGGCCGTCCGGTCGCGGCCGCGGTGTTCCTGCACGCCGGCGCGACGCTGACGTACAAGTACGGCGCGTCGGACCCGGAGTTCCAGCAGGCCCGCCCGAACAACCTGCTCTTCGCCGACGCGATCGCCTGGGCGTGCGACGAGCGCCTGCGCGAGCTCGACCTCGGGCGCACCGACCTCGGCCACGAGGGCCTGCGGGCGTTCAAGCGCTCCTGGGGCGCCGCCGAGACGCCGCTGGCGCACACGTACGCCGGCGGACCGGCGCCCTCGCCCGGCCCGTCGCTCGCCGAGCGCGTGCTCGCGCCCGTCATCCGCCGCGGCCCGGCGCTGACCGGGCGCGTCATCGGGGAGGTGCTCTACCGCCATGCGGGCTGACCCCCGGCGCATCCTCGTCATCCGGCAGGCCTCGATCACGACCGACCCGCGCGTCCGGCGCGAGGTCGCCGTGCTGCTGGACGCCGGCCACGAGGTCGACGTCATCAGCGTGCGCGCGCCCGGCGAGCCGCGGCGCGAGCGCACCGGCGCGCTGACGGTCTACCGCCTGCCGGCGGCCCTGAAGGCCAGCGGCTCGGCCTCGAGCTACGCGCTGGGCTACGGCGCGTTCCTCGTGCTCGCGGCGCTGCTGAGCGGCGCGCTGCACGCCCGCCGGCGCTACGCGCTCGTGCAGGTCCACTCGCTGCCCGACACGCTCGTGTTCGCCGCCGCGATCCCCAAGCTGCTCGGCGCGCGCGTCGTGCTCGACCTCCACGAGATGATGACGGAGTTCTTCGGCGCGAAGTTCGGCGCCGCCCCCGGCAGCGTGCCGTGGCGCGTCGTCGCGGCCGCCGAGCAGGCGAGCATCCGCTTCGCCGACTTCGCCTTCACCTGCACGAACGAGATGCGCGAGACGTTCATCGCGCGCGGTGCCGACCCGGGCCGCCTCGGCGTCGTGCTGAACTCATCCGAGGAGGACGTCTTCGACGTGGAGCGCTACCCGCCGCGGGGCAGCGACGACGGCGGCTTCACGATCCTCTGCCACGGCTCGGTCGAGCAGCGCTACGGCATCGACACGGCGATCGAGGCCGTCGCGCTGCTGCGCGACGAGCTGCCCGGGCTGCGCCTGCAGATCATGGGCGCGGGCTCCTACGTCGAGACGGCGCGCGCGCTGGCGGCGCAGCGCGGCGTCACCGACCGCGTGACGATCAACGGCCGCTGGGAGCCGATGCCCGTGCTGCTCGAGGCGATCGCCGCCTGCGACGCGGGCCTCGTCGCGATGAAGCGCGACCCCTTCCGCGACCTCACGCACTGCAACAAGATGTACGACCTCGTCACGATGCGCCGGCCGGTGCTCATGTCGCGCACGCGCTCGGTGCAGGCGTACTTCGACGAGCGCAGCTTCGCGTACTTCGACTCCGACGACCCGCGTGCGCTGGCCGACGCGATCGTGCGCCTGCAGGCCGACCCCGCGGCCCGCGCGGCGCTGGTGCGCCACGCCACGAGCGCGCTCGAGCCCCACCGCTGGCCGCGCCAGCGCGAGATCTACCGCGGCTACATCGAGCGCGTCCTCGGGGCGCCCGGCGGAGCGGACGAGCGCGCCGGCGACGAGCACTTCCTGCGGGAGCGCTACCAGGACGGGCAGCGCCGGTTGGCGGCGATGCGGGCGTACTACGCCGTCAAGCCCCTGCTGCCGCGCGGCGTGCAGCTCGCGGCGCGGCGCCGCTACGCGCGGCTGCAGGCCCGCCGCGCGTTCCCCGCCTGGCCGATCGAGCCGCTGCTCGTCGACCGCCGCGACGCCGACCTGCGCCGGCGCCTCGCCGACGCCCCCGGCGGGCGCGTCCCGCTCGTGAACTTCTGGCCCGCCGGACGGCGCCACGCCGTCGTCCTGACGCACGACGTCGAGGGTGCCGCCGGCCTCGCGAACATCGAGCGCGTGCGGGCCGTCGAGCGCCGCCACGGCTTCGTGTCGTCGTGGAACTTCGTCGCCGAGGACTACGCGATCCCCGACGGGCTGTTCGAGCGCCTGCGCGCGGAGGGCTGCGAGATCGGGCTGCACGGCATCCGCCACGACGGCCGCCTCTTCTCCAGCCGGGCAGAGTTCGACCGCAACCTGCCGGCCGTGCGCCGCTACGTCGCCGACTGGGACGTCGTCGGCTTCCGCTCGCCGGCGACGCACCGCAACGCCGACTGGATCGCCGAGCTGCCGGTGCTCTACGACAGCTCGTTCCCGGACACCGACCCCTTCGAGCCGCAGTCGGGCGGCTGCTGCTCGATCCTCCCGTTCCGCCTGGGCGACGTCATCGAGCTGCCGATCACGCTCGTCCAGGACCACACGATGTGGGAGATCCTGCGCGAGCCGGGGATCGACCGCTGGGTCGACAAGAGCGAGTGGATCATGCGCAACCACGGCCTCATCAACGTCATCGTCCACCCCGACTACGTCGTCGACGAGGCGCGCCTCGCGCTCTACGAGCGCTTCCTCGCCTTCCTCGCGGCGCAGCCGGGCGGCTGGCACGCGCTGCCGCGGGAGGTCGCGCGCTGGTGGCGCGAGCGCGAGGCACTCGTGGTGGAGCCGGGGCCGGACCACCTGCCACGGCTGGCGGGCAGCAGCGAGTACGACGCTTCAATCGCCTACGCGCACGAAAGCGGCGGGCAGATCGTCTTCGATACGGGGAGTGACCAGGGATGAGAATCGCGCGGGCAGTGTTCAACCACACCGTCAAGCCGCCCTACGTGGCGACGCGGGGCGTTGTCATCAACACACTCGAGCGCCGCTCGGGCATCCGCACGGAGGCGAGCATCAGCCCCGAGGAGCTCGGGATCTCGCCGGAGAACCAGGAGCGCTACCAGCCCTCCCAGTGGTCGGCCCTGCGCCGGATCCTGCCGTTCAACGACGTCGACGCCGACGACGTCTTCCTCGACTTCGGCTCGGGCATGGGCCGCGTCGTCTACCAGGCCGCCGCGCGCTATCCGTTTCGCCGCGTCATCGGCGTCGAGCTGTCCGAGCGCCTGCACGCGATCGCCGAGGAGAACATCGAGCGCACGCGCGACCGGCTGCGCTGCCGCGACGTGCGACTCGTCTGCACCGACGCGACGCAGTACGCCGTCCCCGACGACGTTACGGTCATCTACATGAGCAACCCGTTCTCGGGCCCGATCTTCGCGGCCGTGCTCGACGAGATCGTCGCGTCCGTCCGGCGCAACCCCCGCCGGCTGCGCCTGCTCTACTTCAACCCCGTCGAGGAGGCCCAGGTGCTCGCCGCGGGCTTCAAGTGCACGAAGGTCCTGCGCGGGCTGCGCCCCGGCAGGGAGTGGTCGCGCTCGAACTCCACGCGCAGCTATGAGATCGGCCCCGAGATCGAGCCGCCGCTGAGCAACCGTGAGCACTGGCAGGGCATCGGCGCCGACTACACCGCCGAGTGGGATCCGCCCGCGCGCAACCGCCTCGGCGAGCTCGAGCTCGAGTTCATCGTCTCGAGCCTGCACCGCGGGCCGGGCACGAGCGCCCTCGACGTCGGCGTCGGCAGCGGGCGCATCCTCGCGGGCCTCGTCGCGGGCACCCGCGACACCGAGTTCTGGGGCATCGACATCGCCGACGCGATGGTCGAGGCGACGCGCGCGCGCTTCGCCGACGAGCCGCGCGTGCGCGAGCTGCGCGTCTGCGACCTCTCGCAGGAACAGGTCCCGTTCGCCCGCGAGTTCGACTGCATCTCCGCGATCCGGATGCTGAAGTACAACGACAACTGGCGCGAGATGGTCGGCAAGCTCGTCGCCCGGCTGTCGCCCGAAGGCGTCATCGTGTTCACGATGTCCAACGCGAACTCGCTGAACCGCATCTCGCGGCCCTACGCCATCGGCGGCGTCGACGCGACGCTGGCCGACATGCGCGAGCTCTGCGACGCGCTGGGCCTGAAGATCCTCGCGGAGCAGGGCTTCACGAAGATGCCGCACTTCGTCTACAGCCGTCTGCGCTCGCCGCTCGCGACGCGAGCGGTGCTGGCGCTCGACCGCCTGCTGTCGCGGGTCGTCGGCGGGCCGGCGTTCGCGCGCGAGATCTTCGTCGCGGCCCGCCGGGGCTGAGTCCATCGAGGAGCAGGTCCTACAGGAGGGCTTCGGCCGCCGCGTCGTGCGCGAGGACGGGGGCGCGACGGTGCGCAAGACGTTCCACCGCGGGCCGCAGGCGGCACGTGAGCGCCAGGCACGCGAGGAGTTCGCGCGGCTGCAGCGCTTCGCCGCCGCTCTCGCCGGCGTGCCCGGGGTCGGCTGCCCGCGGCCGCTGGAGCTGCTCGCCGACCCGCCCGGCCTGCGGATGGCGTACGTGCCCGGCACGAACCTCTTCGAGCTGCTCGGCGGCCGCCGGATCGACGCCGCCGCCGGCGCGCGGCTCGCCGAGTTGATCGCCGCGGGCGTCGCCGCCTACGTCGGCGCGCTCGGCGAGCCGCTGCCGGACTTCAAGTTCGACAACCTCCTCTGGGACGACGGCGCCGCCACGCTGGCCTTCGTCGACTTCGGCCCACCGCAGGACGCGGTGGCACCGGCACCCGGCCTGTCGCCCTACGAGGTCAGTGCCGGCGACATGCTCGGGTCCGTCGTCTTTCAGAGCGCGCGCCCGCGCCACGCGCTGGACCGCGGGCGGCACGCGCGGTCCGTCGCGCTCGCGGTCGCCGTCGTGCGCGCGCTGCGCGCGGCCGGCGCCGGCCCGCTGCGCGACGGCGAGCTGGCCGCCGCCACGAGCGCCGCGTACCGGCGTTGCGCGCTCGGGCGCAACGCCCGGCGCACGGCCTGGTACGCCACCGCCGGCTACGCGCTCGGGCGCCGGATCGCGCTGGATTCGGTGACGGTCGGCCCGGTGCTGCGATGACGGTCGCCGACCAGGCGCGCAACTCGACGGCCGTCGCGGCGTGGACGATGGTCAGCCGCGTCACGGGTTTCGTCCGCATCGCGGTCATCGCCGCCGTGCTCGGGCCGACGTACCTCGGCAGCCTGTTTCTCGCCATCAACGCGCTGCCGCAGCTCGCGCTGCAGTTCCTCGCGGGATCGCTCATCGGCAGCCTGCTGATCCCGACGCTCACGCCGAGCATCGACCGCGGCGACCGCGAGGGCACCGACGAGATCGCATCCGGCTTCCTCGGGGCGGCGCTCGCCGCCCTCGCGGCGGCCGCCGTCCTGCTGATCGCCGCCGCCCCGCTGATCCTCGGCGTGCTGACGATCGGCGTCGCCGACCGCGGGGTCGCCTCCGACCAGCTGCGCACCGGCTGGCTGCTGATGGCGCTCACGATGCCGCAGCTTCCGCTCTACGCGACGGCGCTCGTCGGCGGCGCGGTGATGAACGCCCACGGGCGCTTCCGGCTCGCCGCGTCGGCGCCGGTCGCCGAGAACATCGGCGTCATGGCGACGATGGTCGGCGTCGCGGTGATCTACGGCACCGGCTCGGATGTCCGCTCGATCTCCGACGGCGAGCTGCTGCTGCTCGGCCTGGGCTCGACGGGCGCCGTCGTCCTGCACGCGAGCGTCATGCTCTGGGGCGCGCGGCGGGCGGGCCCGAGCATGGTGCCGCGCCGCGGCTGGCGCATCCCCGCCGTGACGATGCTGCTGCGCCGGCTGCGGTCGTCCGTCGGCCAGACCGGCGTCACCGCGCTGCGCTTCTTCTCGCTGCTGACCGTCGCCAACACCGTGCCCGGCGGCGTCGTCGCCTTCCAGCTCGCGCTGAACTTCCTCTACCTCCCCGTGCAGGTCGGCGCCCAGCCGATCACGCTGACGATGCTGCAGACGCTCGCGCGGCTGCACCACGCCGGCGACGAGCAGGGCTTCCGCGACGAGTGCACGCGCGGCCTGGCGCTTGTCTGCTTCCTCACGCTGCCCGCGGCGGTCGCGTACCTCGTGCTCGCCGGCCCGCTGTCGGACGCGATGGCGTTCGGCGCGATGTCCGGATCGGCGGGGCCCGCCCTCGTGGCGGCCTGCCTGGCCGGGATCGCCCTCGCGGTCGTCGGCGAGTCGGCCTTCCAGCTGTTCACGAACGCGTCCTACGCGCGCGCCGACGCGCGCTCGCCGTTCGTCGCCACCGCGGCCGGGACGGCGATCACGCTCGCCTGCCTGCCGGCGGCGCTGGCGCTCGACGGCAGCTCGGCGCTGCTGGCGATCGGCCTGGCGCAGTCCGCCGGGGCGGGCTTCAGCGCGCTGTACCTGCGCCACCGGCTGGACGCGGGGCTGCCGCCGCCGCGCCAGTCGGCGGTGCGCTCGATGCTGCGCACGGCGGCGGCGTCGGCGGCGATGGCCGTCCCGGCCTACGGCGTCGCGGTCGCGGTCACCTCGGTGACCGACGGACCCGTCGGCGCGGCGGCCGGCGTCCTCGCCGCCGCGACGGTCGGGATCGCGACGTTCGTCGCCCTGCAGCACCGCTGGGACTCGGCGGAGCTGACGTTCTTCTCGGGCGGCCTGCGGCGCCTGCGCCGCGGGAGTGCCTAATCTCGGCGTCGTGCTGCCGGCCCTCCTGCACCGCCCTCGCCCTTCACTGACGCGCCCCGCGGTCGCCGCGGCCGCCGTGCTCGCCGGGACGCTGGCGGCGGTCGCGCCGCCGAAGCTCACCCTCGCGACCGCCGTCGCGCTCGCGATCCTGCTCGCCGTCGCGCTGCATCCGCCCGTCGCCGCGTACCTCCTGCTCGCCGCCACGCCGCTCGTCGCCGGCCTGGACCGCGGCCTCGTCGTGCCGCTGCTGCGCCCGCACGAGGCGCTCGCGGTACTCGTCATCGCCGGCCTCGTCACCCACGTCGTCCTGCGGGCGGCGGTGCAGGAGCCGGCGCGGCTGCGCCTGTCCTTCGGCCGGATCGACGCGGCGATCCTCCTGCTCGCCGTCACGAGCTCGGTCATCCCGCTCATCGTCATGGTCGTCCGCGAGCGCCCGATCGTCCAGGACGACGTCCTCTACGCGCTGCAGATCTGGAAGTACTACGCCGTCTTCCTCATCGTCCGCGCGAGCGTCACGACGCCCGCGCAGGTCCGCCGCTGCCTGTGGCTGACCCTCGGCGCCGCCGCGGTCGTCGCGCTCGTGGGCATCGCGCAGGTCGTCGGCGCGCCCGGCATCGGCTCGATCACGCGCCACTTCGAGCCCGAGTCCGTCAACTCGCCGCAGCTCGAGCGCGGGACCTCGACGCTCGCCTCGTCGATCGCCGTCGGCGACGTCATGGTCTTCAGCCTGGCGATCGCCGCCGGGCTCCTGCTGCAGGGCGACCGGCGCCGGCTGCGGCTCGCCGGATTCGGGCTGCTGTTCGTCTTCGGCACCGTGGCGACGGGCCAGTTCTCGGCGATCATCGCGATCGTCGTCGGCGTGCTGGCGTTCGGCTGGCTCACCGGCCGCCTCAGCCGGGCGATCCTCGCCTTCGTGCCCGTCGGCGGCGTCGCCGCGCTGCTGCTGCGGCCGGTCATCGAGGCGCGCCTCAGCGGCTTTCACGGCGGCTCGACGCTGCCGGCGAGCTGGCAGGTGCGCCTAGACAACGTCACGACGCACTTCTGGCCCGTGCTCGAGCAGAGCCACAACTGGGTGACCGGCGTGCGCCCGCTCGCGCGCATCGAGGGGGCGCGCTTCTCGGGCATCGACTTCATCTGGATCGAGAGCGGCTACATCTACCTGCTGTGGGGCGGGGGCATCGCCTTCCTGCTCGCCTTCGTCTGGTACGCCTGGGTCGCGCTGCGCGCGGTCGCCGGCATCGCGCGGCGGCGCACGGACGCCGTCGGCGTCGCGGCCGGCGCGAGCTTCACCGCGCTCGTCGTGACCGTCGTGCTCATGACGCTGGACCCGCACATCACGCTGCGCGGCTCGGCCGACCTGAGCTTCGCCCTCCTCGCGCTCGCGCTGACGGGGTCAGGCGCGGCGGCGCGCGCGGGCCCGGCCCAGTTCCAGTAGGCCTTCGACGTCGAGGGCGGGGTCGGCGAAGAGGAAGTCGGCGACGTAGCCGTCGGGCATGCCGTACTCCTCGACGCCGGGGCCGAGGTGGGCGAGCTGGTCGCGCTCGACGTCGAAGTCCGCGAGCGGCGCGAGCCCGCGCGGGCCGAAGAAGCGCCCGGCGTAGCCGAGCGCGGCGAGATGGGCGAACGTCGCGCCGATCGGCGCGTCCTGATGGCGCTGCTCGATCTCCACGAGCAGCACCGGCCGCCCGCGCAGCGTGGCCCCCGCCCCGCGCAGCACCTCGAGCTCGAGCCCCTCGACGTCGATCTTCACGAACGACGGCGCCCGCCGCCCGGCGAGCGCGGCGTCGAGCGTCTGGACCGGAACGCTGACCACGTCGTGCTCGACACCGGCGGCGGGCGCGCCGAGGCTCGCCAGCGGCGTGACGCGCCGGCCGTCGACGATCGGGACGTGCAGCGCCGCGGTCCCCGGCGCGCTCGACAGCGCGACGGCGTGCACCGCGAGCTGCGGGTTGCGCCGGGCCAGCGCGCCGAGCGTCGCCGCGTGGGCGGGGAACGGCTCGAACGCGTCGACCTGCCCGGCGGCGCCGACGAGCCGCGCGAAGCGCGCCGCGAACAGGCCCCAGTTGGCGCCCGCGTCGACGACGGCGTCGCCGGGGCCGACGAGCGCGTCGACGACGGCGAGCGCGTGGCCGTCCTGGCGGCGCTTGATCGCCCACGTCAGCCGCGCGGTGAGCGCCGGCGCGGCGGGGCGCAGGCGGCGCTGAACGGCGTGCGCGGTCGCGCTCAGAAGCCGGCGAGGGTCCACGGGCGCTGCGCGGCGAGCGCCTGGACGTGGCTCTGGTAGGTCAGCGACCCGGCGTTCCACGGCGACGGGTTGTACCAGGCACCGATCGAGTTCCAGTCCTGGCCGGGCCCGTAGCCGGTGGCGCACCAGTCGCAGAGCCCGTCGTAGTAGTAGCGCACGACCGCGCCCCAGTAGTCGGCGTTGAATGCCGTCGACTTCCAGCGCAGCGGCTCCGTGCCGGGGTGCAGCCCCTGCGGCGTCCACTTGACCTGCATGATGCCGAGCGACTGGTAGACGTCGCTCGTCAGCCCGACCCGCGAGAGCAGCGGGTAGCTCAGGGGATCGACGACGGTCTTGAGATCGCCGAGCTGGGACATGTTCCACCACGACTCGTTCGCCGCCACGGCGCGCACGACGTCCTCGGGAATCCCCCATTTGCGCGCGACCCACTGGAGGATCTCGTCGGTCGTGCCCGAGAAGCCGCCGGTGACGTACGCCGTCAGGCGGTTGTACTGCAGCGCCGTGCGCCCGTACCTGTCGGTCTGCCCGTTGCGAAAGAGGTCGAGCTCGGCGGCCGTGGGGCGGTAGGCGTT
Source organism: Solirubrobacteraceae bacterium (assembly GCA_035496995.1). Lineage (GTDB taxonomy): Bacteria > Actinomycetota > Thermoleophilia > Solirubrobacterales > Solirubrobacteraceae > CADCVQ01. The sequence goes on along the minus strand of DATJEE010000032.1, from coordinate 12,256 downwards.
CGCGGCGGCGTTCGCCGGACGGTTCTCGGCGGCCGGGCGCACGCCGGCGGCGGCGTCGGCATCCGTCAGCGGCTGCGCGCCGGCGGGGCGCCAGCTCGTGACGGGCGCCGGAGCGGGAGCGGGAGCGGGAGCTGGAGCCGGTGCCGGAGCGGGAACGGGAGCGGGAGCGGGAGCGGGAACCGGTGCCGGAGCGGGAACAGGGGTCGGGGCGGGCGCGGGCGCGGGCGCCGGGGCCTTCTTGCGGCGCAGGGTCGCCGTGCGGTGGGCGCGGCGGTGGGCGGCTGCGCGCTTGGCACAGCGGTGCTTGGCCTTGCCGTGCTTGGCGGCACAGGAGATCACGTGCGCGGACGCGGGCGCCGGCGGCGTCGCCGCCAGGCCTGCGGTCGCGAGTCCGACGGCGGCGATGACGGCGAGCAGGAGGGAGCGGGGCACCCTCCTGCAGTCGTCCGCAGCACGCTGCACGCGGAGCCGATCGGCGCGGAGTGGACGGACGGGCCGGCCGCCCGGCGGCCGCCCGTGGACGATCGGCCCCCCGCTCGCCTCTTCGTGCAAGGCCAATGGCGAGTTCGTCGGCGTGGAGTCGAGGAACTCGCCAGTTTGGTCTCGGGCCGTCGATGTCTGGCAGCTTTTGGGCGCATGCCGCCTGCAATCGCTGCCGGACTCGCGCGCTGCGCGCGCATGCGCAGAGCCCGTTCTCTTTACCGATGCCGTAGGCGCCCCGCAGCCGGCGGGCCTTCAGGACGACCACGAGGATTTCGGCCCACGCTGAAGCGAGCGGGGGCCCCGCCCGGTGGTCCCTCAGTCCAGCGGGGAGGCCAGCACCGCGGGCCCGAAGAGCACCGCGCGCCCGCCGCCCGCGCGCGACGCCGCGGCCATCGCCGTGGCGGCGCGCTGCAGGACGGTGTCGGCCTCCGTCGCACCGGCGCCGAAGACCGCGGCGCCCATGCTCACGGTGATCGGCGCCCCGATGCGGTCCGCCGACCCGGCCTGCGCGTGGTCCAGGCGCTCGAGCAGGTCATCGGCGAGCGCCATGAGGCTCGACGCACCGCCTCGCGGCAGGAGCACGGCGAACTCGTCCTCGCCGATGCGCGCGGCGAAGTCGCTGCGGCGCACGCGCGACTCGATCGCGATCGCCAGGCGCCGCAGCACGTCGTCGCCGCCGCCGCGCCCGATCGCCGCGTTGATCGCCTTCAGGCCGTCGACGTCGATCATCAGCACGCCGCCGTCGGTCCCGTAGCGCTCGACGCGCGCGGCGTGGCGGCGCAGCTCGCGCGCGAAGCCCGTGCGGTTGAGCAGGAGCGTCAGCTCGTCGCGGTCGCTGAGCGTCCGCAGGCGCTCCTCCTCGCGGCGGCGCTCGGTGAGGTCCTGGAGCTGCAGCAGCAGGTGCTGCGGGCGCCCGGCGCCGTCGCGGATGACCGCGACGTGGACCGCCGACCAGATCTCGTGGCCGTCGGCGTGCAGGAGGCGCTTCTCGGTGACGTGGACCGCCGTCGAGCCCTCGGCCAGCGCCTGCAGCCCGGCGGCGCTGGACTCGACCTCGTCGGGATGCAGGAGCGACTCGAGCGTCGCGCTGCGCAGCTGCTCCAGGCGCCAGCCGGTGAGCTTGGCGAGCGCGAGGTTCGCCGACCAGAAGCGCCCGTCGAGCCCCGCGATCCCCATGCCGACCGGCGCGTGGTCGAACGCGACCTGGAAGCGCGCCTGTGCCTCGAGCGACGCGGCCTGGGCGAGCCGCTGCTCGGTGACGTCGCGGATCGTCATGATCGCGCCGCGCGCGCCGCTGGACGCGGCGATCGGATGTCCAGCGAGGACGAGCCAGCGGCGCTCGCCGGCGAGATCGCCCGCGAGATACTCCTCGTCGGCGACGTCCTCGCCGCGCAGCGCGCGCGGGAGCGGGAGGTCGTCCTTGGCGACGGGCGCGCCGGTCGCCGCGAGATGCAGCTGACCGCGCTCGGCGAGCAGCTCGAGCGCGAGCGTGTCGGTCGACTCGCCGAAGCGGCGCGCGGCGGCGTTGACGATCCGCAGCTCGCCGCGCTCGTCGGAGGCGATGACGCCCTCGCCGAGGCTCTCGAGCACCGCCGCGATGAAACGCCGCTCGGACTCGACCTCGTCGCCGCCGCGATCGCTGCGCGCGCTGCGCTCGGCGCCCCACAGCAGCTCGCGCCGCGCGATCCGGGCCAGCTCGTGCAGCAGCTCGAGCTGCTCCTCCGTCCACACGCGCGCACGGCGGTCGGCGACGCTCAGCGCGCCGATCGCCCGCCCCGACGCCGTCGTCAGCGGGACCGCCGCGTAGGCCACGATGCCGAGCTCGCCGATCGCGCTGCTGTCGTACAGCACGGCATCGGTGCGTGCGTCGGCGACGACGAGCGGCGCGTTGTTGGCGACCGCGAAGCGCGCGAGCGAGTGCGTCAGGGGCCAGCCGCGGCGCTTGGCCCAGGGCTCCGGGACGCCGACCTGCGCCGCGAGGAACTCGCGGTCGACGTCGATGAGCGAGATGAGCGCGACCGGCGCCTCCAGCAGCCGCGCCGCGAGCCGCGCGAGCCCGTCGAGGCTCTCGTCCGCCGGTCCGTCGAGCAGGCCGGTCGCGCGCAGCGCCTGGATGCGCGCCGGATCATCGGCCTGCTCGGCGACCGCCGCCTGCTCGGCGACCCGGACGGGGATCGCGACCCGCACGCGCGTCCCCTCGCCCGGGGCCGACTGCACCTCGAACACGCCGCCCGCGGCGCCGATCCGCTGGCGCGTCGAGGCCAGGCCGACGTGCCCGGCCTGCAGCGCCTGCTCCGGCCGCGAGGCGACGACCATCCCGCGCCCGTCGTCCTCGACGCGCAGCACGATCGCGTCGGCCATGCGCTCGAGGCGGACGACGAGCCGCGTGGCGTCGGCGTGCTTGACGGCGTTCGTGATGAGCTCGCGCGCCGCCGCGTAGAGCACGGCGTCGTGCGGGCCGACGGCATCGGGGTCGACGTGCAGGTCGACCTCGAGCTTCGTCCGCCGCGCGGCGCGGTCGAGCTCGACGTCGAGCGCGACCCCGAGGCCGCGGTCGGCGAGCGACGCCGGGTGCAGGCCCATGACGGTGTCGCGCAGGGCGCGGACGGCGTCCGTCAGCGCCTCGTCGGCGTACTCGAGCGACTGCAGGTAGCCCGAGCGCGCCTCGCGGACGTCCTGCTGGGCGGCGAGCAGCGACTGCAGCGTGTCGTCGTGCAGGCGCTCGCCGATGCGCGCGCGCTCGCGCTCCTCGGCGTCGAGCGCCTCGTGCAGGAGCGCGGCGCGGTCGGCGCCGAGCTCGCGCAGCTGCAGCGTCCGGCGCCGCACGGAGCGGGCGAGCAGGACGCCGATCCCGCCGACGACGAGCAGCGCGACGAGCGTCTCGGCGAACGCCGTGTCGGCCTGCGGCTCCCCGAGCGACGAGGCCGAGACCGCGACGAAGCCCGCGGCCGCGAGCGCCGTGACGATGGCGATCGCCCGCGCGGGGTTCGCGAGCCCCATCGCCACCGGGTAGATCATGAGCGCGAAGCGCGCCTCGGAGAGCGCCCCGCCGCTGGAGGCGATCAGCGCGAGGAGCAGGCCGACGTCGGCGACGGCGTGCCACAGCGGCTGCTCGCCGGTTCCGCGGACGGCGAGGACCGCCAGCCCCGCGGCATAGGCCGCGGCGAGCGCGACGACGACGAGGAAGGTCGTCCCGTGGTCGGCGGGACCGAGCAGCACGCCCACGGCGACAAGGACCACGGCGCCGGCGCGCAGTGCTCCGACGACCTCCGCTGACGTGGGGCGCTTCCCCTTGCCGTGTAGCCGTTCCATGGCGCCGAGCTCCAGCCTCGTACGTTCTCCTATACCGGCGCAGCGTAGTGGTTTGCGCGGGCCTTGCGGCTCATCCGATCGGATGAGCGCGGCCTCGTCCGGTTTTCGTGCAATCGCGCTATGGCATAACGCTCGCCATGCGGTCACACTTGGCATCGTGAACGTCTCCGACCTCACACGGCCCGGCGCGGTCAGGGATCGCACGCGGGCGGTCACGGTCGTCCTCGCCGACGACAGCGACGTGTACCGCCGCGGGATGAAGCGCGCCATCGAGGCCGATGATCGTCTTGCCCTCGTCGCCGAGGTCGCCGACGGTGCCGCAGCGCTGGAGGCCATCCGCCTGCATCAGCCCGACGTCGCGCTGCTCGACTTCCAGATGCCGGCGCTCGACGGTGTCGAGGTCTGCTGCCGCGTGCAGGCCGATCCGCCCGGGCATCGCACGCGCTTCGTCCTCGTCAGCGCCTTCCTCAGCGACGACGTCATCGCGCGCGCCAGCGCCTGCGGCATGGACCACCAGCTCGAGAAGACGACGCCGCGCCGCCAGATCTGCGATCTGCTCGCCGCCGCCGGCGATCCGGAGCCCCGGGCTCCCGTGCCCGGCGACGACGCCGCCTGACCCGCGCGCCGAGCCGGTCCGGTAGGTGCATGCCGTACGGTTGGCAGCGGTCATGGCACGCGTGTCGGTCTACGTCGGAGAGGACCATCCGATCTATCTCGAAGGTCTGGTCCGCGCCTTGCGCCAGCGGCCGGAGTTCGAGGTCGTCGGGACGTCGGCCGACGGGCGCCAGGCGCTCGAGGAGATCCGCGGCCTCGCCCCCGACGTCGCGATCCTCGACGTCAACATGCCGGGGCTCACCGGCAACGAGGTCCTGCATGCCATCAGCCGCGACGGCCTGGCGACCCGCGTCGTGATGCTCTCCGCGTCGGTCGACAGCCAGGTCGTCTTCAGCGCCGTCGCCAACGGCGTCGCCGCGTACCTCACGAAGGACTCCGACCGCGCGACGATCTGCGACGCCGTCGCCGCCGTCGCCCGCGGGCAGACGGTCCTCGCGCCGCAGGTCCAGGCGGGCCTCGCCGGCGAGGTGCGCCTGCGCGAGCACGAGTCGCGGCCGGCGCTCTCGCCGCGCGAGCACGAGATCCTCGAGAAGACCGCCGGCGGCCTCAGCGCCCCCGACATCGCCCGCGAGCTGCAGCTCAGCACCGCGACGGTGAAGACCCACCTGCGCAACATCTACGAGAAGCTCGGCGTCTCCGAGCGCGCGGCGGCGGTCGCCGAGGCGATGCGCCGCGGGCTGCTCGAGTAGGCGGCCCTCATCCGATCGGATGAGGGCCGGCGCACCGGTCGGTGGAGCGAAAGTCCCTCCTCGCGCTCGCGTCATCGGGCGATGGGAGGCCGCCTGCCGGTCGGCCACTATGCATGGACGGACAGGGAAGTCCGAATCGCGCTTCACCGCAGAGGCCAGGGGTGGCAACGCGGGGGCAGCCGCACGCGGCGCCGGTACGGGCAGGGACGCCCGACCGGCGCGGCGGTTGCGGGCGGCGCGTGATGTGATGTGTCCATCGCGCAGGAACGCTTCGAGTGGCAGGACGGCGAGCGCACGATCCACTTCGGGCGCGGCGTCCTCGCGGACGCGGCCGCCGCGCTCGGCTCCGGCTACACGCTGCTGACGACCCCGCAGGCGCGCGCCATGGCGCCGATGCTCGCCGACGGGGCCGGCGCCGTGCACGACGTGCGCGCGGGCCGCGTCGACGAGATCGCCGGCGAGCTGCTCGGCGAGGTCGAGGGCGAGCTGCTCGTCGCGCTCGGCGGCGGGCGCGTCGTGGACGTCGCCAAGGCGCTGGCGGCGGCCCGGCGGCCCGGCGCGCGGCCGCGGGTCGCCGCCGTCCCGACGACGCTCAGCGCGGCCGAGATGACCGCCGGCCACCGCCGCGCGGCCGGCGCCGACGCCGCGCTGCCGGGCGTGCGGCCGGCGATCGTCATCAACGACCCGGCGCTCAGCGCCTCGCAGCCCGCCGCCGGCCTGGCCGCGAGCGCCGCCAACGCCCTCGGTCACGCGGCCGAGGGCCCGGCGACGACGCGCGCGAGCCCGGTCCCGTCGCTCGCCGGCCGCGAGGCGGCGCGGCTCATCGGCCTCGCCTACGCCGGCGACGGCGCGGAGCCCGACCGCGACACGCTCGCGCTCGGCGCGCTGCTGTCGGGCTACGCGATCGACGCCAACGGCTACGGCCTGCACCACGTCCTCGCGCAGACGCTCGTGCGCCTCGGCGGCATCGGCCACGGCCCGGCGAACGCCGTCATGCTGCCCCACACGCTGGGCGCGCTCGAGCGCCGCGGGGCGCCCGGGGCCGGCGAGCTCGTCGCCCTCGCGACCGACCTCGCCCGCCGCGCCGGGGCCGTGCGGCTGCGCGATCTCGGCGTCGACGAGGCGACGCTCGACGCCTGTGCCGGCGCCGCCGCGGCACGTCCGGACCTCGATCTCATCCCGCCGCGGCCCGACCGCGACGAGCTGCGCGCCCTGTACGCCTCGGCGTACTGACCTGGCAGACTGCCTGCGGTGAGCAAGGACTGCGCACTGCTGGACCGCACGCTCTTCGACGAGTTCGCCGAGCTCTTCGACGCCGCGGAGATGCGCGACGTCATCGAGGAATGGCACGCCGACGTCACCAATGCGCTCGTCCTCATCGAGGAGGCGCTGCGACGCGGCGATTCGGCCGAGGTGGCGCGCGTGGCGCACCGCACCGCCGGCGGGGGCCTCGCCCTCGGCGCCACGAGCCTCGCCGACGTCTGCGAGCGGCTGCGCGGCCAGATCGAGTCCGGCGCCGGCGTGACGAGCGACGACGTCGACCGCGTCCGCCGGTCGGCCGAGGCGACGCACCGCGCGCTCTCCGACGCCGCCGGCGTGTAGTGCTCGAGCTCCTGACCGCCCTGATCGCCCGGGTGCCGCGGCGCTGCACCTACGCCGAGGCGCGGCACGTCGCGACCGACGACGAGGACGTCCTCGTCCGCAACGGGCACGTCGAGCAGGTCGACAGCGCGTCCTACGCCGGCATCGGCGTGCGCGTGCGCGCCGGCGGCGGCTGGGGCTTCGCCGCCACGCGCGAGCTGACGCTCCCCGCCGCCGAGCGCGCCCTGGCGCAGGCGCTCGCGATCGCCGAGAGCCAGCCGGCGGCGCCCGCCGGCGCGCTCGCGGCCGTTGCGCCCGCCGTCGGCCACTGGGCCTGCGCGTACGAGATCGACCCCTTCGACGTCGCGCTGGAGGACAAGCTCGAGCTGCTGTTCGCCGCCGAGGCCGGGCTGCGCGGCGACCCGCGCATCGTCCGCGCCGACGCCGAGTGCTCCAGCCGCCGCGTCCGCACGGCGTTCGCCTCGACCGCGGGCGCGGCGTGCACGCAGATCCGCGTCGAGTGCGGCGCCGCGATCTCCGCGATCGCCGTCGACGGCGACGAGTTGCAGGTGCGCTCGCACCCCGGCGCGCACGGCGGCTCGGCGGCCTGCGCGGGCTGGGAGCACGTCCTCGCCTTCGACCTCGTCGCCCACGCGCCGCGCGTCGCCGCCGAGGCGATCGAGCTGCTCACCGCGCCGCCGTGCCCGAGCGGCCGCGCGACCGTCGTCCTCGGCGGCGAGCAGCTCGCGCTGCAGATCCACGAGTCGATCGGGCACGCGCTCGAGCTCGACCGGATGCTGCTCGGCGAGGCCTCCTACGCCGGCACGAGCTGGGTCTCCCCCGCCGACCTCGGCACGCTGCGCTACGGCTCCGAGCAGCTGTCGATCACCGCCGACGCCACGCTGCCGGGCGGCCTCGGCTCGTTCGGCTGGGACGACGAGGGCGTCGCCGCGGCGCGCACGCCGCTCGTCGCCGGCGGCATCCTGCGCGCCGCGCTGTCGGACCGCCAGTCGGCGGCGGCGATCGGCCTCGGCGGCTCGGGCGGCTGCGCCCGCGCGGACGGCTTCGCCCGCCAGCCGATCGTGCGCATGACGAACGTCTCGATCGAGCCGGGCGAGGCCGGCACGCTCGACGAGCTCATCGCCGACACCGGCGAGGGGCTGTACCTCGAGACCAACCGCTCGTGGTCGATCGACGACCGCCGCCTGCACTTCCAGTTCGCCACCGAGGTCGCCCGCGAGATCCGCGGCGGCGAGCTCGGCCGCCTGTTGCGCAACCCGAGCTACGCCGGCGTGACACCGCAGTTCTGGCGCGGCATGGACGCCGTCTGCTCGGCGCCGGCGTGGCGCCTGTGGGGCGTCGGCAACTGTGGCAAGGGCGAGCCGGGCCAGCTCATGCGCGTCTCCCACGGCACCGCCCCGGCGCGCTTCCGCGACGTGCAGGTGGGCGTGGCCTGATGGCGGGCGACAGCCCGCCCGACATCGCGCAGCGGGCGCTCGCGGTCGCGGGCGACGACGTCCAGGTCACGGTCGTCCGCGAGCGCTCGCTGCTGTCGCGCTTCGCGCGCTCGGCGCCGACGCAGGCGACCGCGGTCGAAGACACGTCGGTCGAGATCCTCGCCGTGCGCGACGGGCACACGGCGTCGGCGACGACGAACCGCCTCGACGACGACGCGCTGCGCGCGACGGCCCGGCGCGCCGGGGCCGCGGCCGCGGCCGTCGCCCGCGCCGGCAGCGGGCTGCATCCCGGGCTCGCCGAGCCCGCGCCCGCGCCCGGCGCCGAGCACGCGGGCTACGACGCCGCAACCGCCGCGCTGGACCCCGAGCACGCCGCCGGCGCGCTGCGCACGGCGTTCGCGGTCGCCGCCGAGCACGGCCTGGAGGCGTTCGGCGTCTGGAGCGTCGGCGCGGTGCGGACGGCGATCGTCTCGACGACGGGACTGCAGTGCGACGACGAGGTGACCGACGCCTTCATGAAGGTCGTCTGCCGCGACGCCGGCGGGCGCAGCGGCTACGCCGCGGGCACGGCCGTCGCGGCGTCGGGCATCGAGGACGAGGCGCTCGCGCGGCGCGCGGCGTCGAAGGTCGGCGACGCGCCGCTCGCCGAGCTCGGCCCGGGCTCCTGGCCCGTCGTGCTCGAGCCCGACGCCGTCGGCCTGCTGCTGGAGTTCCTCGGCGGCCTGGCCTTCAACGGCCTCGACCACGCCGAGGGCCGCGGCGCGCTGAGCGACCGCCTCGGCACGAGCGTCGCGGCACCGTCGATCAGCCTCGCCGACGCGGCCGGCGCGCCCGGCACGCTGCCGCGGGCGTTCGACCTCGAGGGCGTGCCGAAGACCAGCGTCGCGCTCATCGACGGCGGCGTCGCGACCGGCGTCGTCCACGACCGCCGCTCGGCGGCGGTCGCCGGCGACGGCGCGCGCTCGACGGGCCACGCCACGGCCCCGGGCGGCTCGCCCCACGGCCCGTCGCCGACGAATCTCATCCTCGCCGGCGGCGCCGCGGCGGACGCCGCCGAGCTCGCGTCGACGATCGAGCGCGGCCTCTACGTCACGCGCCTGTGGTACGTCAACACCGTCCGCGAGAAGGAGACGCTGCTCACCGGCATGACGCGCGACGGGACGTTCCTCATCGAGGACGGCGCGATCACCCGGCCGACCGCCAACGTGCGCTTCACGGACTCCGTCCTGCGCCTGCTCGCGGCGACCGAGGAGCTCACGCGCGCGCGGCGGCTCGTCAGCGAGGGCGAGTTCTACGGCCGCCGCTTCGCCAATGGCGTCCTGTGCCCGGCGCTGCGCGCGGGCGGCTTCCGGGTGACGGGCGCGACGGAGTAGCGACTACAGCTTCAGCAGGATGATCGTGTTGACGATCCACACGATCGCGAAGCCGACGGTCCAGCGGTTGAGGTTGCGCTCGACGAGCGAGCCACCGCCGAAGGGGCCCGCGCCGGAGCCGACGCCGAAGGCGCCCGACAGCCCCGCGTCCTTGCCCGAGTGCATGAGCACGAGGAAGATGAGCGTGATCGACAGCGCGACCTGGACCACTGAGAGGATCGTCTCCACAGCGCAATCCTAGTACACCCCGCCGGAAGTCCTGCCAGCTGTATCAGCGTTCCGACGCCTCGTCGAGCGCGTGCAGCACCTCGATCGCCTCGGCGCGCAGCTGACGGTCGAGGGCGCGGTGGTCCTCCTCGGAGAGCTTGCCCGTCCGCAGGTCCATCTCGGCATCGCGGATCTCGCGGTACTTGGACTCCTTGCGCGCCTCGAGCTCGGCGATCCGATCGGCCGACGCCGCCCGCTCGCGCTCGCCGCGGCCGGCGCGCAGCGGCGCGGTGACGATCGCCACGACGCCGGTCAGGACGGCCGCGATGACGAGCAGGGCCAGGAGATCCACGGCTAGACGACGACCGGGCGCTCGTGCTCGCGCTCGTCGGGCTGCGGCTCGGCGGGATCGTCGTCGTCGCCCGCGCCGAGCTCCTGCGCGACGCGCGCGGCGTAGCGCGCCTTCGCGCGCCGGCGCGTGGAGTCCGTCCCCGGCCACATCGCGATGATCGCCCCGCCGAAGACGATGATCGCGCCGAGCCAGATCCAGGTCACGAGCGGCGAGGTGATGATCCGGAAGGTCGCCGGCGGCGGGTTCTGCGTGTAGCGGTTGGCGAGGCCGCGCAGCGCCTGGCCGAGCGCCGCCGCCTCGGCCGCGGGCGCAAGCTTGCCGGCGGCGTTGCGGAACACCCTGTCGCCGTCACGGATGATCGGCAGCAGCGCGCGGATGTCCGGGGTCATCGCCGTCCAGATGTCGCGGCGCAGCCCGGCCCGCAGGCCGACCTCGCTCGTCGCCTCGCCCTCGAAGAAGCGCCCGACCGGCCCGAGGCCGTTGACGTCGAGCGACGGGAAGTAGCCGCGCTCGGGCCGCAGCGTCGTAACGGTCCTGCCGTCCTTGCTGACGACGACGACTGCGCCGAAGGAGATCTTCTCCAGCTCGCCCGAACCCGTCGTCGACAGGCGCGAGGTCGGCTTGACGTAGCGGAAGTCATAGCCGCCGACGTGCGCCGTCTGGCCGACATCGAGGCGGATGTCGCGCGCGTCGTTGAAGGCCGTCGAGGCCGCGACGCCGATGAACAGCGTCGCCATCCCGACGTGGATGATGTAGCCGCCGTAGCGGCGGCGGTTGCGCGCGACGAGCGAGCGCAGCGCCCGCAGCGGCCCCTCCCCCGTCATCGTCCGGCGCGCCGCGACGCCGCGCCAGAACTCCTGGGCGACGGTCGCGAAGACGAACGCGCCGACGACGAACATCGCGAGCGCGAGCGGGCGCGAGGCGACGCCGAGGAACGCCGACAGGACGGCGCCGGTGGCGAGCCCCACACCGATCGGGAAGACGAAGTTGCGCCGCGCGTTGGCCGCCGTCGCCCGGCGCCAGGCGATGACCGGCCCGATCCCGCTGAGCAGCACGAGCACGAGCGCCAGCGGGACGGTGTAGCGGTCGAACCAGGGCGGGCCGAGCGAGCGCCGCGTGCCCGTCAGCGCCTCGGCGATGAGCGGCCAGAACGTGCCCCAGAAGACGACGAACGCCATCGCGACGAGCACGAGGTTGTTGCCGAGGAAGACCGCCTCGCGCGAGAGCATCGAGTCCAGCCGGTTCTCCGAGCGCAGCGCCTGACGGCGCCAGACGACGAGCCCGATCGAGCCCGCGATCATCGCGCCGATGAGGATCACGAACGGCACGCCGAGCGTCGAGGCGCCGAAGGCGTGGATCGAGTCGAGGATCCCCGAGCGCACGAGGAACGTCCCCATGATCGCCAGGACGCCGGTCGCGAGGACGAGCGAGACGTTCCAGATCTTCAGCATCCCGCGCTTCTCCTGCAGCATGATCGAGTGCAGGAACGCCGTGCCCGTGAGCCACGGCAGCAGAGAGGCGTTCTCGACCGGGTCCCAGGCCCAGTAGCCGCCCCAGCCGAGCTCGGTGTAGGACCAGCGCGCACCGAGCAGGATCCCGATGCCGAGAAACAGCCAGGCCGCCAGCGCGAAGCGCCGCGTCGAGCGGATCCAGTCGGCGGCGCCGACCTGCCGCGTGACAAGCGCGCCGATCGCGAACGCGAACGGGATCGCGAACAGCGTGTAGCCCGAGTAGAGCATCGGCGGGTGGATCATCATGCTCGGGTGGCGCAGCAGCGGGTTCAGGCCGCTGCCCTCGGCGGGCACCGCGGCCAGCACGCCGAACGGCGTCTCGAGGAACACGAGCAGCCCGGCGAAGAAGACCGCGAAGCCGAGCAGCACGGCGGTCGCGTAGGGCGCGACCTCGCGCACCCGCCGGCGGGTGAGGAACAGGATCAGGCTGCTCCAGGTGCTGAGCAGCACGACCCACAGCAGCAGCGAGCCCTCCTGGGAGGACCACGGGGCGGCGCCGCGGTAGAACAGCGGCGTCGTCGTCGACGAGTGGCTGGCGACCGTCGCGAACGAGAAGTCCGAGCGCAGGAACGCGATCTCGAGGATCGCGAACGCGCCGCTGCACAGCGCGGCGACGGCGTAGACGGAGCGGCGGCCCGAGACGACCCAGCGCGGGCGGCCGCTGCGGACGCCATAG
>DATJEE010000031.1:0-10211 GCA_035496995.1 Solirubrobacteraceae bacterium | reverse complement strand
GTTCTCTGCCAGCACGCCGGCCTGCCGGTCCCGGTGACGACGTTCGCACAGCTGCGGGACGTCGCGCGGGCCTGCGGGCCGCTCACGCTCGTCGCCGCCACCGACGGCAACCACGGCCGCGCGGTCGCGCACATGGCGGCGCTGCTCGGCCTCGAGGCGCGGATCCTCGTCCCCGAGCACACCGCCGCGGCGCGGATCGACGCGATCGCCGGGGAGGGCGCGACCGTCGACGTCGTCGCCGGCACGTACGACGACGCCATCGCCGCCTCGGCCGCGCTCGCGGGCGAGCGCCGGCTCGTCATCTCCGATCACTCCTGGCCGGGCTACGAGGAGGTCCCGGCCTGGGTCGCCGATGGCTACCAGACGATCTTCGACGAGCTCGCCGAGCAGCTCGCGGCGCTCCCGCCGCTGTGCGCGATCCAGATCGGCGTCGGCGCGCTGGCCTCGGCCGCCGTGCGCGCGCTGGCGGCGCCGGGGCGCGTCATCGTCGGCGTCGAGCCGGCCGATGCCGCCTGCGCGCTGGCGGCCGTGCGCGCCGGCGCGCCGGTCGCGCTCCCCGGCCCGCAGGCGTCGATCATGGCCGGGCTGAACTGCGGCACCGCCTCGCCCGTCGCGCTGCCCGACATGCGCGCCGGGATGGCCGCCTTCTGCGCGGTCGACGACCGGGCCGCCGAGCGCGCCGTGCGCGCGCTGCACGCCGACGGCCTGGACTGCGGCGAGACCGGCGCCGCGGGCGTCGCCGGCCTGCTCGCGCTGCGCGAGCGCCACCCCGGCGACGCCTGGGAGCGCCTCGGCGTCCCGGGCGCCGCGCCGGACGCGCTCGTGCTCTGCACCGAGGGCCCGACGGACCCCGTCTCCTTCGCCCGCATCGTCGGGCGATAACGCGGCCGGGGCCGCGGGTAGGCCCCCTGCGACAGCCGCAACCGCGAGGAGAGCCCGATGGCAACCCAGGAGCAGCAGCCACCGCCGATGGACCCCAGCAGCAGCGAGGCCGACGCCAAGCAGCTCGAGCTCGCGCGCAAGCAGGGCGCGGCCTACCGCGAGGCGCTCGAGCACATGGCCAACGAGGTCGCCCACGACGGCGGCATGCAGCCCGCCGGCGAGTACCTCGTCGGCTACGCGGTCGAGGAGGCCGAGGGCATGTACATGTGGAGCGACGGCAAGCTCGAATGGCAGGACCCGGGCGACGAGAACCTCCACGTCGAGATCGCCGTCTGCGACGCCTCCGACGGGCGCTTCGTGCCGGGCTGCACCGTCACCGTGACGCTCACCGATCCGGACGGCAACGACGCCGGGACGCACGAGCTGCCGCTGCTCTGGCACCCGATGCTCTACCACTACGGGCGCAACTGGAAGGTCCCCGTGGACGGCACGTACACGCTGAAGGTCCGCATCGAGCCGCCGACGTTCATGCGCCACGACGAGATCAACGGCTGCCGCTTCAAGGAGACCGTCGAGACCACCTTCAAGGGCGTCGAGGTGGAGCGGGGCCAGGACTGACGTCAGGCGGTGGCGGCCGCGCTGCGCCCCAGCGCCGCGTCGGCGACCGCCCAGACGGCGAGGCCGGTGACGGCGGCGGCGATGAGCACCGTCGGCCACGGCCCGACGGCGTCGCGCATGACGTGCAGGTGCGCCCCGACGAAGGTGGCGAGGTAGACGAGCAGCAGCGCCGCGGTGCGACCGGGGCCGGCGCTCCGGCGCCAGCGCAGCGCGCACCAGCCGGCGCCCGCGACGAGGACGACCCCGCCGAGCGCGCGCACGCCCGTCGCCTCGGCGACCCCGAAGCCGACGAGCAGCGAGCCGGCGGCGACCGGCCAGGTGGCGTTTCTCATGCGCGAACCGTAGCGCTGGGGCTCAGGGCGCGTACGAGAACGGGTGCCGGAAGGCCTCCAGCGCCGTGCCCTGGTCGACGTCGAGGTCGACCCGCACGCCGGTGCGCAGATCCTCGACGCGGATCGACACGCTGTCGTCGGCCGGGTGCCAGAGCAGGTAGATGTCCAGCGCGCCGGCGCGGCGGTGGGCGAGCTCGCGGGTGGCGACCTCGACGGAGGCGCATTCGAGCGTCGCGGGCGCCATCACGTCAGCCCAGGTGCCCGAGCTCGGAGGCCGGGGCGGCGGTGTCCTCGGCGGAAGCGTCGGCCAGCCCGAACAGCGCCAGCGCGACGTCGGCACCCGCCTGGCCCTCGGCGCTGCGCAGCCGCCGCGTCGGCTCGTGCAGCAGGCGGCGCACGATCGTGCGGGCCATGACGCCGACGCGCTCGCGGTCGGCGTCCGTGAGGTCCTCCCAGCGCAGGTCGTTCTCGCGCAGGACGCCGGCGACGATCGCCTCGGCGTGCTCGTGCAGCTGCGCGACGACCGGCGCGGTGCCGTAGCTCGCGAGCCAGGTCTGAAAGCGCGCCTCCTCGTGCGCCACGATCGCGGCGGCCTCGCTGGAGTGCATGCGGCGCCGGCCGTTGTTGACGTCCAGGCGGCGGTCGACGTCGTCGAGGTCCAGGAGCGTGACGCCGGGCAGCTCGCCGGCCGCGGGATCGACGTCGCGCGGCATGCCGAGGTCGACGATGACGAGCGGGCGGCCGCCGCGGGCGGCCATCGCATCCGCGACCGCCTCGCGCCCGATCAGCCGGCCGGACGCCGCCGTCGCGGTGAAGACGACGTCGGCGCGCTCGAGCTCGGCCGGCAGGGCGGCCAGCGAGACGGCGTCGCCGAGATCTCCCGCGACGTCCGCCGCGCGGGAGCGATGGCGGCTGGCGACGATGACGTGCATCCCCTCGTCGGCGAGCGCGCGGGCGCTCAGCGCACCGCTCTGCCCCGCGCCGACGACGAGCACTCGCCGGCCGCCGAGCGAGCCTGCGGCGTCCCTCGCGAGCTCGACGGCGACCGATGAGACCGAAGCGCCGCCGCGCCCGAGGGCGGTCCGGCTGCGCACGCGACCGCCGCTGGAGAGCGCGTCGCCGAAGAGGCGGCCCGTGACGGGGCCCGCGGTGCCGGCGGCCCGAGCGCGCTCGAGCGCGCGGCGGACCTGGCCCTGGATCTCGGCCTCGCCGAGGACCATCGACTCCAGGCCCGCGGTGACGGCGAAGAGATGGCGTGAGACCTGCGCGCCGCGCAGGACGTGCACGTGGCCGAGCAGCTCGGGCTCGGTAGCGCCGGCGAGGCCGGCGAGCGCGGCGAGCAGCACGCGCCGGGCGGCGGCCGGATCGGGCGTCGCGGCGTAGAGCTCGGTGCGGTGGCAGGTGCACAGCGCGATCGCCTCGTCGATGCCCGGGGCGGCGACGAGCGCGCCCATGATCTGGGTCGCGCCGTCGGCCGACAGCGCCAGCCGCTCGCGCAGCTGCAGCGGTGCCGTCCGGTGAGAGACGCTGATCGCGACCAGATCCACGTCGCAATGGTGCCTGTTGGCACCCTCGCGGCGCATCCGTGGAGATCGCAGCCCTGGTTGCGGATTGACGCAACCCGCTGCGTGGTAGCTACGGACCCCCGGCACGGCTGATCTACCTGCTCAGCGCGGTCCGGTCGCGCTCGACGACGTGGATGGCGCCGTCGGTCGTGACGTAGATGCCGCCGCCCGCAAGCGTGTCGCCGAGCTGCTCGGGGCCGGCGAGCAGGGCGGTCTTGGCGCGGACCTCGGCCTCCAGGCCGGTGCGGGCGAGCGCCGTCACCTGGACGATCCCGGTGTCGGCCGAGCGTCCCGTGCGCGGGTCGATGAGGTGGTGGCCGCCCGCCCAGGCGCGGCGCGTGACCCCGCTCGTCGCGACCGCCCCGCGGGCGACGTGCAGCCGGTGGATCGGCGCGCCGCCGTCGGGGGCGGCGATGTCGACCGGGCGCTCGGCGCCCTCGAGGCCGCCGATGCGCAGATCGCCGCCGCAGTCGATCGCCCAGGCGCCGCAGGCGGCGAGCGCCGCGGCCATGAGGTCGGCGGCGAGGCCCTTGCCGAGGCCGCCGCTGTCCAGCCGCGTCCCGGGCGGGCGCCGCACGGCGTCGCCCTCGACCGCGACGTGCTCCCAGGCTGGGCGCCAGTCGGGCGGCTCGCCGGCGGCCCAGCCCGCGGTGCCGGTCTCCGGCGTCCAGTGCTCGCGGTAGCCGGCCGCCTCGACCGCCGGCAGGCAGGTGGCGTCGACGAGCCCGCCGGAGGTCTCGCCCGCCCAGCGCACGGCCGCGGCGAAGCGGCGGACGATCGGGGCGGCCGGCACGAGCTCGCGCGGGTCGGCGTTGAGGCGGCAGAGATCGCTGTCGGGATCGAAGCGCGTGAGCCGGCGATGGACCTCCTCGGCGATCGCGCGCGCCCGGCGCAGCCCCAGCCGCACGATCTCGGCGTTGCCGGAGGCACGCAGCGAGACCGTCGCGCCGAAGCACTGAAACTGCGACGTCTGCTCGGTCCGGGCTGCCATGCTCGTAAGCGTGACGCCCGATCCTGGGCGAATGCTGAGACCGCCACTCAGCGAATTCTCAGCTTCTTCTTCGCGTGCTCTCGCACGCGCCCCCGATGCTTGCGGTATGCCGCTGCCGCCCCCGACCCTGCCCAGGCCGCCCGCCGACCGCCGCATCGCCGCCGAGCGCGCCCGCGAGCAGCGCGCGCTGCGTGTGGGCCAGCTGCGCAACCAGGTCATCGCCGCCGCGCTCGCGACGTTCGCGCTGGCCTTCGGCCTCGTCGCGTTCGACGGCTCGATGGGCTCGCAGGCCGCGACGTCGGCGGCCTCCGCGGGCTCCGGCGCGGCCGTCTCCGGCTCCTCCGCGCAGCCGCCGGCGACCGACGACCTCGGCGAGCTCGACGAGCTCGACGATGGCCAGTCGCAGCAGTTCGCCCCCGACGGCGGTCCCGCTCCCGTCACGAGCTCGCAGTCCTAGCCGATGTTCGGCGTGCACTTCTTCTGGATCACGAGCCGCGCCGCCGGCATCGCCGCGCTCCTGCTCGCCAGCGCGGCCGTCGGCTTCGGGCTCGTCATGAGCGGCCGCCTCGTGAAGGGCCGCACACAGGACCTGCGCCCGGTCCACGAGGCGCTGTCGCTCGCGACGCTCGTCGCGCTCGGCGTCCATGCCTTCGCGCTGCTGGGCGACGGGTTCCTGCACCCGAGCCTCGCCGACGTCACGATCCCCTTCGCGAGCGGCTACCAGCGCTTCTGGCAGACGGTCGGCATCGTCGGCGGCTGGATGCTCGTGATCCTCGGCCTGTCGTTCTACGCCCGCGCGCGCATCGGCGTGCAGCGCTGGCGCAGGCTGCACCGCTTCACGGCGCTCGCCTGGGTCCTCAGCGTCGGCCACTCGCTCGGCGAGGGAACCGACGCCGGCCGCGTGTGGTTCCTCGCCGCCACCGGGATGGTCGTGCTGCCGACGCTCTGGCTGCTCATCGAGCGCCACGCCGGCGCGCTCGTTGCGCCGCCGACCGAGCGCGCGGACGCCGCGTAGCTACGTCGCGGCGCCTGCCGCGCGCCCGTGCCCGTCCCCGTCGGCGCGGCTCATGAGGAAGATCTCGACGGCGACGTCCGGGTCGTGGAGGTTGTCGCTGAGGAACGCCTCGACCTTGCGCTGGGTCAGCGACTCGACCGCGGCGATGAGCTCGTCACGCATCGTGTTCTGAAAGGCGCGGCGCATCGCGAGCACC
This sequence comes from Solirubrobacteraceae bacterium, assembly GCA_035496995.1. Taxonomy (GTDB): domain Bacteria; phylum Actinomycetota; class Thermoleophilia; order Solirubrobacterales; family Solirubrobacteraceae; genus CADCVQ01. Next base: position 4,612 of record DATJEE010000031.1, on the reverse strand, counting down.
TCGAGCGCCTGGCCACGCTCGGCGAGCGTGCGCTCGGCCTTCGTCAGGCAGTCGCGCAGCGTCACGACGATCGTGTCTGGCCCGATCGTCGTGCGGGCGTGGGTCGGCCCACGCCCGGTGTAGTCGTGCAGGAGGCCGACGACGGCATTGGAGATCGCTGCAGACAGCGAACCGACGGCTGCGGCGGGTGCTTCGATTGCGTCGGGCATGACGCCCGCTCCGCTCCTCGCCACCCTGAGTCTTAGGACGTCGCTCGCGAGCAAGGGATGACGAAGAAGCTCGCGGTCCGACGGCGCTGCCCATCCAGTGTAGGCAACTATTGATTCGTCGAGGCGATCCGGCGCGTCCGGCTCACCGATCTCGTCGCGATCCGGTCGCCACCGGCCTCCTTGGCCTCGTACATCGCCAGGTCGGCCTCGATGAGCATCTCCTCGCGGCTTGCGCCCGCGGTCGTGAACGGCGCGATGCCGACGCTCGTCGTGATGTCCCAGCCGCGCTCGCCGTCGCCGGCGAACGCGCGTTCGCGGACGGCCCGCACGAGCGCCGTGCCGACGGCCTCGGCGTCATCGGGGGCGGCCTGCGGGAGCAGCACCGCGAACTCGTCGCCGCCGAGGCGGGCGATGACGTCGGTGCTGCGCAGGCGCTCGCGCAGCAGGGCGGCGACGCTGAGGATGAGCTCGTCGCCGGCGTGATGGCCGAGCCGGTCGTTGACCTCCTTGAAGCGATCGAGGTCGAGGACGAGCAGCGCGCCGCGCTGCCCGTAGCGGGCGACGTCGGCGACGTGGCGGTCGAGCTCCTCCTCGAAGCGGCGCCGGTTCAGCAGGCCGGTGAGCGGGTCGTGGTCGGCGAGGCGCCGCAGCTCGCCCTCGTAGCGCCGGCGATCGGTGATGTCCTGGATCTGGTCGATGAAGTGCAGCGGCTCGCCGTCGGCGTCGCGCACGAGCGTGACGCTGCGCGCGACCCAGACGGCGCTGCCGTCGGGGCGCAGGTAGCGCTTCTCGTCCGTCGAGGAGTTCAGGCGGCCGGAGATGAGCGCGTCGATCACCGCGTAGTCGGCCGCGAGGTCGTCGGGATGGGTGATCGAGGCGAACGTCCGCGTGCGCAGCTCGTCGCGCGAGTAGCCGGTGATCTCGCAGAGCGCCTGGTTGACGTCGAGGAAGCGGCCCTCGAGGTCGGCGACGGTCATCCCGATCGGCGCGTCCTCGAACGCCCGGCGGAAGCGCTCGCGCAGGTGGTACTGCTCGGTGATGTCGCGGGCGATGCCGAGCGACCCGATCGCCGTCCCCGTCGCGTCGCGGAACGGGCTCTTCGTGACCGACAGGTCGAAGTGGCGGCCGCCGAAGCGCCCGCTCATCTCGTACATCGCCGGTGCGAGCTGCTCGAGCACGGCCGCGTCGCGCTGCGCGATGACGGGTGCGACCTCGGGGATCAGCTCGTCGTTCGTCCGCCCGATGATCTCGGCCCCGGGCCGGCCGATGAGCTCGGCGGCCGCGCTGTTGACGAGGAGGTAGCGCCCCGCGAGGTCCTTGATGTAGATCGAGTCGGTCGTCGCCTCGAGCACGTGCTCGAGCAGCGCCCGGCTGCGCGCCGCGCGCTCCGAGGTGCGGCCGATGATCCACGCGAGGAACACGAGCGCCAGCGAGCGCGGCAGCACGGCGGTCGGCCCGACCGCCGACAGGCCGGTCGCAGACCAGCCGAGGACGGTCGCGATGCTCAGCCCTGCGCTGACGAGCCCCGCGCGCGTCCCGAGCTCGGACGCGATGATCGCGACCGGGATGAGGAAGACGAGCCCGGCGGTGACCGGCGACGAGGGCACGAACACCATCGCGACGCCCGCGGCGACGAACAGCGCGGCCGCGGCGGCCAGGACCTTCGTCCGCCCCGCGCGGTCGCTGCCGAGCAGGCGGGTGAGCCCGGCGGGAGCCAGGCGCTCGTCGACCACCGCGCCCTGGGTGCGCATCGAGTCCATCCTCAAGGACTTATCGGTTGGCGCGGTGGGGAACGTGAGCCGCGGGCGCGTGCGGGGGGCGCAGCTCGTCGAGGAAGGGCTGGACCGCGTCGGGGGCCAGCGGCCGCGACAGGCAGTAGCCCTGGATGAGCTCGCAGCCGAGTTGCTCGAGCGTCACCCGGGTCGCCTCGTCCTCGACGCCCTCGGCGACGACGCGCATGCCGAGATTGTGCGCCAGCTGGATCGTCGAGCGCACGATCGCCTCGTCGGTCCGGTCGTGCTGCATGCGGGCGACGAACGAGCGGTCGATCTTCACCTCGCTCACCGGCAGGTTGCGCAGGTGTGTCAGCGACGAGTAGCCGGTGCCGAAGTCGTCGAGCGAGATCCGCACGCCGAATTCGCTCAGCCGGGCCAGGACGTCGCCGCTGAGCTCCGCGTCGGACATGATCGAGCTCTCGGTCACCTCGAGGATGAGCGCGGACGGGTCGACCTCGTGCCGGGCCAGCATCGTCGCGACCTCGAATGGGAACTCCGCGTCGAGCAGATCGGTGAAGGAGACGTTCACCGCGACGGTGAGGTCATGCCCGGCGTCACGCCAGCGGCGACACTGCGCCAGCGAGCAGTCGAGGACCGCACGCGTGAGCTCGCGCATGAGCCCCGACTGCTCGGCGAGCGCGACGAACGCCGCCGGCAGCAGCAGGCCGAGTTGCGGGTGGCGCCAGCGGACGAGCGCCTCGAGCCCGACGACGCGTCCGCCGGCGGCCTCGGCCTTGGGCTGGAAGTGCGCCTCGAGCCCGCCCGATCTGATCGCGCCGGGGAGCTCGGATGCCAGCGCGAGGCTGGCGCGCGTGTTCGTGTCGCGGTCGCGCGCGTACAGCGCCCGGCCGCTGCGTGAGGCCTTGGCCTGGTACATCGCGATGTCGGCGTGTCGCAGCAGCTGGGGCGCGTCCTGCGAGTGGGTGGGAAACAGGGAGATCCCGACGCTCGCCGCGATGTGCAGGTGCAGGCCCTCGACGTCGAACGGGCGGCGCAGCGCCTCACCGACCCGCTCGGCGACGCTCAGCGCGACAGACTCGCCGCACGGCGCGGCGAGCAGGGCGCCGAACTCGTCGCCGCCGAGGCGCGCGAGCATGTCCGCCTCGCGCAGCACCCCGCGCACGCGCGGCCCGACCTGGCGCAGCAGCAGATCGCCGGCGTGATGGCCGAGCGTGTCGTTGAGCTTCTTGAACTGGTCGAGGTCGATGATGAGCAGGGCGAGCGACACGCCATCGGCACGGGCGGCGACGATCGCCTCGTCGACCGTGCGCATGAACAGCCGGCGGTTCGGCAGGGACGTCAGCTCGTCGGTCGTGGCCTCGATGCGCGTCGCCGCCAGCGCTCGCACGTCGCGGAACGTCAGCGCCGTGCGGAGCATCGCGGCGACGAGGGTCAGCGTCGCGAGCGTCAGTGCGAGCGGGTCCAGTGCCGCGAAGTGGTCGTAGAGGAGCAGGCCGATCGCGGCCACGACGGACGCCGCCGGCACGATGAGCACCGACCACCGCTCGAGCCGGGCCGTGGGAGCCTCGGATTCCGGCTGCCAGGCGGCGAACGCGAGGAGGACGACGCCGGCGAGGTAGAAGACGTTCGGGAGCAGGCCGGTCGATTCCGAGCCTGCGGCGACGCGCAGCAGGTAGATGCTGTCGGCGACGTACAGCAGCACGAATCCGCCGCCGAGCAGCATCCACATGCGATCCAGCCGCCAGCCGCGCAGGGCCAGCAACCCGAGGACGAGCGCGACGAGCAGGAGGTCGGCGACCGGATAGGCGAGGTTCGTGATGACCGCAGCGGCGCTGCCGGTGGCGGAGGCGAGGACCGGTTCGAAGACGACCGCCGCGCCGACCGCCGCGAAGCCCAGGCCGGCGACGATACCGTCGAGCCAGACACCGGCGCCGATCGCGGCGCCCTTCTCCCGGGCGAGCAGCACGAGCCCGAGGTAGCTCGCCGGATACAGCGCGAGCCAGAGGCCGTCGCTGATCGAGGGGATCGGGGGTGCGGCCAGGTCGTTGTAGAAGACCTGCCACACGACGTTGCCGGCGCCGTAGAGCGTCAGTCCGCCCGCGAGGAGCATCCAGGCCCCCCGCTGCCGGGAGCGGCGCGCGGCGCGAAACACGACGACGGCCGCGGCGACGACGTAGACGAGCGAGGCGCCCCAGCCGCGGATCAGCGCGTCGACGGTCGCGCCGCCGAGCCCGGCGACGAGATTGCCCACGCCCAGCGCGAGCACGAGCACGAGCACGGCAAAGGCACATCGCAGCGCCGTTCGCTCACAGCATCCGGGGAGGCCGGTGATCGGCCCGGGGGGGCGCTGCTGGCGCCGGTGTTCCATACCCCTGTTGTCGGCACCTCAGCCCGTGACCCAAGCGGTTTGTGGCCAATCGTGCGGAGAAACCCGTCAACGCTGCGGGAAACCCGCAACGGCCACGGCCGCTACGCGACGTCGCGCAGCAGCTCGGCGTCCTGCGCGAGTGCTGCGCGCAGCCGGCCCTTGAGCTCGCCGTGGATCTGGCAGACGCGGCTCTCCGAGACCCCGAGGACCTCGCCGATCTCGCGCAGCGTGAGGTTCTTGACGTACAGCAGGACCGCGACCTCGCGCTCGCGGCGCCCGAGGTTCGCGAACGCGCGGCG
>DATJEE010000030.1:0-3371 GCA_035496995.1 Solirubrobacteraceae bacterium | reverse complement strand
GCGCGGCGGCGTGCTCGGGCTGCCGATGATCGTCAACCGCAAGACCGTCGATCCGGGCGATCCGGGCTCGACCCCGGTCCTCCAGCTCGAGACGGCGATGGGCGCCGCGATCGACGTCTTCGACGGCGCGCGCGCGATCCGTGTCCCGCGCACGCGCTTCGCCCCCGTCAAGACGACGAACGACCTCCTCGCGCTGCGCTCGGACGCCTATGTCCTGCACGGCGACGGGCGCATCGCCGTCGCGGCCGAGCGCGAGGGCGCCGGCGCGCCGCTCGTCGAGCTCGACAGCGCGCACTTCAAGCTCCTGCGCGACTTCGACGCCCGCTTCCCCGCGGGCGCCCCGTCGCTCGTCGCCTGCGAGCGGCTGACCGTCGAGGGCGACGTCACGTTCGGCGCCGACGTCGTCGTCCGCGGCGCGGTCACGGTCGAGCAGGGCGACGACGGCCCGCGCCGCATCCCCGACGGCGCCGTGCTCGGCACGTAGGCCGCCACCCGCCGCGTCCGCGGCGGCGATGGGGCATCCTGCGGGTGTCATGCATCGCCTGCTCCCGCTCACCGTCTGTGCCGCCTCGGCGCTCGCGCTCGGGGCCTGTGGCGCGAGCGAGGACGGCGGCGCCGGGGTCGCGCCCGGGTCGGTCAAGGCCGCGCCGCCCGCGCCGCGGCTCCCGCGCACGGCCCCCGCGGCGCTGCGCGCCAACGCCGCGGACGCCAACCGGCTCGTCGGCGAGGGCACGAGCGCGCTGCGGGCGCGCCTGGCGAAGCTCGCGGGCCACCCGGTCGTCGTGAACCAGTGGGCGTCGTGGTGCGGCCCCTGCCGCGCCGAGTTCCCGTACTTCGCGCGCGCCGTCGCCCGCCACGGCGCGCGGGTCGCGTTCGTCGGGATCGACGCGCTCGACAGCCGCGGCGCGGCGCAGCAGTTCATCGCCGAGCGCCCACCGGGCTTCGCGAGCGTGTTCGACCCCGACGGGGACGCGACGCGCTCGGTCGGCGGCGGGCGCGGCGCGCCGATGACGGTCTTCATCGCCGCCGACGGGCGCCGGGTCCACACGAAGCTCGGCGGCTATCCGAGCGCCGCGGCGCTCGAGGCCGACATCCGCCGCTACGCGCTGGAGGCGTCGTGATCTCCGCGATCCTCGCCGTCGTCGACGATCCGTCCTCGGGCGTCGGCGTGCTCGCCGCACTCGCCGCCGGCGTCGTCTCGTTCCTCAGCCCCTGCGTCCTGCCGCTCGTGCCCGGCTACCTCTCCGCCGTCTCCGGCGTGCGGCCGAAGGACCTCGAGGATGCGCCGCTGTGGAAGGTCCTCGCGCCGAGCCTGCTCTTCGTCCTGAGCTTCTCGGCGATCTTCATCCTGCTCGGGCTCGGGGCGACGAAGCTCGGCTCGACGCTCAACGACCACATCGACACGCTGGAGAAGATCTCGGCGGGCATCATCATCGCCCTCGGCCTGTTCTTCCTCGCGACGCCGTTCGTCCCGCGCCTGAACCGCGAGTGGCACGTCGAGGGGCTCATGGCCCGCGCCGGCCGCGGCGGCCCGGTGCTCGCCGGCGCCGCGTTCGCCATCGCGTGGACGCCGTGCATCGGCCCGACGCTCGGCGCGATCCTCAGCGCCGCCGCGCTGTCGGAGACGACCGGCCGCGGCGCCTACCTGCTCGCCTGGTACTCAGCCGGCCTCGCGATCCCGTTCCTCCTGACGGCCGTCGCCTTCAACCGCATGACGACGGTCTTCACGGCCGTCAAGCGCCACTACGGCGCGATCATGGCCGTCGGCGGCGCGATCCTCGTCGTCATGGGCGTGCTGATCTGGACCGGCGAGCTGACGCAGCTGAACATCGAGGCGCAGAAGCTGCTCAACAACGTCGGGCTGGACTTCCTCACGGGGATCTGAGCGCGGCCATAGGCCGGGGCGTTTCCGGCATCGATAAAAGGATGACCGGACCGTCGGCAGGCAACGTCCTCGCGGGCACCCGACGGCCGCACAAGTACCTGTCTCGCCGGGCGTGAGCAGCCCGCGCTATCACGCTTGGTAGCACTCACTGCTCATGCTCGACAGAGGCCAGGCACAGGCGCCCGCGGGGACCACGCGCGATCCGGACCGTTTCCTCAATGATGTCGTCAGCGCGGAGCGGCTCCCATACCGAGCGGGTCCCACGCAGCGGCGCGGCGAGGGGCCCTACGTCTCGTAGCGCTCGGCGCGCTGCTCCTCGCGCTCGCTCTCGCCGAGCGCGCGGACGAACAGGAACACGAGCGCGATGCCCATGACGATCGACTGCTCGAGCGCCATGACGAGCCCGCCGACGGCCTGGTCGGTGCCGGGGGACAGGCCCCAGTAACCGGGCTGGCGCTCGTAGAAGTCATAGAGCGCGTCGGGCGCGAACGCCAGCAGGATGCCGAGCAGGCCGACGAGCGCCTTCGTCGCGAGCATGTAGACGACCGGGCCCATGCCGCCGAGGCGCTGGCGCGAGCGGATCGGCGACAGCAGAAACCACCAGTACAGCCCGCCGGCGAGGCCGAACGTCACGTGCTCGAGGACGTGCACGACCGGGTGCTCGAGCGCCACGTCGTAGAGCGCCGGCACATGCCAGAAGGCCATGACCGAGACGTAGGCGACGATCGCGAAGACCGGGTGCGCGAGCGGGCCCGCGGCGCGTTCGAGGCGCACGAGCCGCCGCGTCAGCGGGCGCAGGAGGACGCGCGTGAGGCTCAGCATCACGAGGATCGGGACGAGGTCCAGCAGCAGGAGGTGCTGGACCATGTGGACGAAGAACAGCTGCTCGGCGAGGCGGTCGATCGGCGAGCACAGCGCGAGGAGCACGAGCGCCATCGCGCCGAGGAAGCTCGTGAGGCGGGCGGGGCTCGCGCGGACCTCGCGCCAGCGGCGCACGTAGAGGAACGTCAGCGCGGCGACGAGGACGAGCACGCCCGGCTGAAACGACCAGGCGGCATCGGGGGAGGCGGCCAGCGGCAGGATGCGCGCGATTGTCGCAGTCCGCGTGTCCGCTGCAACACCTCGCGCGTCACGCTGGGTGGCGATGCTCGCCGAGCTCGTCGCCCTCGCCGTCCCGCCGCGCTGCGCCGCCTGCGGCGCCCCCGGCCGCCATGCCGCCGACGTGCTCTGCGGCGCCTGCCGCCGCGCGCTGCCGTGGCTGGCGGCCACGTGCTGTCCGCGCTGTGCCCTGCCGCTGCCGTGCGGCCCGCGCTGCCCGGCGCGCGACGCGCCGTTCGACGCCGCCTGGGCGGCGGTCGCCTACGCCGGCAGCGCCCGCGACGCGCTGCACGCGCTGAAGTTCGCCGGCGCGCGCCCGCTCGCCGGCGTCATGGCGGCGCAGATCGCGGCGTGCGCGCCGCCGGCCCTGCTCGCCGGTGCGATCGTC
>DATJEE010000029.1:0-11592 GCA_035496995.1 Solirubrobacteraceae bacterium | reverse complement strand
CGCGCGCACACGCGGGAGCCCGCGCTGCACGCGGTCGCCGGGGTCCTGAACGACTAGAAGGCGCCGTGGTTGGGGTTGTGCAGCGGAGCGGGGTTGTCGCGCGGCGGTTCGGCGGCACCGCGCTCCTCGGTCGCCGACGGCTCGATTCGCGGCGGCATCCCCGGGAGCTTGATCTTCAGCTTCCGGCCGTCCTTCAGCGTCACCTCGTGCGGCTTGGGCTTCAGCGGCTCACCGGGAATCGCGCTCATGCCGCGAGGCTACTCCTCGAGGCAACGCGCGCCTAACGCGCACGGTCACTCCCGCGCGTCCTCGCCGGCGAGCGCCGACAGCCCGAGCACGATGAACGCGCCGAGGGCGACGACCCCGATCGCGTGCGGCCAGCCGCCGTCGCCGATGAAGAGGAACGCCGCGCCGACGACGAAGGACGCGCCCGCGAGCCGGGTCGCCGTGAGCGTCGCGGCGAGGCCCGAGGTCGGGCCCGGAAGCGGCGCCCCGCGCTCGATCCGCGGTGGCGCGGTGAAGCTCCCCCGCAGCGTGAGGCGAAACAGCAGGCCGAGCGACGGGAAGAGGATCAGGCCGCCGGCGAGGATCGCCACGACGAGCAGCACGAGCACGTCGTGGGGCGCCGCGGCCTCCCGCACCGTCAGCCCCGGAAGCAGGACCGGGTTCTGGGCGAGCGCCCAGCCGCCGACGAGGGCGGCCACCGCCACCGCCGCGCTGACCCGCGCCGCGTCCAGCCGGCGGCGGGCGACGAGCGCGAGCGTCGCGGCACCCGCCAGCACGGACACGGCGACGCTCAGCACCGCGGGCGTCTCGAACAGGCGGTCGAAGATCCGGCGCGCGTCCGACCGCACGACGAGCGCCCCCGCGATCGCTGCGACGCCCGCGAGCGATCCCGCGATCAGCGCGCGCAGGCGGAACGTCGCCTCCATCTCCGCGTCACCCTCGCGGCGCGCGTCGGCGGCGAGGTAGACCGCGGCGAGGTACGCGCTGCTGAGCAGCGCGAGCACGCCCGCCGTGATCGACGTCGGGTTCAGCCAGCTCGACCACAGATCCCCGCGGGCGTTGCCGACCGGTACCCGCTGCGAGGCGATCCCGCCCGCGGCGGCGGCGAGGGCGAACGGCGCGACCAGCGACCCCACGGCCGTCAGCGTGTCGACGGCGCGCACCTCGGCGGCGCTCGCGCTCACCGAGCGCAGCGCGTAGGCGACGCCGCGCAGCACGATGCCCAGGCCCGCGGCGGTGAGTGCGACCGCGAGCGTCGAGGCCATCGACGCGAACGCGACGGGGTAGCCGGTCCACAACACGACGAGCACGAAGATCAGCCAGACGTGGTTGGCCTCCCAGACCGGTGCCATCGAGCGATGCGCGTGGTCGCGGATGCGCCCGCCGCGCTCGCCGCGGCCCGCCAGCAGCTGCCAGATCCCCGCCCCGAAGTCCGCGCCGGCGAGGATCGCGTAGAGCGCGACGCCCTGCACCACGAAGAAGATCGGCAGCGTGTAGAGGTGCAGTCCGAGCATGGTCAGCCGCCGCCCAGCGCGCGCTCGGGTTCGGCGGCGGTCGCCATCGGCGCCCGCGCCAGCCGCCGCAGGATCCACGCGACCGCGGCGACGAGGCACGCGTAGAACGCCGCCAGGGTGGCGTAGCCGATGGGAATCCCGTGCGCCGCCGTCACGGCATCCGTCGTGCGCATGACGTGGTAGACGACCCACGGCTGGCGCCCGACCTCGGTCGTCACCCAGCCGCCGATCAGAGCGACCACGGACGCCGGGCCGGCCACCACGAGCAGCCGGTAGAACAGGCGCCCGGAAGGCACGCTCTTGCGCCGCGTGCGGGCGTACAGATACCAGGCGCCGAGCGCCGCGAGGAACGTGCCGATCGAGACCATGAGCTGAAACGCGATCCGCGTGACGTTGACCGGCGGCCGGTCGGCCGCGGGGACCGCGGCCAGCCCCTGAACCTCGGCGTTCGGGTCGTGGAAGGCCAGCAGCGACAGGCCCTTCGGCACGGGGATCCCGACCTTCACGTCGCCGTCCTGATACCACCCGAGCAGATGCAGCGGGGCACCGCGCTGCGTGTGGCCGACGCCCTCGAGCGCGGCGAGCTTCGTCGGCTGCGTCTTGGCGACCTCGCGCGCCGCCCAGTCGCCGACGAGCAGCTGCACCGGGGACGCCAGCGCCGCGACCGTGAGCGGGATCGTCAGCGCGATCCGCTCATAGCGGCCCCAGCGCCCGCGCAGATGCCCGACCGCATAGGCCGCCGCCACGAGAAAGCCCGTGACGATGAAGCCGGCGAGGTACATGTGCACGAGCTCGAAGGCGAGGTGCCCGTTGCCGAACAGGGCGGTGATCGGATGGACGCCGGTGACGCGGCCGTCGCGCACGTCGAAGCCGGTCGGGTCGTTCATCCACGAGTTCACCGACAGGACGAACAGCGAGCCCGTCAGGCCGGCGAGCACGATCGGGATGCCGCTGGCGAAATGCGCCCGCGCCGACAGCCGGTTCCAGCCGTAGACGTAGATCCCGATGAAGATCGCCTCGACGAAGAACGAGAAGCCCTCGAGCGCGAACCCGAGCCCGAACACCGCGCCGAACGTGCTCATGAAGCCCGGCCACAGCAGGCCCATCTCGAAGCTCAGGATCGTGCCGGTCACGACGCCGCAGGCGAACAGCGCGACCATGACCTTCGTCCAGCGCATCGCCAGGACGCGGTAGATCTCGTCGCCGGTCCGCATCCACAGCCACTCCGCGCGCAGCACCATCGCCGGAAAGGCGATCCCGAAGCACACGAGCGGGATGTGCACGGCGAACGACAGCGCCTGCATCTGGCGCGCCTCGAGCAGGTAGGCCTGGTGGACGGGGTCGAGTGTGAGCGCTCCCGTCACGTCAGCAGGCGCGGGCCACGATGCACACGCCCCACGGTAGGCCGCCGCCGCGCGTGAGGCAACGGCTGCATTAAGCACGAAAGCCCCCTGGCGAGAGGGGGCTTCCGTATAGCGGGGGCAGGATTCGAACCTGCGACCTTCGGGTTATGAGCCCGACGAGCTACCAGACTGCTCCACCCCGCGGCGTGGACTGATCATCTTAGCAACGCGCCTGTGTCCGGTTCAACGGCTGGGCCGCAGGTAGCCTCGCAACCCATGCGCGTCGCCGTCGTGGACATCGGAACGAACTCGACCCGGCTGCTCGTCGCCGACGTGTCGCCGGCGCGGGTCGTGACGCAACTGCACCGCGAGTCGATCGTCACGCGCCTCGGGGAGGGTGTCGACGCGAGCGGGCGCCTCGGCGACGCGCCGATGCAGCGCGTCTTCGCGACGCTCGGGCGCTTTCGCCGGACGATCGACGAGTACGGCGCGACCGCGACGACGGCGGTCCTCACGAGCGCCGTCCGCGATGCCGCCAACGGCGCGGAGTTCACGAAGGCGGTGCGCGAGGGCTTCGGCCTCGACGCGCGCACGATCGACGGCGGCGAGGAGGCCGCGCTGACGTTCTCCGGCGCGACGAGCGAGCGCGCCGGCGACCACCGCGAGGTCGTCGTCGTCGACATCGGCGGCGGCTCGACGGAGTTCGTCATCGGCCGCGACGGCACGGTCGACTTCCACGTCTCGACGCAGGCCGGCGTCGTGCGCCAGACCGAGCGCCACCTCCACGACGATCCGCCGCCGGCCGACGGCCTGCAGGAGCTTGCCGAGGAGGTCCGCCAGATCATCGACGACGCCGTCCCGCAGCAGGTCCGCGAGCGCGTTGAGACGGGCATCGCCGTCGCCGGCACCGCCACGTCCTGCGCCGCGATCGAGCTCGAGCTCGATCCCTACGACCCCGAGCGCGTCCACGGCCACGTCCTCCAGCTCGCGACCTGCGAGATGCTGCTCGCCCGCCTGGCGGCGATGACGAACGACGAGCGCCGCGCGGTCGTCGGCCTGCACCCCGACCGGGCGCCGACGATCGTCGCGGGCATCGCGATGCTCGTCGAGATCCTGCGCGCCTTCGGCCTCGAGGAGATCGAGGTCTCCGAGCACGACATCCTGCGCGGCGCGGCGCTGCGGCTGGCCGCATCGTCCGGCGCGCCCGGCTAGTACAACATCGCCCGCGCAAACTCGACGAACGTTCGATTAAGCCCGTCCGCACGGCAACCGATAACCGCCGTACCGGCAAAGGGGACCCAGCCCTCCCGCGGGGGAACCAGATCCGGTCATAGGTTCGAGCAAGCCGCTTGCGGCGCCTCCCGCCGCTCGGACCACCCAATAGGCCCTCACCGGGCACGCACCCCCCTGCTCGTCCCGGTGCGCCGTCTCAGGAAGCCGCCCTATCCCCTGGGGCGGCTTCCGTTCTTCCAGGCCCGGCTCACGCGAGGTTCGAGCGGCGCGGGTAGGCGACGGCGGGGTCGGTCAGCACGTTGACGAGCGCCGGCAGCCCGGCCGCGAACGCGCGCTCCAGCGCCGGGCGCAACTGCGCCGGCGTGCGCACGAGCTCGCCGTGGCAGCCCAGCGCCTCGACGACCCTGTCGTAGCGCGTCTCCGGCCGCAGCTCGGCCGCGACGGAGTACCCGTAGATGAACTCCATCGGGTGCTTCTCGAGGCCCCAGATGCCGTTGTTGCCCATGACGCCCACGACGTTCACGCCGTGGCGGGCGAGCGTGTCGAACTCCATCCCCGCGAACCCGAACGCGCCGTCGCCGAGCAGCAGCACGACCTGGCGTCCCGGGTGCGCGAGCTTCGCCGCCAGCGCGTAGCCCGGCCCCGCGCCCAGACAGCCGAACGGCCCCGGGTCCAGCCAGCAGCCCGGCGCGTAGGAGTCGATGACGCGGCCCGCGTAGGAGACGAAGTCACCGCCGTCGCCGATGACGATCGCGTCGCGGTCCAGCAGCGCGCCGAGCTCCGCGTACACGCGCATCGGGTGCAGCGGCGCGCGCTCGTCCTCGCGCTCGGCCCGCTCGCCCGCGCGCGCCTGCAGCTCCACGGCGCGCAGTTGCTCCAGCCACGACGGCGAGGCATCGGCGCGCCCGGCCCCGCGCAGCTCGTCGAGGATCGGCCCGATCGCGCCGTAGAGCTCGGCCGCCACCGCCCGCGGGTGCGCGCGCTCCGGCCGCGCGCGATCGACGACGACGATCTGCGTGTCCTCGCCGAACGCGCCCCCGAAGCCGAGCCGGAAGTCCATCGGCACGCCGATGACGAGCGCGACGTCGGCGCCCTTCAGCGCCGCCGACCGCGCCCGCGAGAGAAACAGCTCGTGGTCGGCGGGCAGGCAGCCGCGCGCGAGGCCGTTGAGGAAGACCGGGATCCGCAGCTCCTCGGCGAGCGCGCGCAGCGCGTCCTCGCCGTGCCCCCAGTAGAGATCGGTCCCGGCCATGACGACCGGCCGCTCGGCCCCGCGCAGGAGCGCGACGGCGCGCTCGAGCGCCGTGCCGTCCGGCGCCGGCCCGGAGCCCGCCGCGTGCAGCGCCGCCGGCCCACCATCGGGCGCGGGCCCGACGCTGAAGACGTGGTCCATCGGCAGGTCGACGAACGCCGGCCCGCCCGGCGGCGCGAGCGCCGCGGCGAGCGCCTCGTCGACGAGCCCCGGGATCTCGGCGGCCGACCCCGCCGTCGCGGCGAAGCGCGCGAGCGGCGCCACGAACGGCACGTGGTCGAGCTCCTGCAGCGACCCCTGCCCCCAGCGCCACGCCGGCGCGCGACCGCCGAGCACGAGCATCGGCGAGTGGTTCTGCTGCGCCGACGCGATCGCGCTCATCCCGTTCGTCACGCCGGGCCCCGCCGTGAGCGCCGCCACGCCGGGCGTCCGCGTGACCTTCGCCCAGCCCTCGGCGGCGAAGCCGGCCGTCTGCTCGTGGCGCACGTCGACGATGTCGATGCCCTCCGCGCGGCAGCCGTCGTAGATCGGGAACAGGTGCCCCCCGGAGAGCGTGAAGAGCTTCGTCACCCCGTGGGCCCGCAGCCGCCGTGCGACGAGATGCCCGCCGGCGACCGCGTTGTCCTCGCTCCCCTCCACGCGGGCGACCCTACCAGTGCATAAACGGCGGCGTTCGCACGAGGCGGCCCGCTCAGGCTCAGACGGCGGTGCGAGCGACCGCGGCCTCGGTGAGCCGCTCCTCGCCGCAGAACAGCAGGTGCCCGACGCGCAGCGCGGGCAGCCGGTGGGCCCCGGCCGCGAGCAGCTGGCGGCCGGCGTCCTCGATCGCGCCGTCGCGTGCGACGTCGCCGGCGGCCTGCAGCGCGTCGTCGAGGCCGATCCCGGAGGCGGCCGCCGCCTCGGCGAGGATCTCGGGGTCGTCGATGTCGAATCCGCCGCAGAACGCCAGCCGGCTGGCGGCGAGCACGAAGCCCGCAGCGCAGCCGCGTTCGGCCGCCAGCGACGCGACCCGCATCGCCCCGCGCACGCGGTAGGGCCGGTCCTCCGGCCAGACGAGCGGCAGCCCGAGCAGCCGCGCACGCTCGATCGCCGGGCAGAGGCCGTCGCCGTCGGGCTCGCCCCGGTTGAGGACGTCCGAGGACGCCGGCAGCCACTCGAGGCCCGCAAAGAGCCGGTCCGCGCGCTCGGCGGCGAGGTACGTGTAGGGCGAGCAGAGGTCGAAGAACAGCGTCGCGCGCGGGAGCAGCTGGCGGGCAGCCGTCGCCTGGCGCACACGGGAGAGGCGGTGCGCTTCGAGCGAGGTCACGGAGCCCATGTACGAGACAACGCGCGGACGACGCGAAACTGTCGGGAACCTTCGCACCGGTTTTTCAACCCCAAGCGTCCACCATCCGGCGTATCGGGATGCGGTTGCAGGAGTTCGCACCTATGGTCCTGGTTCGGGTGCGATCCTGCGCACCCGCATCTGCCCCGGCGAGAACCACCAGACATGGCCGCCACCCCACCTCCGAAGCGTCATCCCTACGACCAGTGGGCCCCCGACGCGCGCGCGCTCGACCTCGTCGGCGACAAGTGGACGCTGCTCATCATCCGCGACCTGGCCTCGGGCCCGCGGCGCTTCGTCGAGCTCCAGCGCGTCCTGCCGGGGATCTCGACCGAGCAGCTGCGCTCGCGCCTGAACCGCATGGTCGCCGACGGCCTGCTGACCCGCCAGCGCTATCGCGAGGTCCCGCCGCGCGTCGACTACGAGCTGACGACGCGGTCGCGGGAGCTGCTGCCCGTCCTCGGCGCGCTGGCGCGCTGGGGCTATGACTGGGTCTGGACGGCGCCGCGCGAGGGCGAGGCGGTCGACGTCGGCGCGATCATGCGCCTGGCGCCCGGCCTGGCCTCGGTCCCGAGCGGGATCTCCGGTACCGCCGAGCTCGCCGTCGCGCGGAGCGACGGGACGACGAGCCTGTACGCGATGAGCGCCGCGCGCGGCAGGGTGACGATCAGCGAGGGTCCGGCGACGAGCGCCGATGCCCGCGTCGCGGGCACCGAGCAGGACTGGATCGAGGCCTTCGGCCCGTCCGCCGACCGCTCGGGACTGCGCGTCGACGGCGACGAGCGGCTCGCGACGATCGTGCTCGACGGCGTCAGCGCGAGTGCCGCGCGCGCCGTCCGCGCAGCCTGAGAACGGCGTGAGAGTTGGCCCCCGGGGTCGGTGACCCGGTTACGCTTCAGCGTGCTCCAAGGGATGCCGATGAGGTCCCGACCGGTCTGACCCCCGCGAAAGGAACCGTGCCGTGATCCGCCGTCTTACGTTGTTGCTGCCCATCCTCGGCCTGCTTGCGATCCCCGCAGTCGCCTCCGCGAAGGTCAACGTCGCCGTCGGGGTCGGCGATCAGAGCCCGCGGATGTTCGACGACCCCAGCTGGCAGGGGCTGAACCTCAAGAAGACGCGGTACTTCATCGAGTGGAACGCGATCGACCAGCCCGGCCAGATCGCCGACGCCGACAAGTTCGTCGCCGCCGCGAGGGCGCATGGCGTCAAGGTCCTCCTGCACGTCTCGACCGACGACATCAACCACAAGCCGCCGACGCCGCTGCCGAGCGTCGCCGCCTACAAGACGAAGGTCGGCGCGCTGATCAAGCGCTACAGGGCGCAGGGCGTCACCGACTGGGGCGCCTGGAACGAGGCCAACCACAAGTCCCAGCCGACGTCGAAGAACCCCAAGCGCGCGGCGCAGTTCTACACGACGATGAAGAGCCTGTGCTCGGGCTGCAAGATCGTCGCGCTCGACGTGCTCGACCAGGCCGGCGTCGAGAAGTACATCGCCAGCTGGCTCAAGGCCGCCGGCAAGGCCGGCAAGACCGCGAAGGTCATCGGCGTGCACAACTACTCGCAGGTCAACCGCAAGATCACCGAGAAGAACGCGAGCAACCGCTACCCCGGCGTCGCGCGGATCCTCAAGGCCATCCGCAAGAAGAACAAGGTCGCGAAGCTCTGGCTCACGGAGACCGGCGGCCTGGCGAGCTTCGGCGGCGCCTTCCCCTGCAGCCTCTCGCGCCAGGCGAGCACGACGAAGTACATGTTCACGCTCATCAAGAAGTACGACAAGAACATCGAGCGCCTGTACACGTACAACTGGTTTGGCAACGGCTGCACGCCGGCCTTCGACGGCGGTCTCGTCGAGGCCAACGGCAAGCCGCGCCCCGCGCTGACGGCCTTCAAGAACGGCCTGAAGACCGCGACGAGGTAACGCTGTCCGGCACCGGGCGCGCGCCGTAGGATGCGGGCGCGCGCCCGGGTGGCCGAATGGCATAGGCGGGCGGTCTTAAAAACCGCTGCTCGCAAGAGCGTGCGGGTTCGAATCCCGCCCCGGGCACTCTCATGGTCTCCTCACGTTCGGGCCTGGAAGTGCAGCTACCCTGAACAAGCTCGGAACTTCGCGCCGCGCGCGGAGTTCTAACGTCGACGGCCGACCCGCACCACCGCTCCCACGATGGAAGCCTCCGCTCTCAACCATTCCGTCCCCGTCGGCCTCCGCGGCCCCACGCCGCTGCTGCGGCTGCAGTCCGACGAGCGCCTGATCGTCCTCGTGCGCCGCGGCCACCACGCCGCGTTCGAGACGCTCGTCGCGCGCTACCAGTCGCGCCTGCTGGCCTTCTGCCGCCACATGCTCGGCTCGCGCGAGGACGCCGAGGACGTCCTGCAGGAGGTCTTCGCGGCGTCCTTCAACGCGATCATGGCCGACGACCGCGCGATCAACGTGCGCCCGTGGCTGTACCGGATCGCGCGCAACCGCTCGCTGAACCACCTGCGCCGGGTCCAGCCGATCGGCGTCGACTCGATGGACGTCCACCTCTCCGAGGGCGGGACGACGACCGCCGACAAGGTCCACAAGCGCGAGGAGTTCCGCCTCCTCGTCGCCGACGTGCAGGACCTGCCCGAGACGCAGAAGACCGCGCTGCTGCTGCGCGAGATCGACGCCCTCTCCTACGAGCAGATCGCCGAGGCGATGGAGACGACGATCCCGTCGGTCAAGTCGCTGCTCGTCCGCGCCCGCGTCTCGCTCGCCGAGGCCGCCGAGGCGCGCCAGCTCACGTGCGAGGAGGTCCGCGAGGAGCTCGGCGAGGTCGCCGAGGGCCTGCGCCGCTCGACCTCGCCCGTGCGCCGCCACGTCCGCACGTGCGAGCGCTGCCAGGGCTTCAAGGTCCAGCTGCGCACGACGAACAAGGCGCTGGCCGCGGTCTTCCCCGTCGCCCCGCTGCTGTTCCTCAAGAAGGGCCTGCTCGCCCACTTCGGCATGACGGCCGGCGCGGGTGCGGGCGCCGGTGCCGGCGCCGCCGCCGCGACCGTCGCGGGCGCCGGTGGCACGAGCGCGATGTCGGCCGGCATCAGCACGATCGCGACGAAGGCCGCCGCCGGCCTCGCCGCCGCCGCGATCGTCACCGCGGGCGCCGTCGAGGTCAAGCACGTCCAGACGAAGGTGCCGTCGCCCGCGATCGCGCAGGCCGCGCCGCCGCGCCACGCCCCGAGCGTCCTCGCCAGCCCGGAGGTCGTCGCGTCCTCGCAGCAGCCGGCCTCGCCACCGAAGCCGCGGGCGGCCACGAGCGCGCGCAGCGGCGCCGCGACGACGGCGCCCAGGACGGCGAAGGAGCACGCGAGCACGCTCGAGCCGGTCGCGACGACCGACCCCGGGACCTCACCGGCGGGCCTGGCGCCCGTCGAGGAGAAGAGCGAGACCGTGACGCTCGCCGGCACGCCCGGCCCGCCGGCCCAGACCGGCGGCGTCGCCGCGCCGCCCGAGCCCACCGCCCCGGCCCTGCCCGCGGCCACGACGCCGGCGACCGTCGCGCCCACCGGCCCGTCGTCCGTGACGCCGCCGGTCGTCGCCGAGCCCGCGCCCGCCCCGGCCGAGGACGGCCCGGCCGCGCCCGGCACCGGCGGCGTGTCCCCCACGCCCTGACGAGCTCAGGCGATGCGGTCGCCGGGCTGTGAGCCGGCGTCGGGCTCCAGCAGCAGCACCGGGTGGTCGTCGGCGACCGCGCCGAGCACGAGGACCTCGGAGCGCACGGGGCCGATCTGGCGCGGCGGGAAGTTCACGACGCCGACGACGAGCCGCCCCGCGAGCTCCTCGCGCGTGTAGTTCTTGATCTGCGCCGACGAGCGCTTGAGTCCGAGCTCGGGCCCGAAGTCGATACGCAGCTTCCAGGCCGGCCGGCGCGCCTCGGGAAAGTCCTCGACCTCGACGATCCGCCCGACGCGCATGTCGACCTTCAGGAAGTCGTCGAACTCGATCATGCCGTCCCTCCCTTGCGGTCGGTGCCGAAGCGGAACGACCGCAGCGGCATCTTCAGCGCGCCGTGGTTGCCGATCTCGGTGGCGTTCGGCGTACCCGCCGCGGCCGTCGACGTGAGCTCGATGACGACGCCCTTGCGACGGCCGTCGGGCGTCTCCTCGACGAGCAGCAGATGCTTGACGTACAGCGTCCGCGCGCCGCGCTTGGCGCGGAACGTCAGCGCGTAGCCGACGCCGTTGTTGATCCGCGTGCGGCCCTCGTTGACGAACTCGTAGCCGGCGTAGCGCCGGCGCTGGCGCGCGAGGTAGTCGAAGGCGTAGACCGGCAGCATCCCGCCGACCGCGCCGCGGTAGGGCGGCAGGTCGAGCTCGCGAATGACGTAGGAGTCGAGGAACAGGCCGTTGCTGACATGCGACAGCGCGAGCAGCGTCCCGGCCTTCTGCACGCGCCGGAACTGCGGGCCGTAGGCGAGGTTGAAGGTGACCGGCTTGCGCTCGAGGACGAACGTTTCGCTGCCCCGCGCGCGCTTGGCCACGAGGAGCACGCCGACGACGAGCAGCGCCGCGAACGCGCCCGCGGCGATGCGCACGGCGAGGGGCCGCGGCGCGAGCATGGCGACGAGCGAGGGCCCGTACTGCGGCTTGACCGCGGACACCGGGCCATTCTGACGCGCTGGACATCTGGACGATTCGCCAGTGCAGACGTGCTGCACCTCGGGCTTAATACGCCGATAACGATGTCAGAGATGCACCCATGGCCGCGACGACTCATACACACCTGCGTAAGCCGATTCATTACGACCGCGTTCGCCGTCGCCTGTGGATCTGTGGCCAGCGCTGCCATCACGGCGCGACGGGCGCGCTCCTGACGTTCGCCGGGGCGCTCGGCGTGGCCCTCATGGCCCACGACTGGAAGGACCGCACCGTCTGGTTCGCGCGCGGCTGGCAGTCCGAGGATTA
>DATJEE010000028.1:0-29844 GCA_035496995.1 Solirubrobacteraceae bacterium | reverse complement strand
CTCCGCCACCGCCGCCGCCGCCGCCACCGCCGCCGCCCGCGCCGCCCGCCGCCGCGCCGCTCGTCGCGGCGCCGTCACCGCGCGCCGGCGACGCGCAGGACGAGACGGCGTCGCTCGACGCGGACGACCCGCGGATCGGCTCCGAGCTCGCGGGCTACCTCATCGAGGCGGTCGTCGGCCGCGGCGGCATGGGCGTCGTGTACCGCGCGAAGGACCTGCGCCTCGGCCGCAGGGTCGCCCTGAAGCTCCTCACCCCGGACCTCGCCGCCAACGAGGGCTTCCGCGACCGCTTCGAGTGGGAGTCCAAGCTCGCGGCCTCGATCGACCACCCGAACATCATCCCGCTCTACGACGCGGGCGCCGCCGACGGGCTGCTGTTCCTCACGATGCGCTTCGTCGTCGGCATGGACCTCAAGGGGCTGCTCGAGCGCGAGGGCCCGCTGCCGCTGGAGCGGGCGGTGTCGATCGCCGGCCAGGTCGCGGGCGCGCTCGACGCCGCGCACGAGCGCGGGCTCGTCCACCGCGACGTCAAGCCCGCCAACGTCCTCGTGCGGATCGGGGCGGGCGTCGACGGCGCCGACCACTGCTACCTCACGGACTTCGGCCTGACGAAGGACACCTCCTCGACGCTGCAGCTCACCGGCCCGGGCGAGTTCGTCGGCACGATCGACTACGTCGCGCCGGAGCAGATCCAGGGCCTGTCGCTCGGCGGCCCGGCCGATCAGTACGCGCTCGGATGCGTCCTGTACCAGCTCGTCGTCGGCGACTGCCCGTTCGTCGGCAACACCGACCTCGACGTCCTATGGGCCCACCTCAACGAGGACCCACCCGCGGCGAGCGCGCGCCGGCCCGACCTTCCGCGCGGCTTTGACGCCGTCCTCGCGAGGGCGATGGCGAAGTCCCCGGACGACCGCTTCGCGAGCTGCTCGGAGATGGCGTCCGCCGCCCGCGCGACGCTCGGCAGCCGCTGGCGGCGCCGCTCGCGCTGAGCCGCGGCTCAGGCCGACTGCGTGCCGAGATAGATCGCGACGACGAGCACGACGAGGATCAGCAGCGCGAACGGCGCGAGCTGCGCCTGCGCCTTCGTCCGCGCGTCGCGGAGCTTGTCGAGCTCCGGGACGACCGTCGCCTGCGCGGCCTTCTTCTTCTCCGTCGGCTCGGTGAACGTCGGGCGCCGCTCGGCGACCGCGAGCGCGGGCGGGATCGCCCGCACGGCCGAGGCCTGGATCGCGATCTGCTCGGCGCTGCGCACCTGGATGACCGAGACGCCGATCAGCAGCTCGTCGCCGGCGGCGATCCGCGTGGGCCCCGTCAGCTCGTTGTTGTTGACGAACGTCCCGTTGGAGGATTCGAGGTCCTCGAGCACGACATTGCCCGACTGCACGCTGACGCGCGCGTGCCGGCGCGACGCCTGATCGTCGTGCAACGCCAGCCCGGCAGCGGGGTCGCGGCCGATCTCCAGGGTGCCCGCGAGCCTCGCCGTCTTGCCAGCATCGGGACCCTCTACGACCTCTAGGGTTAGCTCCATGGTGGCGCGGAGCCTACACCCGAGAATCGCGTTCGTGGAAGGCATCGCGGCGTCGTGACCGACCCGCGGATCGGTTCCGAGCTTGGCGGCTACCGCATCGAGGCGCTCATCGGGCGCGGCGGCATGGGCGTCGTCTACCGCGCCGAGGACCTGCGCCTCGGGCGCAAGGTGGCGCTGAAGCTCCTCGCTCCCGAGCTCGCCGCCAACGAGGGCTTCCGCGAGCGCTTCGAGCGCGAGTCGCGCCTCGCCGCGGCCATCGACCACCCGCACATCATCCCGCTGTACGAGGCCGGCGACGCCGAGGACCTCGTCTTCATCGTCATGCGCTTCGTCGACGGCATCGACCTCAAGGCGCTGCTCGAGCGCGAGGGCCCGCTGCCGCTCGGGCGCGCGCTGACGATCGCCGGCCAGGTCGGCGGCGCGCTGGACGCCGCCCATGAGCGCGGGCTCGTGCACCGCGACGTCAAGCCCGCCAACGTGCTCGTCGCCTCCGGCGGCGGGGGCGGCGCGGACGCCTCCGACCACTGCTATCTCACGGACTTCGGGCTGACGAAGGACACCTCGCAGGACGCCGGGCTGACCGGGACCGGCCAGTTCGTCGGGACGATCGCCTACGTCGCGCCGGAGCAGATCAACGGCGCCGAGCAGGGCGGCGCGACCGACCAGTACGCGCTCGGCTGCGTCCTGTACGAGTGCCTGACGGGCCACCAGCCGTTCGAGCGCGACAACGAGCTGGACATCATGTGGGCGCATCTCGACGACGAGCCGCCCGCGGTCACCGCCCACCGGCCCGAGCTCCCGCCCGCGATCGACGCCGCGCTCGCGCGCGCGCTCGCCAAGCTCCCGGAGGAGCGCTACGCGTCCTGCGCCGCGATGGTCGCCGCGGTGCGCGCGGCGACGAGTGCGGAGACCGTCGTCGGCCGGACGGTCGTCTCGCCGGCCCCGAAGCGGCCCGCGCCGATCCCCGCGGGCGAGACGCGGCTGACGTCCCAGCCGGCGCCGGACGGCCCGGCCGCGCCGGCGGGGGAGACGCGCCTGTCGACGCCGGCGCCCGCCGCCGCGGCGCCCGCCGCGCCGGCGGCCCCGGCGGAGGCCAGGCCCGCGGCCGCCAGGCCGGCGCGCGCGTGGACCGGCTTCGCGGCGATCGCGGCCGTCGCGGTGATCATCGCCGGGATCGCCGGTGCCGTCGCCGGCGGCTCGAAGGGCAAGGACTCCGCGGCCGCGCCGACGAGCGTCGCCGCCACGGGCGGGCTCTCGCTGCGCTTCCCCGCCGACTGGCAGACGCAGCCGTCCCCGCCCGCCATCCCCGGCCTGGCGTTCGAGGATCGCATCGGCCTCGCGCCGAAGGGCGCGACGGGCGAGGGGCTCGTCGCCGGGCGGATCCCGTCGTCGCGCACGCGCCTGCTGCCCGCGGCGCTCGTCCCGGACGCCGCCGCCGGCGCGCGCGACACGGTGCGCCTCGGCAAGGCCGACGCGTTCCGCTTCGCCGGCCTGCACCCGGCGGGCTTCACCGGGGCCGTGACGGTCTACGTCGTGCTGACCGACAAGGGCCGGACGGCGATCGCCTGCTACGCCGCCACGCCGACCGCGCGCTTCGACGCGCGCTGCTCGGCGCTCGCGGCATCACTCGAGCTCACCGAGGGGCGCGCGGCGGCGCTCGCCCCCAGTCCGCAGTACGCAAAGGCGCTGAGCGACCTGCTCGCGAATGTCACCGGCGAGCGCAACGCGGCCCGCGCCCGCCTGGCCGCGGCGAAGACGCAGGAGCGCCAGGCCGCGGCGACGGCCGGGCTGGCGGCGACCTACGCGACGGCCTCGCGCGATGTCGGCAAGCTCGCGGCGCCCGCCGCCGCCGCCGACCTCAACGCGAACATCGCGGCCGCGCTGAGCGCCATCGGCAACGCGTACGCGACCGCGGCCGGCGCCGCCCGCAGCGGCGATCGCGGGCGCTACCAGCGGGCGCGCCCGGCGATCCAGCGCGCCGAGCGGGCCCTCGCACCGGCGCTCGGCGCGCTCGCCGAGCTCGGCTACGCCGTCGGCTGACCGGCGCCGCGCGGCGTGCTGGACGCTCGTCCAGTGCGGGTTGCCCCGCGGCGCGATTCGTGCGAGGGTCCGCCGACATGCTCCGAGCCGCCACCCTGCGCATCGCGCTCCTGGGCGCGATCGCCGGCCTCGCCGCGCTGCCCGCCGCCGCGCTCGCCGTGCCGCCGAGCAACGACGGCTACATCCAGTCGGTCTCCGTCAACGCGCCCAACACGCCGCTGACGCAGGACCAGGTCAAGGACACGCGCGACACCCGCGAGGCGACGGTGCAGGCCGACCTCTTCACGCCGCCGACCGCCGGCGGCGGCGCCGAGCGCACCGACTGCGCCGGCACCCAGTACGGCGCGACCGTCTGGTACGACTTCCACCCGAGCGCCAACGGCACGGTGCGCGTCCAGGCGGCGGGCTTCGACGCGGCGATCTCCGTCTACGAGTTCGACCCCACGAGCGCGCGCATCGGCGCGCGGCTGGACTGCTCCAACGTCCCCGGGCCGACCGAGGAGCTCTTCGTCAAGGTCAAGAAGGGCAAGGCGTACACGATTCAGATCGGCGGGACCGACGCCGGCGCCGGGCCCGCGACCGGCGATCTCGACTTCACGTTCGAGTACCTCGCCGACACCGACGGCGACGGCGTGCTCGACGCGCTCGACAAGTGCCCGACGCAGCCTGGGACCTCGGACGGCTGCCCGGCCGTCCTGACCGTCCTGCCGACGCTCACCGCCGTCCCGACCGGCGGTGGCATCCGCATCGGCTCGCTGAGTGTCGCCGCCCCGAAGGGCGCGCTCGTGAAGGTCCGCTGCAGCCGCGCCGGCTGCGCCTTCAACCAGACGCGCACCGTGCCGACGAGCAAGCCGGTGCGCTTCGCGCGGCTGCGCAACCGCAACCTGCGCGCCGGGGCGCGGCTGGAGATCTTCGTGACGAAGAAGCAGTCGATCGGCAGCTACATCCGGTATGTCGTCACGCCCGGCGGCTTCAAGCGCACCGTGCGCTGCCTGCGCCCCGGCTCGCTCGTCCCGCGCACGAGCTGCAAATGACCGCGGGCAGGGCCGGCGGACTCGCCGCGCTCGTCGTGCTCGTCTTCGGCGTCGCCTACCTGCTGACGTCGTCCTCGGGGAGCGCGAAGACGAGCGCGCCGAGCACCGTGCGCAAGCTGACGTTCCCCGCACCGGCGGTCGCCGTGCCCGCGGCCGACCCCGGGACGATCCCCGCGCTCGTGCGGCCTCCGCGCCCGGTACGGCCGGTCGCGCCGACCCCGCAGGCGCCCCCGCCTGCGCCCCCGCCGCCGCCCGCCGGTGGCGGTGGTGGCGGCGGTGGTGGCGGGGGCGGCGGTGGCGGTGGCGGCGGCATCATCCAGGGCTGAGCGGCGCCCGCCCGGACGTCCGGACCGGCCGCGCGTCCCCTTGCGCGCCGGGCTCTCGTGGCTAAACTCGTGCCAGAACACTGGTACCGTTTGTCACAAGCAGCGTGAGGAAGGGAGACCACATGACCGGGCCCGCAAGCGTTCTCATCGTCGCCAATCGCACCGCAGCGACGGATCAGCTGCTGGAGGCGGTCCGGCGTCGAGCGGACGCAGGCCCGGCCGAGTTTCATCTCCTCGTGCCCGCCACGCCGCGCGGCCTGCACCGCGTCATCGACCCCGAGGACGCGGGGCGCGAGGAGGCGGCGCAGCAGCTCGAGCTCGGCCTCGGGCGCCTGCGCGAGGCCCTCGGCGCGGACATCACCGGTCACGTCGGCGACTCCGATCCCGTGGCGGCGATCTCCGACACGATGCACGAGCGCCACGTCGACGAGCTCATCATCTCGACGCTGCCGGGCCGTGTCTCGCGCTGGATGCACCTCGACCTGCCGCACAAGGTCAGCGGGCTCGGGTTGCCCGTGACGCACGTCGAGGCCAAGCGCGTGCCCGAGGAGGCCGCGGTCAGCGGCGAAGTCGCGTAGGGCTCGTCAGCGGTCGTTGCCGGCGGCCTTGGCCGCCGATGTGACGACGAGGCCGGAGCTCTCCGCGAGCGACTCGCGGGCGCTCGGCGACGCCGCGAACGCCATGAAGCGCTCGACCGCCGTCCGGCGCGGCCCGACCGTCGAGCACATCGCATACCAGCGCCGCGCGGCCGGGCGGTGACGCACGGGCAGCGCGGCCAAGAGCCCGTGCTCGAGCTCCAGGGCGACCGCCGCCCGTGAGATGAACGCGACGCCGATGCCGGCGCGCGCGGCCTGCTTGATCGCGCCATTGGAGCCGAGCGTCAGCGTCTGCGGCTCCAGCGAGGCGGCGGCGAGGAACTCCTCGTTGACGATCCGCGTGCCCGAGCCGGGCTCGCGCAGCAGCCACACGCGGCGCTCGAGCTCGGTCGCGTCGACGGTCCCGCCGCCGGCGTGGGGGTCGTCGGGCGACGTGATGAGGACGAACTCGTTGGGCAGCACGGCGGTCGACTGGATGCGCGGGTCGCGCGGGGGGCGGCCCCCGATCGCGACGTCGGCGCGGTGATCGAGGACGAGGTCGAGGACCTGCTCGCGATTGCCGACGGCGAGCGTCAGGCCGATGTCGCCGTTGGACGCCGTGAAGGCGCGCATCAGCGGCGGCACGAACGACTCGGCGGCGGTCGTCACGGCGGCGAGGCGCAGGCGCCGGTCGGCGAGGTGGGCGGCCTCGCGCGCCGCGCGGCGCCCTTCCTCGAGCAGGCCGATGACGTCGGCGGCGAACGGCGCGAAGGCCGTCCCCGCGGCGGTCGGCCGGATGCCGCGTCCCTCGCGCTCGGTCACCGGGGTCCCGAGCTCGCGGGAGAGCGCGGCGACGGCCGCCGACACGGACGGCTGCGTCACGACGAGCTCGTCCGCCGCAGCCGTGACGGAACCCCCGCGCATCACCGCGAGAAAGCTTCGAAGCTGGGTCAGAGTTATAGACACAACTCGTACCTTAGCCCCTGAAGGACGGGAAAAGCTGTGATGCCGCCACTGCGCTGCAAACGGCGCGTCGAGCGACCCGGCGCGGGCGCTAGGCTGATCTGGTCAATTGGATGGGCACGGGGATCTCTTGAGACTCGCCGCTCAGCCGTGTGGAGACAGACCGTGGCTCACAGAGAGTTGGGCGATCGTCCCGAGGGGAGCACGAACGGGCGATCGAAGAGCCGCAGCGCTGCGGGCGCGCCTCGCAGCGGACAGATGCTTGCGGATGCCGAGCAGGTGGTGTCCGACGGCGATCGGACGCCGCCGGACGCCGGCGACGGCATGCGCGATGACGGCGCGCGGGCGAGACTGCGGGCCGGCGAGGAGCGTGACGCGATCGCCGAGACACGCGATGTCGCGGCCATGGCACGAGACCTGGCGGCTGCCGCGCGCGATCTGGCGATGACACAGGCCGGGATCGCCGACGCGCAGGACGACGATGCGCGGTCGCTCAGCGGCGCGCACGCCGTCGTGCGCGCCCGTGAGCAGCGCAAGCGAGCCGCGCGACAGCGCGCGAAGGCCGCAGAGCAGCGCTCGCTCGCGGCCCTGGACCGCCTCGTGGCAGAGCGCGACCGCGAGGCGGCCGCGCGCGAGCGCCGGCGCTCATTGGTCGATCGCGAGATGTTCGCCGCGGAGCTGCAGCGTGAGCGCGAGCTGCGCGACGAGGCGCTCGGCCATCAGCGCCGTGCCGAGGAGCTGGCGCGCACGCTGCAGCGCAGCCTGTCGCCGCCGCGCCTGCCGGCGATCGACGGGCTCGACGTCGCCGTGCACTACGAGCCGTCGGCGCCGGAGGAGGTCGGCGGAGACTTCTACGACCTCTTCCCGCTCGCGCGACACCGCGCGGGGTTCTTCCTGGGCGACGTCTGCGGCAAGGGCCCGGAGGCGGCCGCGGTCACGTCGCTTGCGCGGTACACGATGCGCACCGCGGCGATGCTGCACGAAGAACCCGACGCGATCCTGGCGGACCTCAACACCGCGCTGTTGATGCACCGCACGGGGCGGGTGGAGACATGCACGGCGGTCTACGGGCAGATCGACATCAGCCCGCCGGGCGCCGGCGTCACGCTCGCGGTCGCGGGACACCCGCCGCCACTGGTCGTGCGCGAGGACGGCAGCATCGAGCCGACGGCCGCGCGCGGAACGATGCTCGGGGCCGTCGAGGATCCCGCCTTTCACACCTGCGAGCTCACGCTCGCCCGCGGGGATGCGATCGTGATCTGCAGCGACGGCATCCAGGACACCTGCCTGAGCGGCATCCGCGTCGACGAGCAACACGTCGCGCAACTGCTGTCCGGCACGTCGCGTGCGAGCGCCCAGGAGCTCGTGGACCGGCTCATGGATGCCCTGCAGGAGGTCGATCGCCCGCTGCGCGACGACGTCGCGATCATGGCGCTGCGCCGAACCCCGCCGGTGTAGTGCCGGCCGGCCGGACCACGCTGGAAGGACCATCTGGTACGCGCGAGCAGCAAGAGTCCGCCGAAGCGCCTGTCTTCTTCCTAGTAGGAGTCGTTTAGGGAGCTTGCGAGAAAGCCGCACACCAGCGCCGGTTGGAAGCTTCGTCGGAGCGCTTGACTTCCGCTCGCGGCCGGGGTCAGGTTTCTACGCACAGCCGTAGAGCTTCGTGAATGCGAAGAGGCCATCGGATACGTCTTGGGGAAGGTCGATCCGCCTGCTGCCGAGGGCGACTCGGCCCATCGCCCCTCGCCAGCAGCGTCCTTCGACGTCGGCGATTCTGATCAGCACGGCTGCTGGGCCGGCGTCGGAGGGGCCGGAGACGATGCACTCGAAGGGAAGTCCCCGGCGTGTCGCGGTGTGCAGTCGCGACCGGCAGTCGGTCAATCGCACACGGATGTCCAGCTTGACGGGTGCGCCCAAAAGCTGTCGGAGCTGGTCGGCGATGACGTCGGTGCGACGATCGGCCACTTCTCCAACCGATGCGGCCATGGCGGCTTCGGTGATGTGGTTGAGCGGCCCGGCGTCATCTGCGACTGGGCCGTCATCGCCGAGCGCGTCTCGGGCATCTGAGCGGTGGCCGGTCACGGTGGCGCGCGTTATGCCGTAGCCGCAACGACCGCCGACGGACAGATTGGCCTGGTGCGCTTGGAGGTGACGTCCGCCGGCGGTGAACCGCAGCCGCAGCCGCAGCCGGCTGCTCCAGGTGTCGCCGGTTTTGGGATCGCACACCGTCGACGACTTGCCGAAATCGGCTTCCCAACCGTGCGACCCTCGCCGCAGCGGCGCAGATTGGTCCCCCTCGCGATTGTGCTCCTGCAGCGTGCACGGCCCGTGAGCGCAGTCGCCCTTGATCGTCCACAGGCGCGCGACCCGGCGACCCGGGTAGTAGGTCCCGACACCTCGCCCCATGGTGTAGCGGATGTCCACCCGCCAGCGCCCCGTCTGCGGCGCCTGCCCCACCGCGCCGTCGAAACCGGCCGGAGGTGCGGTGACCGAAGCGGGCAATGCGGGCTGACCGACGAGGCCGCGCAGCACCTGCTTTCCATTTCGCGACGCCTCTTGCGAACATCCACCAAAAGCACAGGCCATCGCGGCGACACAGACGGCGAGAAGCATGGAGCGCCAGCGCAGCACCAGAAGCTTGTCGACGCCCGGACCGATCACCATTAGTAATCAAGGGCCGCCGCCTGCGACCTTGGCGCGTCGAACACCAGCTGGTGCCGCGGTCCGCGTCCCTCGGACCGCCGAAGAGCGCCTCAGGAAACGCACCCTCGGTGTGGAAAGCCCGAAATGGGCGGCCGACCTGTAGCCAGGACCTGTAGCAAGAACGGACTCGCCGCTCGTAACGCTCGGCCTGAAACGACGAAAGCCCCGCAAACGCGGGGCTTTCGGTGCGAAGCGGATGAAGGGACTCGAACCCTCGACCTTCTGCATGGCAAGCAGACGCTCTAGCCAACTGAGCTACATCCGCGGGACGCCGGATTATAGCCGGGGCATCCCCGCCGGCTCGCGCGGTCCCAATGCACTGGGATTTTGGTCGTAGTGCGGATGCGAGATCTCGCAGAGCGGGCTGCGGCTTACCCACAGTCGCGATGGCTCGTGTCCGCAGTCAGGCGTCTGGTTCAGGCACGTGATCCAGTGGCTAAGCCCGATGCCAAGCTCCGGCACCTCTGCGACCGTGCAGAGCACTGAAGGCCGCGGAGCGGCCGGGGGCCACCGGACCTAGAGAGGCACGAATGCTGCCCAATGCAGCGAGCAGGGACGACAGCGGCGCCATGCCGGGGATGATGCAGTGGGGTACCGGTCGCCGATGAGCGTCGACAACGTCGACCCCGAGACGGCGCCCGTGCCGAAGGCGCTGCGCATCGCCGTGCTCGCTCCCGACGACCTCGCCGCCCGCCGCATCGACGGTGCGCTCGTCGCCGACCGGATGGTCGTCGCGACCCGCTGGCGCAGCGGCGGCGACGCCGACCCGCCGCTGGCAGCGATCCCCGACGTCCTCGTCGTCGTCTTCGGCCGCGGCGTGACGGCGCGCGACCAGCAGATGCGCCGCCTGCGCCGCCACCTCCCCGACGTCCACATCGTCGCCGTCATGCCCGAGGACTCGCGCCGCGGGATCCGCCGCGCCGTCGAGGCCGGCGCCAACGGCGTCGTCTTCGAGTGCGACCTCGAGACCTCGCTGGCGGTCACGATCCGGGCGATCGTCGCCGGGCAGATCGCCGTCCCCGCCACACGCCGTCACGACGTCGATCGCCCGACGCTCTCCAGCCGCGAGAAGCAGGTGATCGGACTTGTCGTCAGCGGGAAGAGCAACAAAGCGATCGCCGGTGAGTTGTTCCTTGCGGAGAGCACCGTGAAATGCCATCTGTCGTCAGCCTTCTCAAAGCTCGGCGTTCGTTCTCGCAACGAGGCCGCCGATCTCGTCCTCCAATCCGGCGCGGAACTGGGCTTCTCGATGGTCCTCGCGCCGGCCGCCTACGCAACCACGGAAGGGAGCGAGCACATGACCAGCACGCAGACCACGCAGGACCTCACGGGTGAGCTCGCATGAAGCGCCTGCTCATCGTCGCCGACCACTCGCTGGTCGCGCATTCCATCCGCCTGGCGCTGAAGCAGACGGCCGGCTTCCGCGTCGTGGGCGTCATCGACGGGCGCATGACCGCGCGTGACGCGCTGATGGACCTGCGTCCCGACGTCGTCCTCGTCGACGACATGCACGACCCGCGCGCCACCGGCCAGCGGCCCGACCACGCGTTCGCCCGACTGCGCGAGGCCGCCGACCACGCTCCGAGCGCCCAGCGCCTGCTGCTGACGCTGCAGATGGACGACGAGCGCCTGGCCGACGTCTTCGAGGCCGGCGCCCATGCCGTCCTGTCCAAGGCGATGCACCCGGTCAGCCTCGGCACGATGCTGCGCGAGGTCGTCCGCGGGAACGTCGTGCACCGCTACGAGCGGCGCGCGCCGGCCGTCGCCGCCGACTGCCCGCTGACGCTGCGCGAGAAGGAGATCCTCGGGCTCGTCGCCGAGGGCCACACGAACGGGCAGATCGCCCGGCGCCTGTGGGTCACCGAGCAGACGGTGAAGTTCCACCTCTCCAACACGTACCGCAAGCTCGGCGTCGCCAACCGCACCGAGGCCAGCCACTACGCGCACCTCAACAACCTCATGCCGGTGGCCGACGCGGTCGCCTGCTGAGAACCGGATCGAGATCGCCCACGCGGGCGTCGGACGCGGAGGGTGTCCGTCCCTGGACCCCTCCGACGCCCTCATGCCCGGCGTCGATGGGGGCGACGACCGTGGGGCACGTGGACCGGGCTTCACGCGGTGAACCCGGTGCCGTCATCGATGCTGCTCGCGCCGCCGCGCAACGGCCCTAGACGATCGGGTAGGTCGCCGCACGGTCGCGACGTTTCTCCACCCGCGTAGGCTGCACGCCGTGAGCGAGCGCGAGTTCGACGTCATCGTCGTCGGCGCCGGGCCTGCGGGCGAGGTGCTGGCCGGGCGCGTCGCCGAGGCCGGGCACGAGACGGCGATCGTCGAGGCGCGGCTCGTCGGCGGCGAGTGCTCCTTCTACGCCTGCATGCCGTCCAAGGCGCTGCTGCGCCCCGCCGAGCTGCTGCGCGAGGCCGGCCGCGTGCCCGGCGTGCGCGAGGCCGTGACCGGCGCGCTCGACCCCGGCGCCGTCCTGCGCCGCCGCGACGAGGTCATCCACGACCTCGACGATTCCGTCCAGCTGCCGTGGCTCAACGACCGCGCGATCACGCTCGTGCGCGGCACCGGGCGCCTGGAGGGCGAGCGGCGCGTGCGGGTCGGCGACGAGCTCCTGCACGCGCGCCGCGCCGTCGTCCTCGCGACGGGGAGCGTCGCGGCGATGCCGCCGATCCCGGGCCTCGCCGACGCGCGCCCATGGACGAACCGCGAGGCGACGACGAGCGCCGTCGTCCCGCGGCGGCTGCTCGTGCTCGGGGGCGGCGTCGTCGGCGTCGAGCTCGCCCAGGCATACGCGTCGCTCGGCTCCGAGGTGACGCTCGTCGAGGGCGCCGAGCGGCTCATCGCGCGCGAGGAGCCCGTCGCCTCCGACGAGGTCGCGACGGCGCTGCGCGCGGCCGGCGTCGAGGTGCTGCTCGACGCCAGGGCCACCGCGGTCGCGCGCCCGCAGGCCGGCGGCGACGTGACGCTGACGCTCGAGGGCGGGCGCGAGCTGACCGGCGACGAGCTGCTCGTCGCCGTCGGGCGGCGGCCGGCGACGATCGACCTCGGCGTGGAGAGCGTCGGCCTGGAACCCGGCGCGCCGATCGCAGTCGACGACCGGATGCGCGTCGCGGGCCACCCGTGGCTCTACGCCATCGGCGACGTCAACGGCCGCTCGCTGCTGACGCACATGGGCA
The DNA here is from genome assembly GCA_035496995.1 of Solirubrobacteraceae bacterium. Taxonomy (GTDB): domain Bacteria; phylum Actinomycetota; class Thermoleophilia; order Solirubrobacterales; family Solirubrobacteraceae; genus CADCVQ01. Next base: position 17,493 of record DATJEE010000028.1, on the reverse strand, counting down.
AGTACCAGGCCCGCGTCGCGAGCCTCGCGATCGACGGCGACGAGGAGGCGCGTGCGACGCAGGACGGCGCCGGCTCGCCGCGCGTGATCTTCACCGACCCGCAGGTCGCCGCGGTCGGGCTGACGGCGGCGGCGGCGCGCGACGCCGGCATCGCCGTGCGCACGGTGACGCACCCGAGCGCCGGCACCGCCGGGGCGAGCTATGTCGGCCGCAACACCGCCGGGACGTGCACGCTCGTCGTCGACGGCGAGCGCGACGTCGTCGTCGGCGCGACGTTCATCGGCTTCGAGGTCGCAGAGTGGCTGCACGCCGCGACGATCGCGATCGTCGGCGAGGTCCCGATCGCGCGGCTGTGGGACTGCGCGCCGGCGTTCCCGACGCGCAGCGAGGTGTGGCTGCGGCTACTGGAGCACTACGAGGCCGGCTGAGCGGCCTCGGTCTCCAGCAGCGACAGCACGTCCTCGGTGTGCTCGCCGAGGCGCGGCGAGGGCTTCGCCGGAATGCGCCCGCTGACGCTGAAGTTCAGCGGCGAGGCGGGGGTGAGGTACGTCCCGACGGGGTGCTCGACCATCGAGAACATCGGGTTGGCCTCCGAGCAGCGCGGATCGTCGGCGACGAGCTGCTTGAACGTCTGGTAGGGCCCCCACGACACGCCGGTGCCCGCGAACGTGTCGCGGATCTGCTCGAGCGTGCGCTCGGCGAACCACGGCGTCAGCAGCTCGCGGATGAGCTCGCGGCCCTTGTAGCGCCCGGCCTCGCCGCGGAAGTCGTGGCCCGTCGCGGTGGCGACGGTGTCGAACAGCTCCTCGGTGCCGGTCGCCTCCTTCAACGCCTTCCACTGGCGGCCGGTGAGCGCGACGACCATGACGCGCCGTGAGTCGCTCGTCGGGAAGTCGCCGCCGAAGGCGCCGTAGAGGTAGTTGCCGTCGCGCGGCTGCTCGCGGCCCTCGAGCTGGACCTCGGCGATCCGGCCGAGGTTGCCGACCGTCGCGATCGCGACGTCCGACAGCGCGATCTCGACGAGCTGGCCCTCGCCCGTGGCGTCGCGGTGGCGCAGCGCGGCGAGCAGGCCGACGACGGCGAGGCCGCCCATCGCCGTGTCCCAGGCCGGCATGAGGCTGTTCGTCGGCACGGCGCTGTCGCGCGGGCCCATCGCCTCGGGGAAGCCGACGGACGGGTTGACGGTGTAGTCGACCTCCGACGAGCCGTCGTGGTTGCCCGTCATGACGACCATGATGAGGTCCTCGCGGCGCTCCTTGAGCTTCTCGTAGCTCATCCAGCCGCGGGCGGGGAAGTTCGTCATGAAGATGCCGTTGCCCGGCCCGGGCAGCGTGATGAGCTGCGAGAGCTGTTCGCGGCCCTCCTCCGAGCGCAGGTCGATCTCGATCGAGCGCTTGCCCTTCTGCAGCCCCGACCAGAAGAGGCTGTCGCCGCTGGAGGTCAGCGGCCAGCGCTTCCAGTCCAGGCCGCCGCCGGGAGCGTCGAAGCGGATGACGTCCGCGCCGAGCTGGGCGAGCGTCATGCCCGCGGTCGGCGCGGCGACGAACGCCGAGCCCTCGATCACGCGCACTCCGTTGAGAATCCCGTCCGTCATGCCATCGCCCCCACAAGTCGCCAGTCCAAGACGTCGTCCAGTGCGCCGTCGGCCCGCTGCGCCGCGACCTCGATGCGCAGCGTCACGAGGCCGCCGCCGCCGGGCAGCGCCTCGGTGCTCTCGAGGTGCACGGTGCTGCGCAGCACGTCGCCCTCGAAGACCGGGGCGAGGTGGTTGCAGTGATGCCAGCCGATGATCGTCACGAGGTTCGGCAGCGTCTTGGTGAGATGCGCGGCGGCGATGCCGATCGTGTGCCCGCCGTAGACGAGGCGCTTGCCGGAGTGGTGTGAGCCGGGGTCGCTGTGCGCCTTGGCGATGTTCAGCGACAGCCGGACGAGCTCGGGCGCGCCGGTGACGCTGTCGCCGCCGTCGAGGACCCACGTCGTCGGGGCGGTGAGATCGGCGAAGTGGCGGCCCGGGACCTCGTTGCGGTACGTCTCGAGGTCGATGCCGTCGAGCGTCGCCGCGAGCGCCTCGGGCGGCAGGTCGGCGGGGAACTGGTCGAGGTCGTCGGCGTGCGGCTGCGATGCCTCGACGTCTTTGATCGGGAGCATCGCGCAGCGCCAGTAGTCGAGGATCGCGCGGTCCTCCTGGTCCTTCGTGACGATGTGCAGGACGGCGAGGCCGGTCGGCTTGCGGCCCTCCTTGATCGCGTTGCGCTTCAGCGCCACGATCTCCGTCGTCGTCTTCAGCGTGTCGCCGATCGCCGGCAGCCGGCGCAGCATGAGGCGGCGGTAGAAGAGGTTGCCGATGACGCGCTGGGTCGGCAGCGTCGACTGCCCGATCGAGATGTCGCAGACGAGGTTCGGGTGCGCGAGGCGCCGGCCCGCGACCTTCTCGGACAGCGACGCGTCGAGCGCCAGGCGCAGGCGGTCGCCGACGATCGACTGGTGCAGTGCGGCGTGTCCCTCGTTGATCGTCATCGCGGGGAACTCGACGTAGAGATCGCCGACCGACAGCTCCTCCCAGTACGGCCCGCCGACCTGCACGGGTTCGCTTGCGATCGTCGGCTGTGCGCTCATGTGGCGGACCTCGTTCTGTCGGTGCGCAGGGCGCGCGTGATCACCGGTGGGGGAAGGTCGAAGGCGGTGAAACTACCACGATCGACGTGTGCAAAAGGTCCTGCTCCGGCCGCACTTTTCGGGTTCTGCAGAACAGGATTAGACGAAATGCTATGTGTGGGGCCGCCTGCGATCTTTTCGCGGGCCATGAGCGCGCGCCGCCACCCGTTCGCAGCCCTCGGCGCCGTCGCGGTCCTCGTCGCCGCCGGCACCGCGAGCGCGGCCGCACCCGGGCGCTACAACCCGCGCCCGCACAGCGACCTCACGCTGCGCGAGAGCGAGGTGCGCGTCGCCCGCTTCGACGTCCGGGCGCAGGCGCGCGGGAGCCGCATCCTCGTGTCGGCGAAGCTCACCGCGCGCTCGCGCACGAAGGACTTCCGGGCCGTCCTGCGCATCGGCCGCTGCGTCGGCGGACCGTCGCGGTCGCCGTCCTGCCCGCCGGCCTTCAGTCGCGCGGTCCTCCTGCATCCCCGCCGGACGATCGTCCTGCGCGTCAGCGCCCTCGTGCCGCGTCCGATCGCGCGGACGAACGCGATCCGCGTCACGCTGACCCCGCGCGGGAAGGTCGTGCGGCCGCACCGCAGCCGCAACGTCGCGATGGTCGACATGCTGCTGCCGGCGAGCGCGTGGACGACGTACGCCGACCGCGCGTTCGGCCTGCGCGTCGTGCGGCCCTGGGAGGGCGACCGCCTGCCCTACGACGTGCGGACGATCGCGGTCCGCGCCGCGCAGATCGACGCAGCCCGGCTGCGCCCGACGCTGAGCTGGACCGCGCGGGGCGTCGCGCCGCAGGCGATCATCACGACGACCGTCGGACCCTGCACGGGGGACGCCGCGTGCGTCTACGCGTGGCAGCGGATGGCCAATCAGGTCGGTCGCGTGGGCTTCGGCGGGCGCCCGCACGCGACGCGGACGGACGCGCGCCAGCTGCTGACGTTCGCCGCGCGCACGCTCAACGGCAGCCTCTTCGACGTCGTCATGCCCTGGCCGCGGTAGGTGTCGTGAGGCAGACTCAAGACACCAGCTCGAGCAGGTCGCCGGCGACGAGCGGCTCCTCGGGGTCGGTGGCGGGGTGTCCGTTGATCGTCGCGTGCGCGGCGTCGAGCGCGCAGCCGGCGGCGCGGGCGCCGGCGAGCAGCGTCGCGGCCTCGTGCGCGTGCGGGCGGCCGCCGTCGACGCGCACGGCGATCGTCGGCGCGGGGCGCCGGCGGGCCTCCGCGTAGTCGGGCGGCGCGTTGAGGTTGCGCAGCGACAGCAGGAGCGGGTCGTGGACGGCGACCTCGGGGTCGGCGCGGAGCACGGCCTCGGCGAGCTCGGCGACGCGGCAGCGGCGCAGCAGCGCGCGGCTGCCGGGCTCGGGGTCGGCGGCGAGCAGCTTGCGCAGCTGCGAGGCGACGGTCGCGGTGCGGTAGGCGGCGGCGAGCGGCTGGGCGAAGCCGTGCGCGCGGGGGAGGGCGATGTCGTCCAGCGGCCCGAGCAGCGCGAGCACGCGGTGGATGAAGGCGGGGTGCAGGAACGGCACGTCGACGCCCGTGAGGTAGACGACCTGCGCGCGATCGCCGATCGCCGCCAGGCCGGCCGCGAGCCCGGCGAGCGGACCGTGACCCTCCTGCGCATCGGCCGCGAGCTCGAAGGCCGCCGGCAGCGCGGGCAGCGCCTGGCCGGGCGCGCGCACGACGACGACGGGGCCGTCGACGGCGCGCGCGGCGATCCCGGCGACGCGGCGCAGGAGCGTCGAGCCGTGCCATTCGAGCGCGGCCTTCGGCGTGCCCATGCGCGTCGAACGCCCGCCGGCGAGGACGATCGCCGCGGTCGTCGTCACGGCTCCAGCGCGGCGGCGAAGGCGGCGTGGGCGTCGTCGCCGAACAGCCAGAAGCGCGCCTCGCGCACCTCCGGGTGGTCGTCGAGCGCGGCGCGCGTGGCGTCGATCGCGACCCGTGCCGCCGCGGCGAGCGGGTAGCCGTAGACGCCGGCGGAGATCGCGGGCAACGCGACGCGGGCGCAGCCGTGCGCGGCGGCGAGCTCGATCGCGCGGCGGTAGCAGGAGGCCAGCAGCTCGGGCTCGCGCTCGCCGCCCCCGCGCCAGACCGGCCCGACGGCGTGGATGACGTGGCGCGCGGGCAGGCGGCCGGCGCCGGTGATCTTCGCGTCGCCCGTCTCGCAGCCGCCGAGTGCGCGGCATTCGCGCAGGAGCTCGGGTCCGGCCGCGCGGTGGATCGCGCCGTCGACGCCGCCGCCGCCGAGCAGGCTCGGGTTCGCGGCGTTGACGATCGCGTCGGCCGCGCCGTCGGTCGTGATGTCGCCCCGGTGCAGCGTGATGCTCACGGGCACAGTGTCGCGCTCCGGGCGCGAGGAGGACCGATCCGGGCGGACCGCGGTCGTCGATCGGGTGCGCAACCTGCCGAGGGTCATGGGGCCGGCGCTACATGTTCCGGCGGCGTGTGCCGATTGGTGGAGGGCGATGTTCCCGCGCAGACCCACGTTCTCGTCCGGCCTGCGCGTCGCCTTGCTCGTGCTGCTGGCGGTCCTTCTGGTCGCCGCGACGGCGTTCGCGACGTCGTCGATTCAGCGGTCGGCCGAGCAGCGCGCCTTCGAGCGGGTGCAGCATTCCCAGCAGCTGCTCGCGGCCTGGCTCGGCCGCAGCAACGCGCTGCGCGTGTTTCTGCAGACCGGCGACACGGCGGCGCTCGACGACTTCGATCGCCTGACCGTCCCGGTGCAGGCCGCGCTGCGGACCGTGCGCGCCGATGCTCGCGACGTCGCCTCGGCGCGACCGATCCTCGCCCGGGAGGCGCGCAGCGCGCAGCGCTGGTACGGCCTGGCGCTGCGGGACGCCGAGAACATCCGCGTCCATGGCGTGCGGCCCCTGTCGATCGCGATCGCGAAGCCGCGCAGCGATGCGTCGGCCGCGTTCCTGGCCGCGAACGAGCGCTACACGGCCGTCATGGAGGGGCGGCGAACGCATGACATCGAGACGGCGTCGGGCATCGGGATCGGGATCGTCGTCGTCGCCGTGCTGATCCTCGCGATCGCCTCCCTGGCCGTGACGCGGGCCAGCCGCCGGCGCGAGACACGGCTCATGCAGGGCCAGATGCTCGTGCTCGAGCGCCAGCGCCGCGCGCTGGACGAGGCGCAGCGAATCGCTCATGTCGGCTCGTGGTCGTGGGACAGCGCGACGGACGAGGCGACCTGGACGTCCGAGATGTACACGATCTTCGATCGGGACCCCGCGCGGGGGCCGGCGACCAGCGAGGAGCTGTTCGCGCACATCCACCCCGACGACCGGGAGCGGCTGGCCGCGGCCTACGCGACGACGTTCGGCGGCGGCCCGTCCTTCGAGCTCGAATACCGGATCGTCCACGACAGCGGCATCACGCGGACGCTGCACGGGATCGGTCGGCGCGACCCCGGTCGTCCCGGCGTGTATTCCGGGACCGTGCAGGACGTGACGGACCTGCGCCGTGCCGAGCGCGAGCTGCGCAGCGAGCGCGACTACGGCGCGGCGATCACGAGCTCGATGCACGAGGGGTTCATGATGACCCGCGACGGGGCGATCCTGGAGGTCAACCAGGCGCTGTGCGACCTGACGGGCCTCGCGCGCGAGGAGCTCGTCGGAGCGCGCACCCCCTACCCGTTCTGGGCTCCCGAGGTAGTCGAGGAGATCTCCCGCGAGCGCGCCCTGATCGGCGAGCAGGGCCACGAGTTCGAGACGACGTTCATGCGCAGCGACGGCACGAGATTCGAGGTCTCGATCACGGCCGTCCCCGCGCGCGGAGTCGACGGACAGCTGCTCGGATACGTCAGCACGATTCGCGACATCAGCGAGCGCAAGCGGCACCTGGCGGAGCTCGAGCGGCTCGCCACGCACGATCCGCTCACCGGGCTGGCGAACCACCGCGTCTTCCACGAGCGCCTGCGCACCGAGGTCTCACGCGCGCGCCGCGGTCGGCAGCCGCTGAGCGTCGCGATCCTCGACCTCGATCACTTCAAGGCCATCAACGATCAGAACGGCCACCTCGTCGGCGACAGCGTCCTGCGCGAGCTGGGCGGACGCTTGCAGGACATCACGCGCGACGGCGAGCTCGTCGCGCGCGTCGGCGGGGAGGAGTTCGCGTGGATCCTCCACGTCGACGGCACCGAGGCCCTCGCCGCCGCAGATCGTGTGCGTCACGCGATCGCCGACGCGCCGTTCCAGCAGGTCGGCACCCTGACGATCTCCGTCGGCGTCTGCGACCTGACGGTCGCCGGCGACGGCGACGAGCTCTACGAGCTCGCCGACCGGGCGCTGTACACCGCCAAGCAGCAGGGGCGCAACCAGACCCGCCAGTACGCGTCGGGACCCGTCGCCGTCTAGATCAAGGCGCCGTCCGGACTCGAACCGGAGTAAACGGCTTTGCAGGCCGCTGCGTAGCCACTCCGCCACGGCGCCGAGTGCGGGCCAAGGGTAGCGAGCGGCGCCGGGCGGCTCAGCCTGCACCCACGCTCAGGCGTCGCCGCCCTCCTCGGCCAGCCGCGTCGCCTCGCGCGCGAGCAGGCCGAGGCGCGCCTCGCGGACGAGCGGCACCTCGCGCCGGCGCTTGCGGACCGTCGCGAGGTCGATCGAGGTCGTGACGACGGCCTCCTCGTCGTCGGGCAGGGCGCAGACGATCTTGCCCCAGGGGTCGACGATGTGCGAGCCGCCCCAGAAGCGCAGGTTCTCGCCCTCGTCGCCGACGCGGTTCACGAAGACGACGTAGCACTGGAACATCCGCGCGTAGAACACCGTGATGTCGCGCCAGTACGTGCGCGAGTCGTACTGCTCGGGGAAGCGGCTCTGGGCCGAGTTCGTCGGGACGAACAGCACCCGCGCGCCGTCCTGCACCGCGAGGAAGACGAGGTGCGGCTGCCAGGCGTCGTTGCAGATGAGCGTCGCGACGCGACCCTGCCGCGTGTCGAACGCCCGCATCGACTGGCCGGGGGAGAAGTGCTTGCGCTCCTCGAAGATGTCGTACGTCGGCAGGTAGAGCTTGCGGTGCGTGTGGACGGCGGAGTCGCCGTCGTAGTACGTCGCGGCGTTGTAGTTGTGCACCCCGAGGCCGTCCTCGTAGTAGCCCATGAGGACGTCGGTCTCGGGCGCGATGCGGCTCAGGCGCGTGAGCCGCGGGTCGTCGGCCGACAGCGTGAGGTCGGCGTCGATGCGCCCGAGCGCGTAGCCCGTGAGAAAGAGCTCGGGGAAGACGACGAGATCGCTGCCCCTGCGCCCGCCCTCGACGATGATCTCCGACGCCCGCTCGAGGTTCGCGTCGATGTCGCCGAGCTGGCTCGCCACCTGGGCGAGGGTGATCCGCATCATCGTTCCGATGGCACAGTCGGCACGCGTGCGAGCGTACTGCGCGTGCAGCCCGACGGCCGCGAACCCCCGCGCGCGATTGCTATCCTCGCCGCTCCCAGGGCGATTAGCTCAGCTGGGAGAGCGCCGCCTCGACAAGGCGGAGGTCACTGGTTCGAGCCCAGTATCGCCCACTCCGAGAGCCCGCCCCACGGCGGGTTTTCGTGTTCTCGGGCATCTGTCGCCCATGTCACACACGCGGCTTGCGCCGCCGGATCTAATCGCGCCACCGCCACGGTGACCCAAGGGAGGCGCGATGTTCGACAACGGTGGACGCGATGCCTGAGCTCGTGCTCGCACGCGCCGGGACGCCGGTCATGCAGCTGCCCGTCGACGCCGCGGCGCTCGCCGCCGGCCCCTCCCTCACCACGGTCGCGCTCGCCGCCGGCAGCGCGTGGCTGCACTCCGCGGACCTCGATCCCAAGGCGCCGTCGTCCTCCTACGCGGGCGTGCGCATCACCGGTGGGCTGCTCGACCTCGACGCGGCCGCGACGCTCACGGGCACGACGCTCGACCTCGACGCGACGACGACCGCGACGCTCTCGCTCGCCGTCGAGGCGCCCGCCGATCCGCCCGCCGCGGCCGCCGGCATCGGCGCCGACGCCGCGGCCGCGCGCGCGACCCCGCCGCAGACGCTGACGGTCACCGCCGCGCCCGCGGCGACGACGATCACCGCGACGGGTGCCTCCGCCGCCGGCTGGGCCCTCGGCGTCGAGCTCGCGCCCACCGCCGCCGCGCCCGACTTCCGCGCACCCGGCGGCCGCGACGTCGTCGCGCTGCCCTGCGTCGCGACGGCGATCCCGGGCGCGTCGCGGGCCACGGCGGCGAGCACGATCGCGACGCTCGCCGGCAGCCCGCCGGTCGTCGGCGGCGCCTGGGGCCTGCGGACCTCCAACGACGTCCCCGGCGCGCTCGGCGAGGCCGAGCCCGGCATCGCGCTCGTCGAGCTCGGCGCAGGCCTGACGCTCGGCGTCCCGGCGTTCGGCGCCGCGATCGAGCTGGACGCGGCAACGCTCGAGCTGCGCGCCGGCGACGCCCGCCTGCAGGCCACCCCCTCGCCGGCGACGCAGACCGTCGGCCGCGAGCTCTGGCAGCGCCCCGCGGCCGACGCCGCGCCCGCGCGGCGCTCGACGCTCGAGGTCGCCCGCGCGCGCAGCGTCACGCTCACGAGCGCGACCGGCGGCGACGGCGTCTCGATCGGCGGCGACCTCAGGCTCGCCGTCGACGCCCCCTGCGACGCAGACGGCGCCGCGCTCGCGCTCGCGGGCCCGGGCGACGTATCGCTGGGCGCGACGGCGACCGGCACGCAGCTGCAAGCCGGTCTCGACAGCGGGAGCCCGCGCGCGGTGAGCCTCGCGCTCGACAACGGGCTGCTCGCGATCGAGGCGGCGTTCGGCACCGAGCTCGCCGCGACGCTCGACGCCGCGGCGACCACCGTGCAGTCGGGGGAGATCACGACGCTCATCCGGATCCTCGGCGTCCTGCCGACGCTCGCCGACCCGTACCTCAACGACCGCACCGCCCGCCGCGTCCCCCGCCTCGACGAGCCCGTCGACGCGATCCTGCGCACGACCTGGACGGCCCCCGCTCCACCGGCCGCGACGATCGAGCTGCGGGCGCGCGACCTCGGGCGCCGCGAGCAGTTCGTCCTCGCCGACGTCTCGACGCACAGCGACCTGCTCGGCGTCGACTCGCAGATCGAAGGTGCGCCGCTGACGCTCGCGGGCATGACGCTGCAGGCGCGCGCGAGCGACCTGTACATCAGCGGGCCTCCGCTCGTCAGCCAGGAGCCGATCCACCCCGACGACGGCCGTCCCGACATCACGCGCGACAGCGACGGCCGCCGCTTGCGCGTCATCCACGACCCCGACGACGGCGGCGTGCGCCTGTGCCCCGTCAACCCGGCCGCGCGCGCCGACCGGCTGTTCGACGCCGCCCCCGATCCGCCCGGGGTCCAGGCCCAGATCACGCTCCCGATCGCCCTCGACGCCACGCTCGTGCACGAGGGCGGCGGCGGCGGGCGCGTCTTCGGCCTCGACGGCGAGTTCCCGCAGCGGCTGAGGATCGCGCGCCAGCTGCGCATGATCGCGCCGCCGGCGGTGGCGCCGAGCCCGGGCGGATTCAAGGGCTCGATGGCTGTGCCGCAGCCGCCCGGCGACGCATACGCCAACGACATCCTCGGGACCGTCGTGACGTTCGTCGAACCGAACTTCAAGAACGTCGCGCCGCTGGAGTCGGCCGACATCGCGGCGCACGGCCTGACGAGCTGGAGCCTCTGGCACGCCGACAACGTCAGCACCGGCATCACGTCCGTGACGTTCCACGTCCTGCGCGGCCGCACGGTCCACGACGTCATCGTCGCGCGCTCGACGATCTTCCCCTGGGGCATCCCGGTCGTGCGCGTCATCACGCTCGATCGCCAGGCCCACGGTGGCGTCGACCTGACCGACACCGGCTGGCGGGCCATGCGGCCCGGGGAGTTCGTCTTCCCGCAGAACGCCATCCAGCCGCCGGTCGTCGCCGGCGCGATCAAGCGCCTCGACGACGTGCGCAACATCCGCGAGATCCCCGGCGCGACGGTGAACGTGCCGGCGAGCGCGGCCGGCGCCATCGCCATCCCCGACAACGCCAAGGACCCGCCCACGCCGCCGGCCGGCTCCGAGCCGGCCGAGTTCCAGCGGGTGCGCTTCGACGCCGACCTCCTGCTCAGCCCCGAGCTGCACGTCCTCGCCGGCGTCGACGCCTCGGGGCACGTCGCGGCGGGCGAGATCACCGGCTGGCTCCAGCTGCGCCCGACGGTCACCTACGATGCCGACAAGCCGCCGATCGAGACCGCGGTCTCGGCCGAGCAGGTCGTGACGCTGCTCGCGGCGCAGGGCCCCGCCGGCGGCACGATCGCCTGCAACGTCGACCTGTCGGGCCTCGGCGGCAAGGGTCCGCAGCTGCGCGCGACGGGCTTCGACGTCTCCGGGGTGGCCCGCAACCGGCTCGTCGCCGCGCTGCGCGGCGCGCCGAAGCTGCCCGGCGCCGGCGCCTGGGGCGTCGCGCAGAGCAACGACGCGGGCGTGCGCCAGCTCCCGGCGGGTTCGCCGGTGCCGGTCGTCCAGCTCGCCACCGGCGCGCCCTGGGAGCTCGCCGACCCGCTGACGCTGCTCGGCGTCGCAAAGCCCGAGACGCCGGTCTACGGCTACCTGCAGTCCACCGGCACGCAGAAGGTCCTCGCGCTCGCGCCGAAGGTCGCGCCCGGTGCGCCCGCGACCGACCTCGGCGTGGCGCCGCACATGGCCGACATCGCCACGCTGCTCGGCGCGGGCGGCGTCTTCCCGAACCTCGGCGCCGTCCTCCAGAGCCCGAACACGCCGCAGCTCGGCACGACCGGCGACGGCGCGTTCGCCTACCACGACCACTGGGTCGTCGCTGCGGGCAAGCGCACGCCGCTGCTCGCCCTCGGCGTGGCGAGCGTCGATCTCGTCTACGAGCGCGACGGCGCGCCCGCCGAGGTCACGGTGGACGCCGACCCCGCCGCCGACCCGGCCTGGAACGTCCTGCTCGCGAACGTCACGCTCGAGCTCGTCGTCTCCAAGCTCGGGACCGAGCCGCTGATGAAGATCGGCGGCAACGTCCATGCGTCCGCGAAGGACCGCCCGAGCCTCCGGGACCCGAAGGTCGGGTTCGGCGGGATGCTGGGCCCGGTCCAGTCGGTCTTCTCGAGGCTCGACGACCTCGCCCGCCTCGCCGGCGTGGACACCGGCGGGCTGCACGTCGCGTTCGCCGACGGCCATCTCACGGTGACCGAGGCGGTGGCCCTGCCGAAGCTGCCGCTCGGGATGGGCGACATCACCGACGTCGCCGTCGAGCTCGGGATGACGGCCGTGCTGTCCCCGCCCGGCCTGGACTTCTCCGTCGGCATCGGCAGCGAGCGCCATCCGTTTCACTGGATCGTCACGCCGCTCAGCGGGACCGGCGCCCTGACGCTCGGCGTCGCCAGCGGCGACCCCGTGCTGACGCTCGAAGCGGGGATCGGCGCCGGCATCGCGATCGACGTCGGCGTCGCGAGCGGCAGCGCCTCGCTCGTCCTCGCGCTCGCCATCGAGGTGCGCGGGAGCGACATCACGCTCAAGGTCCTGCTCACGGGACAGGCGACCGTCGACGTGCTCGCCGGCCTCGCGAGCGCCGCGCTGACCCTCACCGCCGGGCTCGGGGTCCAGGCCCCGATCGCCCTGCCGCCGGAGCACGTCACGATCATCGGCCTCGTCGCCGTCGGCATCCACGTCGCCGCCTGCTGGGGCCTCGCCGGCTTCGACTGGGACGGCTCCTGGCAGTTCTCGCAGACCTACGACATCCCGCAGCTCGTCTAGGAGATCGCCATGGCCCTCGCCGACCGCCGCATCTCGATCATCGCCCTGCCGCAGCGCTGGGCCGCCGACGCCGCCGGCGCGATGGCGCTCGAGCTGAACGTCGTGCTGCTGCCCGCGACCGATCCGACGAGCCCGCTGCTCCCGGCCGGCGGGACCGCCTTCTGCGATCACGCCCCGGTCCTCGACGTCGCGGTCGTCGCCGGCACGGGCGGGCTGCCCGCGCCGGGCGCCGCGACGGTCGTCGACACGATCACGCTCCCGGCGCCCGCGCTCGGCGCCGCGGCCTGGCAGGCGATGGCGGGCCCGAACATCCCCGCCGACGGCGCCCAGCGCGGCGGCGTGCCGGCTGCCATGACGATCCTCAAGCCGCTGCCAGCGAGCTACCTCGAGCACACCGGCGGGGTCGCGCGGACGCCCTACGGGATCATCGGCGAGGAGTACGGCTGCGCGCTGCGCGCGATGGACACGAAGGGGACCGGCCGCAAGCCGGCCGACGACCGCCTCACCTGGGGCGCGCTGATCTCCGGCGCGCTGCGCCAGCCGGACCTCGCGCGCGGCCTCGGCATCATCCGCACGCTCACCGTCGGCGCAGCGGCGCTCGGCGGCGCGCTCGACGCCGGCGGCTTCCTGCTCGTGCGCCCGGCCGCGACCGACGCGCTGCTCGCCGCCGTCCCCGGCGACGAGGTCGGCGTCTACGCCGCGCGCGTCCCGGCGCTGCGCGGCCCGCGGGCGCTCTTCGCCGCGGTCGTCTTCCCCGTGACGAGCACGCCCGGCGGTGGCGCGCCGCTCGCCGACGCCGAGGCCCAGCTCGACGAGGTGCAGCACGAGGCGCTGACGTACGACGACGGCTTCGCGCGCCTCGTGCACTGCGCGCAGCCCGACACGCTCGACGCGGCCAGCGGCGATCACGCGAAGCTCCCGGCGACGACCGAGGTCGGCCTGCAGATCGGCTGGGACGACGAACAGGTCGCGCTCTGGCAGAACCGCCAGCTCGAGATCGCCCGCCTGCGCACGGTCGCCGGCGCCCAGCGCCTGGACTCCCCGATGACCGTCGCCGGCTACCGCGTCGACGTGCGCTCCGCGGCGGACCCGACGTGGGCCTCGCTCTGTCGCGCCGACCTGCATTTCGACCCGGCGCTCGCCGCGACGTTCGGGCTCGCCGACGGCGTGCGCGACCTGACCGTCGAGGCGCTGCCGATCCGCGCCGATCGCCCGGACGACACACGCGCCTGGCTGCCGCGCTACTTCGCGCAGTGGAACGGCGGCTGCCTCGTCGCCGAGGACCCGGTGATGCGCCGCCTGCTGCCCGCCAACGGCGTCGCGCCGGCGGTGGCGCCCGCGGCGGACTGGCGCATGCCCGTCGGCGTCGCGCTGCAGTACGGCGAGACCTACGCCTTCCGCGTCCGGCTCGGCGACCTCAGCGGCGGCGGCCCGCTCGCCTCCGACGGCCCCGAGCACACCGACGCGACGCACGTCGCGACGCGCCGCTTCGTGCGGATGATCCCGCCGCGGGCGCCGGCGATCGGCGCGTTCGCGCCCGACCCGGCGCCGGCGACGCTCACCGTCGCGCGGCCGCTCGTCGGCTTCCCCGAGGCGGCCTGCGCGGCCCCGCTCACCGCGGCCCAGCTCGAAGCGCTCGCGGCGCGCGTCGGCGACCCGGCCGTCGACGTCGTCGGCATCGACGACCCCGACGTCGACACGCTGCGCGTCGAGGTCGAGGCGCGGCTCGCGCCGCTGGACAGCATTCCTCCCGACCCCGGTGCGCCGGAGACGCCCCCGGGCTGGAAGCACCTCTACAGCGTCGACATCGCCTGGCCCGGGGGTGCCGATCCGCTGACGCCCGGCCCGGCGATGACGCTCGCGCTCGACTACCAGGCGATCGCGCAGCTCGACGACATCGTCGCGCCGGCGGCGGGGACGACGACGCTGCCGCTGCCGGCCGCGCGCGACCTGCGGCTGCGCGTGCGCGGGGTCAGCGCGGTCACGCCGAGCCGCTTCGGCACGCACGCGCTGCGGGTTGGCCATGCGGCGACCGTCGCGCTGCGCGCCGAGGAGACCGCAACCGTGACCGCGGTCCTCGGTGAGGACCCGCCGCGCGTCAGCGGACTGTTGCTCGAGGACGCGCCCGAGGCGCTGACGCGCCTCGCGCACGCGCTCGATCTCGTCGCCGCGCCCGGCCTCGCGCTCGGCCCGCGGCCCGGCGAGCGCGCACTGCTCGCCGCGGCACCCGCGATCAAGCACCACACCTCGCCCGATGGCGCGGTCCTGTCGTTCGCGACGCAGCATGAGCTCGTCGAGCGCTGGCTCGTCGCCGTCGACCTGCGGATCGACCGCGACTGGAGCTGGGACGGCCTGGACCCTGCGGGCTTCGAGCTGCTGCGCCAGGACTCCGCCGCGGCGCCCCCGGTCGTCGTCGCGCGGGCGCACCCGCCGGGCCCGGTCTCGGCGCTCGCGCGCCGCGACGACGGGCCGTCGGGGCCCGACCACCGCCGCCACTCCCGCGTGCTGTTTCTCGACGCGATCGATCCGGCGCCGGCGCGCGACGCGTTCGCCACCGAGCTTGCCCCGACCTACACCGTGCAGTGGCGCGTCCGCCGCCCCGGCGGGCTCACCGACGAGCAGCGCAGCACGCCCGTGACGCTCGGGCTGCCGGTCGCCTGCGCCCCGGCGCAGATGCCGACGCTCGTGTCGGCCGGCCTCGCGCGCTCGCCGTACGCCCGCAACGCCGACTACTCGGCGTCCGAGCCCCGCACCGAGGCGCTGTGGCTCGAGTTCGACGCGCCGCCGCGCGACCGCAACACCGCGTACTTCGCCCGCGTGCTCGCCTACGCGCCCGACCCGCTGCTCGTCGCCTCGCCGCAGGACCGGCAGGCGATCGCCGAGCCGCCGCTGCCGATCCCCGCCGAGCCGCTGCGGCGCATCGAGCCCGGCATGTCCGACGATCGCGCGGGCCTCGACGCGATGGCGCCGCTCGTCGCATCGACGACCGACCCCAATCGCTACGTCCTGCCGCTGCCGCCGGGGCACGACGCCGACTCGCGCCGGCTCTTCGGGATGTGGACCTACGAGGTGCGGCTCGGGTACCTCGCCACGCCCCCGAAGGCAGGCGACCCCGGGCTGTGGTCGACGGCGCGGGCGCGCTTCGGGCGTCCACTGCGGATCGCCGGCGTCCAGCACCCCGCGCCGCCACTGCACTGCGACGTCGGGCGAATCGTTCCGGGACTCGAGCGCGAGGGCGCGATCCTCGTCACCGCGCCGTACGCCGCGCCCGTGGCCGACGACGGGACGCTGCTGACCCCGCAGCTCGTCCACCCCGACCCCGCCGACGACCGGCGCAGGATCGTGTCGCCGCGGCCGGCGACGACGCTGCTCGCCGCGCTGTACGCCCAGGTGCGCACGGTCGACGGCGCCGACGCGCGCAACGTCCTGCTCACCCGCGAGGAGATGGTGCCGCTCGACGACAGCTCGCCGCCGACGGGCATGGCGAGCTTCGGCGATCCCGCGATCCGCGAGCGCTGCGCCGAGCTCGGGATCTCCGTCGACGCGCCGCTCAGCGTGCTCGTCATCGAGCTCCTGCATCCCGACCCGCCGCGGCGCCTGCGCGGGACGATCGTCCCCCGCGACCACGACGACCCCGATGAGCGCCGGCGCGAGCGCGAGGACCGCGAACCGGATCTGCGCGGCCTGTCGGCGCGGATCCTGCGAACGTCGGCGCTGACACCCGCCGCGGCGATGTGCCCCGTCGCGACGATGCCGCTGCCGGAGCTCGTCTGACCGCCGCGGCGGGGGTCAGGCGAACCGGCGCAGGCCGACGCGCGCCGCGGCGCCGAAGACCGCCACGAGCAGCGCGAGGTGTGCGAGCGACGCGCCGAGCGTCGGGCTCGACTGGTTGATCGCGGCGTTGACGGCGTCCAGGGCCGGCTTGAACGGGAAGACCGCGGAGATGACGTGGATGACGTCGAGCAGCGCGGGGGAGACGGCCCCGCTGGGGACGAGCGCGAGGAAGGCCAGCGGGAGCGAGAGCAGGAACGCCAGCAGCGACGCGGCGCGGACCTCGCGCGCGAGGCTGCCGATCGCGACGCCGAGCGCGGCGAAGGCCAGCGAGCTGCCCGCCAGCGCGACGATCCACAGCCCGAGCCGGTCGTAGTGCAGCGGGACGAAGACGCTGATGCCGAGCAGCATCGCGAGCGTCACGACGAACGAGCAGCCCGCCGCGAGGAGGATCTTGCCGACGAGCAGGTTCGTCCCCGGGACGAGGCCGCGGGCCAGGCGCGCGAACGTGTTCTCCTCGCGCTCGAGCGCGATGAGGCCGGAGGCGAGCAGGACGCAGACGAACATCAGCGACACGGTGACGGCGAGCGCGACGGCGAACGTGTCCAGCGGTGCGCGGCGGCCCGAGAGGACGGTCTCGTCGACCTGGACGGGCCGGCGGACGTTGTCGAGCACGCCCTTGAAGCGCGTGAAGTTCGTCGCGCCGATCGACATGAAGGTCGCGATGGGCGCGAGGTCGCGGCGCGTCGCCGGCGTGACCTGGCGGTGCAGCACGCGGTCGAGGCTCTTCTTCGAGTTCTGGATGCCGTAGAGCTGGAACGGCACGCCGAGCGCCGTGATCGTGCCGCCGCGCGCGATCGTGTCGATGTACGTTCCCGCGACGCGGTTGAGCTGCCCGGCGAGCGCGGCGTTGGCCGACGCGAGCTGTGCGTCGACCGTCGTGCGCACGAAGGACTGCTTCAGCGCGTCGCCGTTGTAGATGACGTCGATCGTCGGGCTCGCGGAGAAGCCCGCCCCGGAGAGCTTCAGCGAGAAGTCGGCCGGGATGATCAGCGCGGCGAGCACCTCGCCCGAGCGCACCTTCTCGATCGCCTCCCGGCGGCTTTGCACCGGCACCCGCTCGACGGCGCCGAAGAGCGAGTCCGAGTACGTGTTGACGTTGATCGACTCCCCGCCGAGCGGGATCGTGTGCTGCTGCGGCGGGATCTCGTCGAGGAACGCGACGCGGGGCTTGTCGGGGCCGCTGGAGAGCGCGAAGCCGATCAGCAGCGCGATCGCGATCGGGTAGACGATGAGCAGCCCGACGAGCAGCTTCGAGCGCCGCAGGATCTGCAGGTCCTT
>DATJEE010000027.1:0-16466 GCA_035496995.1 Solirubrobacteraceae bacterium | reverse complement strand
GACATCGCGTTCTCGAGGCCGTGCACGCGCGCGATGCCGTCCCCGACCGACAGGACGGTGCCGACCTCGGTCAGCTCGGCCGAGCCGGCGTCCAGCCCCTCGATGCGGCTCTTGAGGATGGAGGTGATCTCATCAGGCTTGATCTTCATGGAGGTCGTGTCAGCTCCTTGGTGCTCGCGGAGGCGTCAAGCGCCGCGGGCGACGTGCTTTCTCAGGTTGTCGAGGCGGTTGCGGATCGAGGCGTCGAGGATCGAGTTGCCGACACGCAGGACGATGCCCCCGAGGATGTCGGGGTTCACGTCCACGGTCAGTTCGATCTGCTGGCCGGTGTCCTGGGCGATGCGGTCGCCGATCTGCTTGACGATCGCGTCGTCGAGCGTCGTGGCGGTCGAGATCTGGACCGGCAGGATCTTGTTCTCCTGCTCCCACAGCCCGTCGAAGTAGCGCCGGATGCGGAACACCGCCGGCATGCGGTGCTTCTCGATGAGCAGCTCGAGGAAGTTGATGAGCGTCTCGTCGGCGTCCTCGAGCGTCTTCTCGAGGCCGTCCTTCTTCTCCGGCGTCGAGAAGTAGGGCGAGAAGAAGAAGATCGCCAGGTCGCGGTTGTCCTGCAGCGCGTCGGAGAACTGCCCGAGCTGCTCGCGGATGACGTCGAGCTTGTCGTGCTCCTGCGCGACCGCGAACAGCGACCGGCCGTAGACCTCGGCGATCTCCTCCATCAGCGGATCAGTTCCCTCGCTCGCCCGCGAGCGCGGAGAAGTCGAGCTCGCTCAGCGCCTCTTCGACGAGGCGGCGCTGGTCGTCCTCGGTCAGCGTCTTGCGCGTGACCTTCTCCGTGGCGAGGATCGTGAGGTCCGCGACCTCGTTGCGGATCTCCTGGATCGCGCGCCGCGTCTCGGCCTGGATGTCGCGCTTGGTCTGCTCGAGCAGCTCCTCGCGCTTGGTCTTGGCGTCGGTGAGCGCGGCGGCCTCGGCGGCCTCGGCGGCCTTGCGGGCGCGGGAGATGATCTCCTCGGCCTGCTCGCGCGCGGCGGACAGGCGCTCGCGGTACTCGGCGAGCAGCTCGTCGGCCTCGACGCGCGTGCGCTCGGCCGCGTCGATCGACTCCTCGATGAGCTTCTGGCGCTTGTCGAGCGCCTCCTGGATGCGGGGGAACACGAGCTTGCTCAGGACGTACAGCGAGATCGTGAAGACGATGAGCGTCCAGATCATCAGCCCGACGTTCGGCGAGACGAGGAACGACCCACCCTCCTCCTTGGCGGGGGTCGTCGTCTCGGCAGCCGCGAGGGGCAGAGCGGAGATCAGGCTGGCGACGTCCATCCGTGCCTAGAGGAAGAAGGCGATGAGGCCGCCGACGAGGCCGTAGAAGAAGCAGGCCTCGGTGAGCGCGAAGCCGAGCCACTGGATCGAGGCGATCTCGTCCTTCATCTCCGGCTGGCGCGTGACCGACTCGATGACCTTGCCGAACAGCATGCCGATGCCTGCGCCGGCGCCTGCCGCGCCGCCGCCCGCGCCGACGCCGAGCGCGATCGCGCGGCCGGCCTTCTGACCGTAGAGGTCGGGAGTGTTCGTCGCCTGTGCGATGACGGCGTTGATGATGTCCATACTCGGCATGGGGGTGTCTGGCTCCTTCTAGTGGTGTTCGGAGACGGCGCTACCGAGGTAGATGCACGTCAGGATCGCGAAGATGAACGCCTGCAACCCCGCGATCAGCGTCACCTCGAAGAGGAAGATCGCGATGCCGGCGGGCAGCGTGAACCACGCCAGGACCTCGAGCCCCAGCAGCACCGACAGGCCGCCGGACATGAACTGGATCAGCATGTGCCCGGCGAGCAGGTTGGCGAACAGTCGGACGGTCAGCGAGATCAGCCGCAGGAAGTGCGACAGGACCTCGAGCGGGAAGATCATGATGAGGATCGGGCCCTTGACGCCCGGCGGGATCATGCTCTTGGTGTAGCCCCACAGGCCCTTGGCCTTGAGGCCCTCGATGTTGTAGGCGAAGAAGACGATCAGCGCGAGGACCAGCGGGATCGACACGTTGGCGGTCGCGGCGTAGATCTGGAACGAGGGGATGTTCGCGCCGAAGACGTTGAACGTCTCCCCGGAGTTGACCGGCAGCGGCAGGTAGCCGATGAGGTTCGAGATCCAGATGAAGACGAAGAGCGTGAAGACGAGCGGGAACCACTTCTTCGCCATCTCGTCGCTCATGTTGTCGCGGACGATCTTGTCGCGCATGCCCGTGTAGGCCCACTCCACGGCGGTCTGGACGCGGTTGGGGCGCCCACGCATGCGCTTGGAGACGTACGTCATGACGCCGATCGTCAGCACCGTCGCGATGAAGAGGTAGAGGACGCCCTTGTTGATGTCCAGCGGCCCCGGGAGGTCGATCCACGTGAGGAGCTTGAACTCGTTCTGGGGCTTGAAGTCGGCGTTGTCCAGGCGCGTGGCGCCGAAGATCCCGATGATCACGACGAAGCCGAGGAAGTAGACGGCGCCGATGCTCAGCCCGATCTTGCGGCGCAGGCTCATGAGGCGGCCCTCCTGGTCTCCGTCATGTGCGAGATGGCCGAGCGGGCGAAGTTCGCGGAGAACGCGCCGAAGATGACGAGCGCCGCGGTGAGGCCGTCGGCGCGGGCGACGGTGACGCCGACGATCATGATCGTCGCCGCGAGCGCCCAGACGCGCGTCATCGCGATGGCCACGCCGAGCCCGATGCGGCGGCGGTAGTCGGTCATCTCGGCGAGCCGGCGGTCGGCCTCGACCGAGACGAGCCGCTGGAGGATGTAGACCGCGGCGGCGACGCCGTAGCCGACGGCGGGCGCGCCGAGTGCCAGCGCCGGCACCGCCGCGACGAGGACCAGGACGATGTCGAGGTAGGTCAGGGCCACGGGTCCGCGCTCAAACGACGCCGCGGAGGCGCTTATCGACAAGGACGGTCCCCTCGAAGCGGCCGGGCGTCGACCGCCGCGCCGGAGGTCGGCTCGTGGGTCGGACGGTCGATGTTCTCGGGATGGGCCATGGCGCGAGGGGTCGGAACCCTACACATGCACGTCCGCGAGCGGAGCGCGGGCGCAGCGTTCGGGTGACGGGGGCGCACGATACCCCCAAACGGGACTTTGTAACAACTTTGTGACAGGGAGCACGACCGGCGTGGGCCGTAGCGGTTTGCCTATGGATCATCAGAAGGGCATCGTTGGACCGCACGGCACGCACGACGGCACTCCTGGCGCCCGCCGGCGGCGTAACGTGCAGCCAGATGGCGCACGACCACGATCATTCCCACGCCGGGCACTCGCACGCCGGGCACTCGCATGCCCCCTCGGCGCATGCCGACCGCCGCTGGCTCACCGTGGCGCTGGCGCTGATCGCGGGGTTCATGGGCGTCGAGGTCGCCGCGGGCCTGCTCGCCGGCTCGCTGGCGCTGCTCTCCGACGCCGCCCACATGCTCACCGACGCGGCGTCGATCGCGCTCGCGCTCGGGGCGGCGCGGCTGGCCGCGCGGCCCGCAGCGGGCGCGTTCACGTTCGGGCTCGGCCGCGCGGAGATCGTCTCCGCGCAGATCAACGGCGCCGCGCTCTTCCTGCTCGCCGGCGCGATCGCGATCGAGGGCGTGCAGCGGCTGAGCTCGCCGCCCGACGTCGAGGGGACGGTCGTCATCGTCGTCGGCGCGGTCGGCGCCGTCGTGAACGTCGGCGCGTTCCTGGCGCTCTCGCGCTCGGAGCGGCGCTCGCTGAACGTCGAGGGCGCCCGCGCGCACGTGCTCGCCGACCTCTACGGCTCCGTCGCGGCGATCGTCGCGGGCATCGTCATCGTCGCCGGCGGCCCGGCGCAGATCGACGCCGTCGCCGCGCTCACGGTGTCGGCGCTCATGCTGCGCAGCGGCTGGGCGCTGCTGCACGCGTCCACGCGCGTCCTGCTCGAGGCCGCCCCGCCGGGGATCGACCCCGACGAGGTCGGCCGCGCGCTCGCCGCGATGCCGGGGATCGTCGAGATCCACGACCTCCACGTCTGGGAGGTCACGTCGGGCTTCGTCGCCGTCGCCGCGCACGTCGTCGTCGCCCCCGACGACGACTGCCACCTGCGCCGCCGCGAGCTGCAGAACGTGCTCCACGAGCGCTTCGCGATCAACCACACGACGCTCCAGGTCGACCACCTGTCGTGGCAGCCGCTCGTGCAGATCGAGGCGCCCGAGTCGCGCTGACTCGGACGGCTCGTAACGGGGCGGCGCGCTTACAGCACCGCTGAGGAAAGGGTCCGATCGCAGGTGCGATCGGCTCGCTGCGGGGGGGGTGTGGCGATCTGCGTCCCTATGTGGGACGCGAGCCGACAAACCCCGCTCGAAAACCGCCCGCGCTCGCCCGCGCCACCGGCTCCTGACCATCCTCGTCGATGCCGTTCCTCGAGCGCCGGCAGACCGCAAGACGCCCGCGCCGAGCGCCAGACACCCGCCTGCCTACAGCGCCGACGCGCCGATGACCTCCTGCCACCACGCCCGCTCGGCGTCGGTCTGGGCCGTGCGCAGGCGCCGCCGGGCGTGCCACTGCAGCTGGTCGCGGCTGCCGACGAGCACGTGCGGGCCCGTGACCGCGTAGCGGCCGTCGACGAGGACGACGAGCGCGCCCGGGACGTCCCAGCGCGTGTTCAGGCGCTCCATGACGTCGAGGCCGAGCACGACCTCGGGCGCGTCGGGGTCGCCGTCGGCCTCGGTCCAGGGGCGGGTCGTGAAGATCGGCGCGCTCGTCGCCGGCATGCGCGCCGGGCGCGGCGCGGGGCCGACGGGCCCGGTGCGCCAGCGCTCGACCGCGTCCTCGAGCGCGCCGAGCGCGGTCTGGCGGGCGACGATGTGCAGGCGGTCGCCGGCCTCGAGCCGCGTCGACCCGCGCGGCGGCAGCGCCTCGTCGCCGCGCACGAGGACGTTGACGAGCGCGTCGCGCGGCAGGCCGAGGTCGCGCACGCGCACGCCGATCGCGGCGTCACCCTCGGAGATCGGGACCTCGACGACGTCGGCGCCGAGCTGGCGGATCGAGCCGACCTCGACGAGCGGGCGCGGCAGGGCGGGCTCGGTCGTCGTCGCGCGCATCCAGCGTGCGAACGGCTCGAACGTCGAGCCCTGCAGGAGCGTCGACACGAGCACGGCGAAGAACGCGATGTTGAAGTACTTCAGGCTCCCCTCGACGCCCTCGATGATCGGAAACAGCGCGAGGACGACCGGCACCGCCCCGCGCAGCCCGGCCCAGCCGAGCACCGCGCGGTCGCCGAGCGACAGCGGCGCGAAGGCCGTCGAGACGAGCACGGCGACCGGCCGCGCGAGGAAGACGAGCACGAGCGCGACGAGCGTGCCCGAGAAGACGATGTCGTCGAGCTGGCTCGGGAAGACGAGCAGGCCGAGCGTGAGGAACATCGCGAGCTGGGCGACCCAGGCGAGGCCGTCGTGGAAGGCGCCGACGGTCTGGCGCGCGGGCAGCGGCGAGGAGCCCATCATGAGCCCGGCGAGGTAGACGGCGAGAAAGCCCGAGCCGTGCAGGACGTCGGCGGCACCGAAGGCGAGCGCGACGACCGCCAGCGAGGCGACGGGGTACAGTCCGGCCGTCGCCAGGCGCGCCCGGCGGAAGGCCTGCACCGCCAGCCAGCCGACCGCGATGCCGGCGACCGCGCCGATCCCGAGCTGCTGGACGAAGAGCAGGACCATGTCCTCGATGCCGTAGTCGGGGCGCTTGATCCACTCGATGAACCCGAGGACGAGCAGCACGGCGACCGGATCGTTCATCCCGGCCTCGCCCTCGAGCGTCCGCGCGAGACGCCGCTTGAGCGTCGACCCGCGCAGCAGCGCGAAGATCGCGGCGCCGTCCGTCGCCGACACGATCGCGCCGACGAGCAGGCCCTCGAGCGTCGTGAGGTCCAGCAGCCAGGCCGCCGCGAGCCCGGTGATGACCGCCGTCAGCAGCGTCCCGAGCAGCGCGAGGCTCAGCGCCGAGCCGAGCACCGGCCGGATCTCTGGGAGGCCCGCGGCGAGGCCGCCCTCGAAGAGGATCAGCGCGAGGGCGATGACCCCGATCGTGCGCGCGAGCTTGTAGTCGCCGAAATCGATGAGCCCCAGGCCGTCGGAGCCGACGGCCATCCCGAGGCCGAGGAACAGGACGAGGCCCGGGATCCGCAGGCGCCCGGCCAGCAGGGACGCCCCGAGGCCGAGCGCGAGCAGCGCTCCTGCCGCCAGGATGAACGTCCCCTCGTGTCCCATCGCGGGATCTTGCTACAGCCAGCCCGCGCGGCGCAGGACCCGGTGCAGACCCGCGGCGACGGCGACCATCAGCACGAGGCTCAGCGGGTAGCCGTAGTGCCACCGCAGCTCGGGCATGTTGCGGAAGTTCATGCCGTAGATGCCGGCGATGAGCGTCGGCACGGTGATGATCGCCGCCCAGCCGGAGATCTGCTTGACGATGTCGTTCTGCTGGACGGAGATGACCGCGAGGTTCGCCTGCAGGATGCTCGTCAGCAGCTCGCGCTGCGTGGCGATCGCGTCCTCGAGGCGCTTGACGTGGTCGGCGACGTCGCGCATGTGCTCGCGCATCGACCCCTCGACCTCGGGGTGCTCCTTGGACACGAGCTCCTCCAGCGGCTGCAGCAGCGGGTGGACGGCGCGGTAGAACTCGGCGAGCTCGCGACGCAGGAAGTAGATCCGCCGCGTCTGGTCGCCGACCTCTTCGCCGAATACCGCGACCTCGACCTCCTCGACGTCGTTCTCGAGGCCGGCGATGACGGGTTCGTAGTCATCCACGATCTTGTCGAGGATCGCCCAGACCGCGGCGACGGGCCCCTCGCGCAGCAGCTCCGGGTTGTCCTCCAGCCGCTGGCGCGCCTGGCTCAGCTCGCTCGCCATCCCGTGGCGGATGACGATGACGAAGCCCGTCCCGGTGAAGACGTGCACCTCGCCGAACTCGACCTCCTCGACGTCGTCGAGGTAGCGCGCCGTGTGCAGGACGAGGAAGTAGCCCTCGGGGTAGTCCTCGAGCTTCGGGCGCTGGTGGGCGTGCATCGCGTCCTCGACGGCAAGCGCCGGGAGGTCGAAGCGCTGGGCGACCTTGCGCAGCTCTGCGTCGTCGGCATCGTGCAGGCCGATCCAGACGAAGCCCTCCTCCTCGCTGCGGCGCCGGGCGGCCTCGTCGACCGACAGCGGAGCCTCGTTCTGGCGACTGCCTTGCTTGTAGTGGGCGCAGTCGACGATCACGCCGACGAGGCTACCCGGAGGTGCTGACGGCCCCCGCCGAGCGGAACGGCGCCTGCGGGCGCAGGCCGAAGCGCAGGACGCGCGCGAGCACGAAAAGCGCCGAGCGCTCGCCCCCTGAGGGGTTGATGAGGCCCGAGTCCCAGGTGACACTCGCCGGGCCCGCGTTCCAGTGGTAGATGTAGACGCGCTTGATCTGCGGGTTGCTCGGCAGGATGCGATCGAAGATGTAGCGCGTGACCTCGCCGGCGTGGCGCGGCCCCTCGGGGATGTCGGTCGTGCTGGCGTTGTCGCGGCGGACGAGCCCGCCGGTCTCGGTGAGCCAGACGTCCGAGCTCGGCATCGCCTTGAGGAACTTGCGCAGGCGCACCTGCTTGAAGCGGTTGGCCTCGACGTAGTTGTGGACGCCCCAGAGCTTGGGCGCGTAGCCGAGGGCGCGGCGGAAGTCGCGCGCCCACTGGACCATGTTCGGCATGTCGAGCAGCTCGGGCGCGAGGATCGTGCAGCTCGGGCATTCGCTGCGCAGCGCACGGTAGTAGCCGGCCGCGAGCGAGGGCCGGTTGCACGTCGGCTCGCCGCAGAGGTTGGCCTCGTTCCACGTCGCGAACGTCGTGACCCACGGGTAGAGCTGGCGCAGGCGCCGGAACTCGAACTTCAGGCGCTCGGGCGACGGCTTGGCGCGGCGGTTCGTGCGCGAGTGCGCGAAGGTGATGAGCGGCTCGACGCCGGCGGCCTGCGCGCGGGTGAGCCAGTCGTCGAGCTCGGCGGCCTGCCAGGGGCTCGTCAGCGCGTCCCAGGCCATCGAGTAGCGGGCATAGCGGATGCCGAGCTCCGTGAAGCGCGTGTCGGCGAACATGTCGGCCTTCTGATCGGCGATGCCGACCTCGATGCCCTCCTCCTCCGGCGTGATCGTCTGCGCGAGCGCCGTCGCGGGGACGGCGCAGGCGGCCCCGAGGGCGAGCACCGCGGCGATGCGCGCCAGGTGGCCGAACACGACCGTCAGCCGCCCGTCAGGACGGTGTCGGCATCGCTGTAGGGCGGAGCGCAGCAGCACAACAGCCTTATCGGCACGTCGCCGGTATTTGTGAGCTTGTGGATCGCACCCGGTGGTATCACGACGCATTCTCCCGCCCGCACGTCGCGATATTCGTCGCCGACGCGCAGGTGCCCTGTCCCGGACTGGAAGAAGTAGAGCTCCTCGCTCTCGCGGTGGTAGTGCTCGGCGGTCGCGCCGCCGACCGGGACCGTCGCCTCGGCGAGCGACTGCTTCTCGGTCGGGATCGAGACGGGCCCGGCGAGCTCGCGGATCGCCGAGCCGTCGAGCGTGATGAACGCCGCGGCGGCGCTGAGATCGGAGACGTGCACGGGATACATAACCGTAGTGGGCGCGGCCGTCGTCCGGCGCAGGGCGACGTGTTCCGGCGGTCGTACCCATAGATCATTGATTTCGCGGTGCTGGCCACCGAATCAATGATCTAGTCTGCGGGCGCAATGGAGATCCTCTCGCGCAGGCCGGAGCTGCCGACGGAGAAGCGCCAGGCGATCGAGGCCGACGTGCTGCTGGCGACCGAGGCGCTGCTCGAGGAGGGCGCGAGCTACGCGAGCCTCAGCATCGAGCGCATCGCCACGCGCGCCGGGATCTCGCGGACGGCGTTCTACTTCTACTTCGCCGACAAGCGCGAGCTGCTCATGCGGCTCGCCGCCGACGTCGCCGACCAGCTCTACAACGAGGCCGGCACGTGGTGGTCGGGCAGCGGCGAGGGCCCCGACCAGCTCACGGAGGCGCTCGGCAAGATCGCGGCGCTGTATCGCGCCCACGGCCCGCTCGTGTGCGCGATCGTCGAGGTGTCGGCGTCCGATCCGCCGGTCGGCGTGTTCTGGCGCGATCTCGTCGGCCGCTTCGTCGCCGCGAGCGCCGAGCGGATCGCCGCCGAGCAGGCCGCCGGCCGCGCCGACGCGGCGCTCGACCCGACGGCTACGGCCTTCGCACTCGTCTGGATGACCGAGCGCAGCTTCCACCAGATGCTCGTGCAGGCGGACCCGGTGCCGGTCTCCGACCTCGTCGCCGCGCTCGCGCGCGTCTGGCGCGCGACGGTCTATCAGCCGTAGCCGGTCCGGACCGCGGAGGTCCCCGTGCATGCGCGGCTACAGCTTGAGCCGCTCGAACTCCTCGGTCTCGCGGCGCACGGCGTCGAACTCGCCCGTCTCGATGCGGCGCGCGACGTCGGCGTCGATCTCCTCCTCGGTCACCGTCGGCCGCACGCGGCGCAGCAGCAGCGCGTCGAGATGCTTGAACTTCAGGATCTCCAGGACGTAGACGAGGTACACCGAGGCGATGATCACGAGCAGCCCGAGCCCCGCCATGACCGCCGCCCACGGCACGTTCAGCGTGCCGCCGTTGTCGGAGTACGGGACGAAGCGCAGCGCGATCGCCAGGCCCGCGAGCATGAGCGTCCACGCGTAGAGGTAGAGCACCGTGCGCCGCGTCGAGAAGCCGATCCGGTCGAGGCGATGGTGGAAGTGCTCGCGGTCGGCCTCGTACACGGGCTTGCCGTACTTCATCCGCTTCAGGACGACGAACGTCGTGTCGAGGAACGGGACCGCGAGCACGATGAGCGGGAAGATCAGCGCGAGCACGGCGTTCGTCTTCACCGTCCCGAGCACCGCGACGCAGCCCAGCATGAAGCCCAGGAGATTGGAGCCGCAGTCGCCCATGTAGACCGAGGCCGGGTGGAAGTGGTGGATGAGGAAGCCGAGCGCGGCGCCCGCCGTCAGCGCCGCGAGGATCCCGGCCTGGTTGCGCGCGAGGTCGAAGGCGATGACCGACAGCGCGGCCGCGCTGATCGCGCAGACGCCGGCGGCGAGGCCGTCGATCCCGTCGGAGAGGTTCACGACGTTCATGACGACGACGAGGCCGAGGACCGTCAGCGGGTCGCCGAGGCTGCCGAACTGCAACGAGCCGACGAACGGGATCGTCACGTTGTCGACGGTCACGCCGGCGCGCACGGCGACGGCCGCCGCCGCGATCTGCCCGAGGAGCTTCACGAGCGGCGACAGCTCGACGCGGTCGTCGATCGCCCCGACGAGCGTGATGAGCGCCGCCGCCATGAGGATCCCGTGCAGGACCGGCCTGCCCGGCAGCGTCACGATCGCCGCGATCGCGCCCCCGGCGAAGATCGCCAGCCCGCCGAGCAGCGGCGTGCCGCCCGGCGCCAGGCCGCGCCCGCGCGCGTGGTCGATCGCCCCGATCGCGCGCGCGAAGCGCATCGTCACGGGCGTGAGGACGGCGGTCGCCACGAGGGCGATGGCGAACCCCTGGACCGCGTCGAGCTCGTTGAGCACGAGAGCGACTGTATCCGTCGGTGCGGTCCACTCCCAGCGGGCGCGGACCGCCTCCGCGTCAGCCCTCCGGGTGCTCCTCGATGGCGTCGACGCGGCGGGCGTGACGGCCGCCCTCGAACTCGCCGTCGATGAACGCGGCGACGATCGCGTCGGCCTGCGCGCCGTCGAGGCGGCGGCCGGAGAGCGTCACGACGTTGACGTCGTTGTGGGCGCGCGCGAGCGCGACCTCCTCGGGGTCGTGGGCGTTGACGGCCCGCACGCCCGGCACCTTGTTGGCGACGATCGAGACGCCGACGCCCGAGCCGCAGACGAGCACGCCGCGCTCGGCATCGCCCTCGGCGACGAGCTGGGCCGCCGGACGCGCGTAGCGCGGGTAGTCGACGGACTCGTCGGTCTCGGGGCCGACGTCGACGACGTCGTGGCCGCTGGCCGTGAGCTGCGCCTTGACGTGCTCCTTGAGCTCGAAGCCGGCGTGGTCTGAGGCGATGGCGATTCTCATGGCGGCCACCCTAGCGACGGGCCGCCGTCAGCCGAGCGCGGCGCGCAGCGCGTCCTCGCCGACGGCTCCGGCGCGGACGACCGACCACGTCCCGGCGTCCTCGTAGCCGCGCAGGTCGACGACGGTCGAGGGCGTGCCGGGCAGCTTGCCGCCGTCGAGGACGAGGTCGGCGCCGTCGCGGATCGCCTGCGGGACCTCGGCGAGCGTGCGGGCGTCGGGCCCGCCGGCGGCGTTGGCGCTGGACTGCAGCACGGGCGCCGCGACGTCGCCGAGCGCACGCAGCGCCGCCGGCAGCGCGGGGACGCGCAGGCCGAGCGTCACCGGATCGGGCCCGCAGGCCAGCGCGAAGCGATGCGCCGGGTTGGGCACCAGCAGCGTCAGCGCGCCGGGCAGCAGCGCCGCGACCGCCGCGCGCGTGCGCGCGCCGAGCTCGGGCAGCGCCGCCAGCGCGGGCTCCAGCGCGAAGAACAGCACCGCCGCCGGCTTGTCCGGCGCGCGCCCCTTCAGCGCGTACAGCCGTGCGACGGCGCCCGTGTCGTCGGGCATGCAGGCCAGGCCGTACACCGTGTCGGCCGGGAAGACCGCGACCCCGCCGCCGGCAAGGCAGTCCTCCAGCGCGCGCGCATGGGCCGCCCGCAGCGTCACGACTCGCCGACCACGACGCGCTCGATTCCCGCCAGGTCGCGGCGGACGGCGACGCGCGTGAACCCGGCGGCGCCCATGAGGGTCGTGACGCGGCCCGCCTGCCCCGCCCCCACCTCGATCGCCAGCAGCGCCGCGCCCGCGGCCGCGGCCGCCGGGACGAGCCGGCGGATGACGTCCAGCCCGTCGGCCCCGGCGAACAGCGCGCCGGGCGGCTCGTGGCGCGTGATCTCGGGCGCGAGCGTCGCGCGCTCGCCCTCGGCGACGTAGGGCGGGTTGGAGAGCACGGCGTCGAAGTGGCGCAGCCCGGCGAGCAGGTCGCCGTGGACGAACTCGACATCCAGGCCGAGGCGCGACGCGTTGCCGCGCGCGACCGCCAGCGCGTGGATGCTCGCATCCGTCGCGACGACGTCGAGGTCCGGGCGCTCGTGCTTGAGCGCGAGCGCGATCGCGCCACTGCCGGTACCGACGTCGGCGACGCGGGCGCCCTCGGGCAGCTCCAGGCCGACCTCGACGAGCAGCTCGGTCTCCGGGCGCGGGACGAGCACGCGCGCGTCGACCTCGAGCTCGAGGTAGCGGAAGCTGCGCCGCCCGAGGATGTAGGCCACCGGCTCGCGGCCCGCCGAGCGGCGGCGGACGGCGTCCTGGAAGGCCCGCACGGCGGTGCCGGTGACCTCGCGGCGCGAGTCCGTCACGAGCGCGGCGCGGTCGATGCCGAGCGCGTCGGCGAGCAGCAGCTCGGCGTCCAGGCGCGGCGAGGCCGAGCCCGCCGCGGCGATCGCGATGACGGCGCTGTCGAGCGCCTCGCGGACGGTCGCCCCGCCGAACCCGCCGGAGCTCACGCCGTCGCCTGAAGCTCCAGCGCGCGCCGCTTCTCGTCGGACTGCAGCGCCTGCGTGAACTCCTCTAGCGCGCCCTCGAGCACCTCGTCGAGGTTGTGCACGAGCAGGTTGATGCGGTGGTCCTTCACGCGCCGCTCGCCGTAGTTGTATGTGCGGATCTTCTCCGACCGCTCGCCGGTGCCGACCTGCGAGCGGCGGTCGGCGGCGAGCTCGGCCTGCTGCTCGGCGAGCGCGGCGTCGTACAGCCGCGCGCGCAGGACGCGCATCGCGCGCTCGCGGTTCTGCAGCTGCGATTTCTCGTCCTGCATCGAGACGACGATCCCCGTCGGCTTGTGCGTGATCCGCACGGCGGAGTCCGTCGTGTTGACCGACTGGCCGCCCGGCCCGGAGGAGCGGTAGACGTCGATCTGCAGGTCGTTCTGGTCGATCTCGATGTCGACGTCGTCGACCTCGGGCAGCACCGCGACCGTCGCCGTCGAGGTGTGGATGCGGCCCTGGGACTCCGTCGCGGGGACGCGCTGCACGCGGTGCGTGCCGCCCTCGAACTTGAAGATCGAGTAGGCGCCCTCGCCCTTGATCGCGAACGTGTACGCGCCGTCGGAGACCTCGAGCAGCTCGACGCTCAGCCGGCGCCGCTCGGCGTACTTCGTGAGCATCCGGAAGACGTCGGCGGCCCAGAGGCTCGCCTCGTCGCCACCGGCGCCGGCGCGGATCTCGACGATGACGTTGCGGTCGTCGTTGGGGTCGGGCTCGACGAGCGCGAGGCGGATCTCCGTCTCGACGCGCTCGATCTCCGCCCGCGCGGTGGCGAGCATCTCGCGCACCTCGGGGTCCTCCCCCTCGGCGAGCAGCTCGCGCGCGCCGGCCTCGTCGTCGACCGCGCGCCGCCACTCCTCGGCGAGCTTCGCGGCGTGTTCGAGCTGGCGGAAGTTGCGCCCGGCCGCGGCCGCGCGCTTGCGGTCCCCGAAGATCTCGGGGTCGGACATCTCGCGCTGCGCGTCGGCGAAGCGCATCTCGATCTGGTCGACGAGCTGCTCGATCACAGCATCGAGGATAGAGCGGGCTCTTACGCCACGACTTCCATGCCGACGCGGTCCTCGTCGCTCGCGTCGCGCGGGCTCTCGACCGCGAGCACGGCGTTCAGCGCGGCGATCGCGACCGCGAGCTGCGCGGCGTCGGGCTCGCGCGTCGTCAGCAGCTGGAGCTTGAGCCCCGGCAGCATGAGCGCCCGCACCCACGGCTTGGCGCGGTTGCGGCCCATCCACTTGATGACCTCGAACGCGAGGCCGGCGACGATCGGGATGCCGAGCACGCGCGAGGCGAACAGCCAGTACCACGCCGGCGTCCCGAGCGGGGCGAAGACGACGATCGCGACGATCATGACGATGAGCAGGAAGCTCGTCCCGCAGCGCGGGTGCAGGCGGCTGAAGCGCTGCGCGTTCTCCGGCGTCAGCTCGAGGCCCGCCTCGTAGCAGGAGATCGTCTTGTGCTCGGCGCCGTGGTACTCGAAGACGCGCTGCAGGTCGCGCATCCGCGAGATGGCCCACAGATACACGAGGAAGATCGTGATCCGGATGAGCTTCTCGACGATGACGAAGACGATCGAGTTCGGCAGCGAGTCCTTGAAGAGGCTCGTCAGGCCGACCGGCAGGATGAAGAAGAGGCCGATCGACATCGTCAGCGCGAGGACGACGGCGCCCGCCCAGGCGTTGCCGGAGATCGGATCCTCGCCGGACGGCAGCTGCGCGTTGGCGGAGAGGTTCAGCGCCTTGAAGCCGATCTTCAGCGACTCGCCGAGCGCGACGACGCCGCGGACGATCGGCCAGCGCAGCCACCGGTGGCGCTTGAGCGCCGAGACGAGCGGGAAGCTCTGGACCTCGATCGCCCCCTCGGCGGCCTCGTCGGGCTCCAGGCGCAGGCCGCTGCGGCGCTGCGCGGCGCTCGGGACGCGGACGGCGACCGCCCACGTCGAGACGCCGCGCATCATCACGCCCTCGAGCACCGCCTGACCCCCCACGGGGGCGTCGTTGCGCGCTACAAGGGTGCCGTCGGGCAGCCGCTCGGACTCGTGGGCGGCTGCCACTGCAGACGGTTCAGGCGCCGGCCTGGCGCTTGGCGGCGCGCCGCTTGAAGCGGTCGACGCGTCCGCCGGTGTCGACG
The DNA here is from genome assembly GCA_035496995.1 of Solirubrobacteraceae bacterium. GTDB lineage: Bacteria > Actinomycetota > Thermoleophilia > Solirubrobacterales > Solirubrobacteraceae > CADCVQ01. Next base: position 1,759 of record DATJEE010000027.1, on the reverse strand, counting down.
AGCTTCTGACGGCCGGTGTAGAAGGGATGGCAGTTCGAGCAGATCTCGACGTGGATCTCAGATTGCGTGGAGCGCGTCTCGAACTCGTTGCCGCACGTGCAGCGGACGTGGGCCTGGACGTACTCGGGATGGATGGCTGTCTTCATAGTGCCTCCACTCTATCGACCCGTCGCCGGTCACCCTGGAGCATCAGGCGCCCCAGAGTGGACACCGGCGCCGCGCGTCGTTGTTGCGCTCGGAGGACTCGTCGACGCTGTCGTCGGCGTCGACCTCGGCGAGCGTCGACGTGCCCGCGAGGCAGAGCGCGTTGACGACGAGGACCGTGCGCGACTGCCCCGGCCCGAGCCCGTCGACCTCCGTCGTCGCCCCGCCGACGCGCACGCTGAACGGCCCCGCCGCCGAGCGGCCGGTGTTGCGGACGACGAGCGTGTAGATCGCAAGGCCCGGGCGCGTGTCGAAGATGCCGGTCAGCGGTCCCGGGACGAGGTTCGGGCGCAGGTCGGGCTGCGCGCAGACCGGCGTGCGCAGCCGCGCGCGGCGCACGACGCGCCCGCGCGCGTCCTCCCAGCGGAAGCGCACTACGGCGCGGTAGCTGGCGGGAACGGGAAGGCCGTCGAGGCGCTTGTGGAAGACGAATCCGGCGCGCGACGGCGCGGAGGCCTCCCAGTCGCCGAAGCCGGGCACGCCGCGCAGGCGCTGCCACCGCGCGTCGCGCGGCCGCAGCCGCTCGAGGTCGAAGCGCATCCGCATCCGCGTGGCCGGCGCCGACGCGGGCATCGAGCCGACGAACTCCGCGACGCGCTGGGCGGGCAGGACGCTCGTCGCGCACTGCTCGAGCGTCGCGGCGAGCGCCGGCGGCTCGACCGGCGCACCGTCCTGCGCGAGCGCGGATCCGGTCGCAACGGACAGCGCGACGAGCACCGCAACAATGGGCCGGAGGGGACGCACGCGCAACTAAGACAACCCGCGCGTTCCCAAGTTGCGGGGTTGCCGCGGCCCTGGCCGGATGGGGGGCGCGAGACCGGCCGGACAGCCGAACGCGGCCGGTGGCACGGCTGCCGCTAGTGGTGGTGATGGCCGCCGGCGGCCGCGAGCACGCTGTAGAGAAACAGCGGGCCGGCGAGCATCGCGGCCAGGCGCAGGTGCAGCGGCGAGATCGGGCGGGGCCGCTCGCGCTGGCGGGCGAGCACGATCGCCATGAGGACGACGGCGCCGAGCTCGTCGAGCTTGGAGAGCACGTCGACGGGGCTGACGGCCTCGGGATGCCAGCCCTGCGGGCCGATCGGCACGCCCGCCGTCCGCGAGATCGCCCATACGACGATGAGCGCCACGTTGCCGACGATGCCGACGATGAGCACGCGGCGGTTCAGCGGATCGCCGTAGATCCGCGCGGCCCAGATCGCCTGCCAGATCGCGGCGACGGCGAAGAACGCCCCGTAGAGCCAGTACTGCTCGTAGTGCGGGGCGATCTGCGCGGAGTGGATGATGCTCGACACGAGGACGAGCAGCGCGGCGACCAGGGCGAGATCCTCCGCGGCGCTGCGGCGCTCGCGCTGGGCGATCTCCGGCACCGCGCGCCGCCAGCGGCGCATGAACGCGGCGCTCGCCTCGCGGAGCGCGTGCCACGGGCCGCGCTGGTCGGGCGCACGCAGCCGCGGCACCACCCCGACGACGTACGCCACGAGCGCGTACTCGCCGAGGCCGTGGAAGGCCATCGCCAGGGACAGCGCGACCCAGAAGCGGCGGCTGACGCCCGCCG
>DATJEE010000026.1:0-28241 GCA_035496995.1 Solirubrobacteraceae bacterium | reverse complement strand
CGGCGGCGTCGTCGGCATCCACGGCACCGACGAGCCGCAGCGCATCCCCGGACGGCCCTCCCACGGCTGCATCCGCGTCCCCAACGCCGCCGTCACGCGCCTGTGGCCGCTGCTGCCGATCGGCACCCCGGTCGAGATCCTGTGATCCGTCATCGGACGATCGGGCCGCCGGGGCCGTCAGACTCCTGCCCATGCGTCCCGCCTCCGACGTCGAGCGCCGCCGCCTGAACGAGACGTTCGCGCGGCTGTGCGCGATCCCGAGCCCGTTCGGCTCCGAGCGCGCCTGCGCGGAGTACGTCGCGAGGGAGCTGCGGCGGATGGGCCTCGACGTCGAGGAGGACGGCGTGGCGGCGGAGGTCGGCGCGGAGTGCGGCAACCTGCTCGCGCGGATCCCGGGCCGCGGCGAGCGGACGATCCTGCTCTGCGCGCACCTGGACACGGTGCCCGAGGAGGGGGTCATCGAGCCGGTGCTCGTCGACGGCGGCTGGGTCAGCGCGGGCGACACGATCCTCGGGGCCGACAACAAGGCCGCCGTCGCGATGCTGCTGGAGATCGCGCGCCGGACTGCCGTCGAGGGCTCGCCCGTCGGCCTGGAGCTGCTCTTCACCGTCTGCGAGGAGGTCGGGCTCGTCGGCGCGAAGGCCTTCGACGTCAAGACGCTGCGCAGCGACTGGGGCTACGTCTTCGACCACGCGTCGCCGATCGGCGAGATCATCGTCGCCTCGCCGACGTACTACCGCGTGGAGGCCGACTTCCGCGGCACGCCGGCGCACGCCGGCATCCGGCCCGAGGACGGGCGCAGCGCGATCGAGGCGGCGGCGCGGGCGATCGGCGCGATGCGCCTGGGCCGCATCGACGAGGAGACGACGACGAACATCGCCGCGATCCGCGGCGGCCAGAGCGGCGGGACGAACATCGTCGCCGGGCGCTGCACGATCGTCGGGGAGGTGCGCTCGCTGGACCCCGCCAAGGCCGAGGCGATGGTCGGCGAGCTCATCGGGCACATCCACGACGCCGCCAACACGCCCGCCTGCGCGTGCGACGTCGACGTCACGTCGCAGCGGCTCTTCGACGGCTACCGCCACGCCGCCAACGCCCCCGCGGTGCTCGCCGCCGAGGAGGCCCTGCGCGCCTGCGGCTACACGCCGACGCGCCGCCCGACCGGCGGCGGCTCGGACGCCAACGCCTTCGAGTCCAACGGCCTGCACTGCACGAACCTCGCCAACGGGACCGAGCGCAACCACGAGCCGACCGAGCGCGTGAGCGTCGCGGCGCTCGAGGGGATGCTCGACGTGGCGTACGCGCTGCTGGACGCATGCTCCGCCTGAGGCGCGCGACGGTCGTCGTCGCCGGGCCCGCCGACGCCCCCGAGCAGCGCCTGTCGATCGAGATCGAGGGCGGGCCGCGCCGCTCGGCGGTCGCCGACGTCGGGCTCGTCGGCGCGGCACAGGCCGGCGACGAGGTCATCGTCAACGTCGAGGCGGTCGAGCTGCGCCTCGGCTCGGGCGGCTTCGACATCGTCCACTGCAACCTCACGCGCGGGCTCGGCGGCGAGGGGACCCCGGGCGCGCACGTCATGAAGCTCAACTACACGAGCCTGCAGCACGCGGTCGCGCCGGTCGAGGAGGGCGATCCGGCGGCGCTCCCGGAGGCGCCGGAGCTCCCGCTGGGCCGCCCCGTCGCGGTGCTCGCGCTGCACGGCCAGCTCGCGCCGCTCGCCTGGGCGCTCGGGCAGGCCGCGCCCGGGCTGCGCCTGGGCTACGTCCAGACCGCCGGCGGCGCGCTGCCCGGCGGGCACTCCTGCGTCGTGCGCGACCTGCGCGACGGCGGCCTGCTCGCCGGCCACCTCACCGCCGGCCCGGCCTTCGGCGGCGCCGACGGCGACGCCATCACGACGGCGGCGGCGCTGCACCACGGGTTCACCGCGCTGGGCTGGGACGCGGCCGTGGCCGGCCCCGGCCCGGGCATCCTCGGCTCGGGCTCGGCGCTCGGCCACGGCGGGCTGCAGGCGCTGGACACCGCGCACACGGCGCTCGCGCTCGGCTGCCCGGCGCTGCTCGTCGCGCGGATGTCGTCGACCGACCTGCGCAGCCGCCACCGCGGCCTGAGCCATCACACGCGCACGGTGCTCGACCTCCTGCTGAGGCCTGTCGTCGTCGCGATCCCGCGCGACGAGGAGCCCGCCGACGAGCGCCACGACTGGCGGGCGCTGGACGTCGACCTCGACGGGTATGGCGCCAGTGGCCTGCCGACGCGCTCGATGGGCCGCGAGGATCCGCTGTTCTTCGCCGCCGCGCTCGCGGCGGGCCGCGCGCTGAGCGAGATGACGCCATGACCCACGACCCCGAGATCGAGCTCGTCGACGCCGAGACCGTCTGGGAGGGGACGCAGTTCTCCGTCCGCATCGGGCGCTTCCGCCACGCCGACGGCGAGGTCGTCGAGCGCGAGCAGGTCCATCGCGTCGACGCCGCGGCGATCGTCGCCTACGACGACGAGCACGTCTGGCTCGTGCGCCAGCCGCGCGAGGCGGTCGGCCAGTACACGCTCGAGATCCCGGCCGGCAAGCTCGACCCCGGCGAGTCGCCGCTGCGCAGCGCCCAGCGCGAGCTCGCCGAGGAGATCGGGCGCGAGGCCGACGACTGGCACGAGATCAAGACCTACCACCCGACGAGCGGCTACAGCGACGAGGCGATGCACCTCTTCGCCGCCACGGGCCTGCGCGCGAGCGACGTCGAGCCCGACCCCGGCGAGCGCATCGAGATCGTCCGCTGGCCGCTCGCCGACCTCGACGCCGCGATCGCTGCGACGAACGACGCGAAGACGCTCATCGGGCTGCAGTGGCTGCGCTCCGCGCTCTGAGCGCGGCCGCACGCGGGCTTGCACGGGGAAGAAGGGCGACCACCGTGGCGAACACCACGGTATGGCCGTCACCCACGCCCACGCCAAGACGCGGCCGTTCGAGCACCACGTGCTCGACTTCCTCGCCTACCTCGAGTTCGAGCGCGGGCTCTCGCGCAACACGCTCGAGGCGTATCGCTCCGACCTCCTGCAATTCGGGCACTTCCTCGTCCGCAACGACCTCGATGCGACGACCGTCGCGCACACGCAGCTCGCGCAGTTCCTCGCCGAGCTCGCGGCCGGCGACGACGAGCGCCCCGCCGTCGCGCCCGCGACGATCCAGCGCAAGACCGCCTGCCTGCGCTCCTTCTACCGCCATCTGCGGCGCGAGGAGATCATCGACCACGACCCGACGGCCGACCTGCGAGCGCCGCGCAAGAGCCAGCGCCTGCCGCAGGTGCTGAGCCGCGACGAGGTCGCCGTGCTGCTCGCCGCGCCCCGCGGCCACGAGCCGGCCGCCCTGCGCGACCGCGCGCTGCTGGAGCTCATGTACGCCTGCGGGCTGCGGGCGAGCGAGGCCGTCGACCTGACCGTCGCGGGCGTCGACCTCACCGCCGGCATCGTCCGGGCGCGCGGCAAGGGCTCCAAGGAGCGGCTCATCCCGATCGGCCGCCAGGCCGTCGCCGCGGCCCGGACGTACCTCGAGCACGGGCGCCCGAAGCTCGTCGGCATGCGCGACGAGCGCCACCTCTTCGTCAACCACCGCGGCGCCGGCCTCACGCGCCAGGGGCTCTACAAGATCGTCCAGCGCCACGCGCGCTCCGCCGGCCTCGAGGGCCGGATGAGCCCGCACACGCTGCGCCACACGTTCGCGACCCACCTGCTCGCGGGCGGCTGCGACCTGCGCTCGCTGCAGGAGATGCTCGGCCACGCCGACGTCGCCACGACGCAGATCTACACGCACCTGTCGGCCGACCGGCTGAAGGACGTGTACTTCAAGGCGCACCCGCGCGCCGGCGCCGGCGCCACCGATCAAACCGGCTGACACAATCGCGCGGTGCGCCGCACTGTCATCGCGATCGCCGCCGCAGCGGTCCTGCTCGCCGGCTGCGGCAACGACAAGACGAAGCCGCCGGTCCTGGGGAAGATCCCGGCGCCGCTGGGCTTCCGCGACCAGGTCTTCATCAAGGACGGCGTCTTCTTCCGCGCCCCGCGCAACTGGCGCGTCGTCGAGGGTCAGCCGCCGCAGGTCGCGACGATCGCGGCCGGCGACGCCCAGATCGCCGTCTGGCGCTACCGGCGCACCGAGCCGCTTCCCGAGACGCGCGCGCAGCTGCGAGCCGCCCGCAAGGCGCTGATCGCGCAGGTGCTCAACCGCGACCCGACGTTCAAGCTCACGTCGTCACGGATCGTCGTGAAGGAGGGCCTGCGCGGGGTCGAGCTCATCGGCGAGGCGACGAACCAGGGGCAGCGGCGCCTCGTGCGCTCGCTGCACGCCTACGGGCGCAGGGCCGAGGTCGTCGTCGACGCCTTCGCGCCGCGCGCGGACTTCGCGCGCGTCGACGAGCAGACGTTCGGCCCGGTCGCGCGCTCACTGAAGCTCGCCGAGCCCGGCAAGAGCGCCAAACCACGCGCGTGAAGCGGCGGCGGGCGTTCGTCGTCGTCGCCGACGCCTGCGGGGCGGGGGCGCTGCCGGACGCGGACGCCTACGGCGACGCGGGCGCCAACACGCTCGGCCATCTCGCCGCGGCTGTCGGCGGTCTGCAGCTGCCGGTGCTCGAGGCCCTCGGCCTGGGCAGCATCATCGCGCTGGAGGGCGTCGCGCCGGCGGCCGCGCCGGCCCTGCACGGTCGCCTCGGCGCGCAGGGCCCCGGCAAGGACTCCACGACCGGCCACTGGGAGCTCATGGGCGCGATCGCGCCCGCGCCGCTGCCGACGTACCCCGGCGGCTTTCCGCCGCAGATCATCCGCGCGCTCGAGCGCGCCGCCGGGCGCCGGATGCTCTGCAACCGCCCGTACAACGGCATCGCCGTCATCGACGACTTCGGCGCCGAGCACCTGCGCGAGGGCGCGCTGATCCTCTACACGTCGGCGGACTCGGTGCTGCAACTCGCCGCGCACGTCGACGTCGTCGGCGAAGAGGAGCTCTACGCGATCTGCGCGGCGGCGCGCGAGGTCATGCGTGGCGAGCACGGCGTCGGGCGCGTCATCGCGCGGCCGTTCACCGGCGCGCCCGGGGCGTTTCGCCGCACCGAGGGGCGCCACGACTTCAGCATCGCGCCGCCCGCGCGCACGTACCTGCGCGAGCTGCAGGATGACGGCGTGCCCGTCCATGCCGTCGGCAAGGTCGCCGACCTCTTCGCCGGCGAGGGCATCGACCACGCCCACCCTGGCGCGACGAACGCCCGCGCGCTGGCCGAGACGACGCGCCTCGTCGCCGAGCTCGAGCACGGCTTCGTCTTCACGAACCTCGTCGAGACCGATCAGGTCTACGGCCACCGCAAGGACGTCGCGGGCTTCCACGGCGCGCTGCGCGAGATCGACGCCGCCGTCGGCGGCTGGCTCGAGCAACTCGGCCCCGGCGACCTGCTCGTCATCACGGCCGACCACGGCTGCGACCCCGCCGCCGCACACTCCGACCACACGCGCGAGCACGTCCCGCTGCTCGCGCGCTTCGCGGGCCACGGCGGCCGCCGCCACGACGGCGCGCTCGCCGACGTCGGGGCCAGCGTCCTGCGCTGGCTCAGCGGGCGCGATGCGCCGGGGCTGCCGGGCACGTCGTTCATCGACATCTAGGCTGGAGCCGTGCCCGAGCTCCCCGAGGTCGAGACGATCCGCAGCCGCCTCGCGCCGCTCGTCGAGGGGCGCACGCTGCGCGCGCTGGAGATCCTCGACGCGAAGTGGTGCGCGCCGCTCGCGCCCGAGGCGCTGCAGGACGCGCTCGTCGGCCGCCGCGTGCAGCGCCTCGGCCGCCGCGGCAAGTACCTCCTCTGGGCGGCGAGCGAGGAGGTCTTCCTCCTCATGCACCTGCGCATGACGGGGACGATCCTCTACGACGCGCCCCCGGACGCCCGCTACACGCGGGTGCGCCTGGCGCTCGACGACGGCCACGTCCTGAGCTTCTGCGACCCGCGCCGCTTCGGCACCGGCGAGCTCGTGCTCGGCGAGCCGGCGCTCGACGCGTTCCTCGACGCCCGGCTCGGCGTCGAGCCGCTGAGCGAGGACTTCACCGCCGAGCACCTCTACGCCGTCACGCGCAGGCGCCGCGCGCCGATCAAGGCGCTCCTGCTCGACCAGCGCCGCATCGCGGGCGTCGGCAACATCTACGCCAACGAGGCGCTGTTTCGCTCGCAGATCCACCCGCTGCGCCCCGCGGGCGCGCTGAACCGCCGCCAGGTGACGGCGCTGCGCGACGCCGTCGTCGACTCGCTGCGGGCGGGCCTGAACGCCGGCGGCGCGTCGATCGACGACTTCCGCCACCCCGACGGCGTCAAGGGCGCGTTCCAGAACGAGTTCCTCGTCCACGGCCGCGCGGGGGAGGCCTGCGACGTCTGCGGCGGGCTGCTCGTGAAGTTCGTCGCCGCCGGGCGCGGGACGTACGCCTGCGAGCACTGCCAGAAGCGCCCGCGCGTCAGGCGCCCGGCGCGATCAGTAGTCCGCGTAGACCAGTAGCCCGTTGGAGTAGCCGCCGAGGTACGAGGCCCCGCTGCCGAGGAACTCGAGGCCGTCCTCGACGCCGAACAGCGCGTACTTGTCGGGGTCGGTCGAATAGCACTTGACGCCGGTCATCAGGCCGAGGCACGTCCCGAGGTTCGCCGACCTGATCGTCGCGTTCGTGTCGGCGATCGCGTTCAGCAGATGCCCGCGCGTGATCGCGCCGGAGTAGCCGTTGCCGGACGGCTGGGTGCCGAGGACCGTGGCGGCGCCACCCCAGTTCTGCGCGTACCGCGTGCCCACGGCCACGAGGTCGGAGACGACCGCCGTGAAGCCGGCGCCGTTGGGGCCGATGTACGGGTCCTTGAAGACGATCGGGTCGTCGTAGGCCGGCCCGCTCCAGGACCGCCAGACGCGCAAGCAGTACTCCAGGCGCTGGGCGGTCGTCGTGTCGTGGAGCATCGCGCAGAGATACGACCAGCCGAGGCTGCCGGAGAACGTCTGCACCTGCCGATATGCGGCCATGACGAGCTTCGCGCCCGCGCCGAACGCGTTCGCCCAGGGGCGCGCGCCCGTCGCCTGGCCGGTGGCGTAGTCGTGACGGACGCCGCACCAGTTGTTGCAGTAGTTGTCGGCGGTGGCGGCGTTCGCCCAGAAGCCCCAGGTCGTGTCGCGCGCCTGGCAGGCCGACGAGTCGGGCTGCGCGTTGTGGCGCAGCTGGTACTGCTCGCGCGGCACTCCCGGGTCGAAGCCGGTCGCGGTCCCGATGTTCACGTCGCTCAGCGTCGTGAACGGCGCGCTCGACGTCGGCGCGGTCGGCTGGGCGAACTTGTAGGCCGTGCAGTAGTCCCCGGCGGGCTGGTTCCAGGGCGTCGGCGCGGGATAGTCGCCGGGCAGCGTTCCCGCCCCGCCGGAGGCCGCGTGCCCCAGCAGCGCGTTGGCGCCCGTGGCCGGCGGCCCGTAGTACATGACGGTGGTGGCGAAGGCCGCCCCCGGCGCGATGGCACACAGCAGCGCGAAGACGGTCAGACCCAACCGGGCGAGCATGGCGTTTCAGTGTTCACCTGAAGCGCCCGCCTTCATGCGCGTTTTTCGGGCTAGGGGGCGAGGAGGTCGGCGAGCATGCCGTTCTGGACGGCGGCGGCCGTCTCCTGATAGCCGCCGACGAGGATCCCGCCGACGAGGACCTGGGGGAGGGTCATCATCCCGGTCTTCTGCGCGAGCTCGACGAAGGCCTCGGGATCACCGGCGACGTTGACCTCCTCGAAGTCGATGTCGCGCGACTTGAGCAGCATCTTCACCCGCACGCAGTACGAGCAGCGCTCGGTCGTGTAGACGATGACGTCGCTCATACTTCAGAAAGTATAGTGCCCTTCTGGAGTTCAGTCGACGAGCAGATCGGCGAGCATTCCCGCCTGATCGGCGGCGAGCGTCTCCTGGTAGCCGCCGAGCAGCAGGCTCCCGATGAAGACCTGCGGGAGCGTCTTCATCCCGCTGCGCTGGATGAGCTCCTCGTGCTGCGGCGAGTCCTCGAGCAGCAGCACCTTCTCGTAGGGGATCTCGCGGACGTTGAACAGGTTCTCGACGGAATGACAGAGCGTGCAGGTCTCGCTCGTGTAGACCGTGACGGGACGCACGTCAGTCCTCCACGAGCGTGTCCAGCATCCCGTTGAGGGCAGCCGCCTGGACCTCGGCAGCGCTGCCGAGCGGGATGACGCCGATGAACGCCTGTGGCAGCTTCATCGAGCCGGTCTTCTCGCCGATCTCATGATGCTCGGGGGAGTCCAGCGTGACGACGGTCTCGTCGTACGGGATCTCCTTCTCCTGGAGCAACTCGATGAGCTGAGCGCTGAACTTGCAGCCTTCTTTGGTGTAGACCTTGACTGTTCTCATGACCACGAAAGTCTAATGACCGGCTCACTGAAGACCGAGGCCCTCGTGCTGCGGTCGATGCGCTACGGCGAGGCCGACCGGATCCTCCATCTCTACACGCCGCACCGCGGCCGCATCAGCGCGATCGCCAAGGGCGTGCGCAAGACGCGCAGCCGCTTCGGCGGGCGCATGGAGCCGTACTTTCGCCTGCACATGGTCCTGTACGAGGGTCGCAGCGAGCTGCTGACCGTGACGAGCGCCGACACGATCAGCGGCCACCCGCGGCTGCGCGAGAACGCCCCCGCGCTCGACAGCGCCGCGCGCGCCTGCGACGCCGTCGGCCGGCTCTTCGAGACCGCCGAGCCGCATCCTGGCGTCTTCGCGCTCCTCTGCAACGAGCTCGCGCTGCTCGACACCCGGCCCGACCAGGCGACGCACGCCAACCAGCTCGCGTTTCGCCTGAAGCTCCTGCTCGCCGCCGGCCTCGCGCCGCAGCTCGCCGCCTGCGCGTCGTGCGGCGAGGGCGAGCATCTCGTCGCGTTCTCCGGCGCCGCGGGCGGTGTCGTCTGCGGCGCCTGCGAGGCGTCGGGCTTCGCGATGGGGGAGGAGGCCCACGCGTTCATGACCGGCGCGCTGGGCTCCGCGCTGGCCGACGCTCCGACCGCCGGCGAGCGCGCGCTGCGCGAGGCCGACCGCGCGATTTCGGACACCGTGGAGCATCACGCGCACATTCGCCTCAGGTCCGCGCTTGCGCTATAGGATCGCCCGTCATGGGAGACGCTGCCGTAGGTACGAAGTGGGTGTACGACTTCGCCGAGGGTTCGAAGGAGATGCGCAACCTCCTCGGCGGCAAGGGCGCCAACGTCGCCGAGATGACGCGCATCCTCGGCGCCGATCGCGTGCCCGCGGGGTTCACGATCACGACCGAGGCCTGTGTCTCGTACATGGAGGCCGAGCGGGCGCTGCCGGAAGGGCTCGACGACCAGGTCGACGAGGCACTCGCGCGCCTGGAGGAGTCGGCGGGCAAGACGCTCGGCGATCCTGACGACCCGCTGCTCGTCTCCGTGCGCTCGGGCGCGCGCGAGTCGATGCCCGGCATGCTCGACACGGTTCTGAACCTCGGGCTCAACGACCAGTCCGTCGCCGGCCTCGCCGAGCGCACCGGCAACGAGCGCTTCGCATGGGACTCCTATCGCCGCTTCGTGCAGATGTTCGGCAACGTCGTGCGCAACATCCCCGGCGAGCGCTTGGAGGCCGCGATCAAGGACGCCAAGACCGAGCACGGCGTGACGCTCGACACCGAGCTCGACGTCGACGCGCTGCGCGCGCTGACCGCGACGTTCCGCGAGATCTTCCAGGCCGAGACCGGCGAGGCGTTCCCCCAGCAGCCGCGCGACCAGCTCACGCAGGCGATCAACGCCGTCTTCGACTCCTGGACGGGCGACCGCGCCGTCTCCTACCGGCGCATCAACCGGATCCCCGACGACTGGGGCACGGCGGTCAACGTCCAGCAGATGGTCTTCGGCAACAAGGGCGACACGTCGGGCTCCGGCGTCGCGTTCAGCCGCGACGAGGTCGACGGCGCGCCCGAGCCGTCGGGCGACTTCCTCGTCAACGCCCAGGGCGAGGACGTCGTCTCCGGCGTGCGCAACACGCAGGACATCTCCGAGCTGCGCGACGTCATGCCCGAGGCGCACGCGACGCTCATGGAGATCCTGCGCACGCTCGAGGCGCACTACAAGGACATGCAGGACACGGAGTTCACGATCGAGGAGGGGCGTCTGTACATGCTGCAGACGCGCAACGCCAAGCGGCCCGCGCAGGCCGGCGTGCGCTTCGCCTGCGACGCGGTCGAGGAGGGCGTGCTGACGAAGTCCGAGGCGATCGCGACGATCGACTGCGAGAAGCTCGACGCGCTCCTGCACCCGACGTTCGACCCGACCGTCGACTACGCCGTCCTGGCGAAGGGCGTCGCCGCGTCGCCGGGCGCCGCCAAGGGCGAGATCGTCTTCAGCGCGCAGGACGCCGTCGACGCCGAGGCCGCGGGCCGCGACGTCATCCTCGTGCGCCCGTTCACCGAGGCCGAGGACGTCGCCGGCTTCCATGCCGCGCGGGGCATCCTCACCGCCGAGGGCGGCAAGGCGAGCCACGCGGCGCTCGTCGCCCGCGGCATGGGCCGCCCGGCCGTCACCGGCGCGAGCGCGCTGGACATCGACCTCGAGGCCAAGGAGCTGCGCGTCGGCGAGACGCTCCTGCGCGACGGCGACTGCATCGCGATCGACGGCACGACCGGCCAGGTGACGGTCGACGACGTCCCGCTCGTCGAGCCGGAGATGACCGAGTACTTCGAGCGCGTGCTGGCCTGGTGCGACGAGCTGCGCACGCTCGGCATCCGCGCGAACGCCGACACGCCCGAGGACGCCGCGAAGGCGCGCGCGTTCGGGGCCGAGGGCATCGGCCTGTGCCGCACCGAGCACATGTTCATGGCCGCCGACCGCCAGCCGAAGATGCGCGAGATGATCCTCTCGGACACCGTCGCCGAGCGCCGCGCGGCGCTCGACGAGCTGCTCCCGCTCCAGCAGAAGGACTTCGAGGAGATCCTCGAGGCGATGGACGGGCTGCCGGTGACGATCCGCCTGCTCGACCCCCCGCTGCACGAGTTCCTCCCGCCCGACGAGGACGACCCGCGCGCCCACGCGCTGCGCGAGGTCAACCCGATGCTCGGCACGCGCGGCTGTCGGCTGGCGATCCTGCATCCCGAGATCTACGAGATGCAGGTCCGGGCGATCATGCGCGCCCAGCGCGCGGTCACCGAGCGCCTCGGGCACCCGCCGGCGCTGGAGGTCATGGTCCCGCTCATCGATTACGAGCGCGAGCTGGAGATCATCGAGGACCTCATCTTCGCCGTCGCCAAGGAGGAGGGCGTCGCGCGCGGGGACTACCTCGTCGGGACGATGATCGAGCTGCCGCGGGCGTGCTTCCTCGCGGACACGATCGCGATGCACGCCGACTTCTTCTCGTTCGGGACCAACGACCTCACGCAGACGGCGCTCGGCTTCAGCCGCGACGACATCGAGGGCAAGATCCTCGCGCCGTACATCGAGGGCAAGATCTTCGACCGCTCGCCGTTCGAGACGCTCGACACGCCGGGCGTCGGGCAGCTCGTGCGGATGGGCGCCTGGCTCGGGCGCAAGGCCAAGCCCGAGCTCAAGCTCGGCGTCTGCGGCGAGCACGGCGGCGATCCCGACTCGATCGACTTCTTCCACAACTCGGGGCTGAACTACGTCTCCTGCTCGCCGTTTCGCGTGCCGGTGGCGCGCGTCGCCGCGGCGCAGGCGGCGATTCGCAAGGGCGACGGCGAGGGCTGGTAAACCGCCCGACCCGATTGCGGTCTGCCGCGGGCGGCGGTACTTTCGCGCGTGTGAAGCGCGTGCTGGCCACCGTCGTCGCCGGGATGCTCGGACTCGTCCTCCTCCCGGCGGCCGCGCAGGCCGCGATCGCGACGACCCCGTTGCCCTCGGCGTCCGCCGTCGTCGGCACGACGCTGTCTGACAGCGTGACCGTCAGCGGCCTGACGAACGCCATCCAGGGCGACAGCACCGTCACGTTCATGTTCTTCACCGCGGCCGACACGGCCTGCGCGCTCCCGCTCTTCACGAGCGGCCCGGTGGCGCTCACGATCGACGGCACGGGGACGTCCGGCACCGCGACCTCGGCCGGCTTCGCGCCGCTGGACGCCGGCGCCTACCAGTGGATGGCGAGCTACAGCGGGGACGCCAACAACCCGGCCGACCCGGGGACCTGCAACGACCCGGCGGAGGCGCAGACGCTCACCCAGGCGCAGCCGACGCTCGGGACGGCGGCGACGTCGGTGACGCTCGGCGCGGGCGACATCACCGACATCGCGACGGTCAGCGGCCTCGTCAACCCGACGGCGGGCGGGAGCGTGACCTTCCGGCTCTTCGGCCCCGGCGACACGACCTGCGCGACCCCGCTGCTGACCGACCCCGAGCCCATCGTGCTCAACGCGCCGCTCAACACGATCGGCACATCCCAGCCCAACCCCGCCTTCACGCCCGCGAGCGCCGGCGCCTACCACTGGACGGCGTCCTACAGCGGCGACGTCAACAACACGCCCGTCGCCGGCGCGTGCCTCGACGCCGGCGAGACCTCGACGGTCGCCAAGGCGACGCCCTCGCTGACGACGCTCGCGTCGCCTCCGTCCCCGACGCTCGGCGGCGGCTCGCTCTCCGACAGCGCCACCGTGACCGGGATCGTCAACCCCGTCGCCAATCCGCAGACCGTGACGTTCGAGCTGTTCGACCCCGCCGACACGACGTGCACCGGCACGCCGCTGCGCACCGACCTCGCGGTGCTCGTCTCCGGGACGGCGGTGGCGCCGCAGTTCACCCCGCAGAACGCCGGCATCTACCGCTGGATCGCGACGTACAACGGCGATGCGAACAACAACGCCGTGCGCGGCACGTGCAACGACCCGACCGAGACCAGCACCGTCGCGCCGGCGCAGCCGGCGATCGCGACGGCGGCATCGGGCGACATCACGCTCGGCGGCCAGATCATGGACTCCGCGACCGTCAGCGGGCTCGTCAACCAGGGCGGCGGCAACGTCACGTTCCTGCTCTACGGCCCCAACGACCCGAACTGCACGGGCGACCTCGCGGCCTCGGCGATCGTGTCGATCCCGTCCGCGCCGCTGAGCTCGATCACGGTGTCGACGGACAGCTTCACGCCGGCCGCCGCCGGCGTCTACCGCTGGCGCGCGATCTTCAACGGCGATCCGAACAACAACGTCGTCGCCGGCCCCTGCAATGCCGCGAACGAGTCCGTCACGGTCGCCAAGGCGACGCCCGACATCACGACGGCGGCGTCGCCGGACATCACGCTCGGCGCGGGCTTCCTGCTCGACCACGTGACGGTCGCCGGAGTCGCCGGCACGGCGCCGTCCGGCACGGTGTCGTTCCTGCTCTACGGTCCCGACGACGCCGGCTGCACGGGCGGCGCGATCACCGCGCCCGACGCCCAGACGCTGACCGCCGACGGCCAGAACGCCACGGCGACGTCCAGCGCCTTCACGCCGACCGCGACCGGCGTCTACCGCTGGCGCGCCGCGTTCGTGGGCGACGCGAACTACAACACGACCGCCGCGCCGTGCAATGCCGCGAACGAGAGCGTGACGGTGAGCCCGTTCGTGGCCCCGCCGCCCGCTCCGCCGCCGCCTCCGCCCCCGCCTCCGCCGCCGCCGGCCGCGGTCCCGCCGCCTCCGCCGGGCCCCGCGCTGCCGACCTGTGACGGCAAGCGGGCGACGATCGTCGCGACGGGCCAGGCCGAGGTCACCGGGACCGCGCGCGACGACGTCATCGTCGGCAGCTCTCGTGCGGAGTCGATCGACGGCGGGGGCGGCGACGACACGATCTGCGCGCGCGGCGGGGCCGACAAGATCCGCGGCGGCTCGGGCGACGACACGATCCACGGCGGTGGCGGCGACGACCGCATCCGTGGCGACGCCGGCGCCGACAAGCTGTTCGGCGACGCGGGCGCCGACTCGCTGCGCGGCGGGGCCGGCGACGACGACGTGCGCGGCGGCAGCGGCAAGGACACCGCCGCCGGCGGCGACGGCAGCGACCGCGTCGACGGCGGCCCCGGCGACGACACGCTCGACGAACAGCGGCTCGGCGGCAACGGCGCCGACCGGATCTTCGGCGGCACCGGCGCCGACCACGTGCGGACTGCCGGCGGCGGCACCGACGTCGTCGACTGCGGGGCCAACACCGACAGCGCGCTGCTCGATCGCAACGACAGTCAGACGTCGTGCGAACGCGTCACGCGATGAGGGTCGGGAGGGCGCGCGCGGCGGCGCTCGCAATCGGCGTGTTCGTGGCGGTCGCGCTCGCCGCCCCGGCACCGGCCCTCGCGCAGGTGACGGTCGGCGCGCCTCCCACGGTCACGGCGTTCTTCTCGCAGGGCCTCGCCGGGGTCGGGTCCGACGTCGCGCTCGGTTTCACCGTGACGAACGTCGACGTCGAGACGACGCTGACCGGCGTCGCGTTCGACGCGGCACTGCCGCCGGGCCTCGTCGTCTCGACGCCGAACCAGCTCCTCTCGACGTGCGACGGCAGCGCCACGGCGCCCGCGGGCGGCTCGGCGATCGCGCTGGCGGGAGCGTCGCTCGCGCCCTCCGCGAGCTGCACGGTGATCGTGGACGTCGTGGCGGCGAACGCCGGGCTGTTCTCCGTCGCATCGGGGCCGGCGACCTCCAACGAGAGCGGGCCCGGCAGCCCGAGCAACACCGCCACGCTGCGCGTGCTGGACATCGTGACGGCGGCGTCACCGGGCATCACGCTCGGCGCCGGCTCGCTGACCGACACGGCCGTCGTGAGCGGCCCGGTCGCGCCGACGACGGGCACGACCGTGGCGTTCGCCCTCTACGGCCCGGGCGACACGACGTGCCAGGGCGCGCCGGCGTTCATCTCGACCGTGCTGTTCGCGCCCGGGGCGGGGCCGGTGACCTCCGCGCCCTTCACGCCGATCGCGGCCGGGACCTATCGCTGGCGCGCGACGTACACCGAGCCGGACGTCATCCCGCCGATCGTCACCCCCTGCGGCGCCGCGGGCGAGACGGTGTTCGTCGGCGACACCCCGCCGGACTTCACGAAGCTCCCGCCCGCGCCGCTGCAGCCGATCGCGCCGGCCCCGACGGGGCCGTCGTGCGCCGGCAGGCCCGCGACGATCGTCGTCGCGGCCGGCACCGCGCACGTCAGCGGGACGCCCGGGCCCGACGTCATCGTCGGCTCCGCGCGCGGCGAGACGATCGACGGCGCCGGCGGCGACGACACGATCTGCGCGGGCGACGGCAACGACCGGGTGCGCGGCGGCGCCGGCGACGACCTCGTCCTCGGCGAGGCCGGCAACGACGACGTCCGTGGCGGGACCGGCAACGACCGGCTCGCCGGCGGCGACGGCCCGGACCGCGTCGACGGTGGGTCGGGCGACGACCTGCTCGACGAGCAGAACCTCGGCGGCAACGGGCACGACCGCCTCTTCGGCGGGACGGGCCGCGACGTCATCCGGACGGCGGGCTCGACCGGGGACAAGGTCAACTGCGGCGCCGGGCGCGACCGCCTGACGATGGACCGCTTCGACCGCCAGGTCGGCTGCGAGGACCGGGCGGTCCTGACGCCGCCGATCCCGCTGACGCCGTAGCGCCGCGCAGCGGTCAGGGCGTCGTCGTCTGGGTCTGGCTGAGGTCCTGCACGCGCTGCTCGACCGTGTCGATGCGCTTGCTGAGATCGTTGATCGCCTGCGTCGCGTCGGGCGCCGCCGGCGTGCTGCGGACCTGGCTGCGCAGCGCCGAGAGCGAGCGCGAGAGGCTGTCGACGCGCGTCGCGAGCGCCGACGAGCTCGTGCCGCCGGCGCGCAGGCTCTGGACCTGGCGGCTCAGGCGATCGACGCGGTCGTTGACGCGGGCGAGCTGCGCACTCGTGGTGCCGCCGCCGCTCCTGCCCGACGCGCCATCGTCGCGCGTGAGCGCGTAGACCGCGAGGCCGGTCGCGAGCACCGCGAGGATGCCGACGAAGAGCAGCGCCGTGCGCAGCGACGAGATCGAGTCCTCGAGGCGGACGTACAGCAGGTTCGCGTCGGCGGCGACGGGAACCGCGGCCGCGGCCGGGGCGACGCGGTCGTAGGCGACGGCGGGCGCGGGCGGCGCGGCCGGGTCGAGGCGGCGCGTGGGTGGCTCGGGCGGCAGGGGCATGGACATCGTGTGGCGGGTGATGTCCGCCGGCGTGCCTGCGCAAACGCAAACCGTCAGTCGACGTGCAGGACGGCCTTGCCGGCGACGCGCCGGTCGAGCAGCGCCGAGAGCGCGGGCGCCGGATCGCGCCACGAGGCCTCGAGGTCGATCGGCGTCTGCAGGGCGCCCGCAGCGACGAGTGCCGCGAGGCGGCCGAGGTCGCTGCCGCCGGTGCCGGTGCGCTCGATCTCCTCGAAGACGAACAGCCCGCGCAGGATCGCGCCGGGAGCGCGGCCGAAGAGGCTGCGCGTCGGAAACGACGCGGGGTCGGGATCGCTCGAGGCGTAGGAGACGATCGTGCCGCGCCCGGCGACCTTGCCGATCGCGACGCCGAGGCTCGCGCCGCCGACGCCCTCGAGGATCGCGTCGTGCTCGGCAGCGTCGGCGATGTCGAAGATGACCTCGGCGGCCCCGAGCTCGGCGAGGCCGCGGGCGCGCTCGGCGTTGCGCGCGACGCCGGTGACGTGCGCGCCGGCGCGCGCCGCGAGCTGGATCGCGAACCGCCCGACGCCGCCGCTCGCGCCGGTGACGAGCACGCGCCTGCCCAGGACGAAGCCGCAGATCTCCAGCGCGCGCAGCGCCGTGACGCCGGCGACCGGCAGCGTCGCGGCCTGCGCGAACGTCACGTCGTCCGGGAGCTCGGCGAGATCCTGCGTGCGCACGGCGACGAGCTGCGCCCAGGCGCCGCCCGCGGCACGCGTGATCCCGACGACGCGCGCGCCCACGGGCGGGCCGCTGCCGTCGGCGGCCGCGCGGGCGATCACGCCGGCGAGGTCCCAGCCCGGGATCGACCCGGCCGGGCGGTCGGGCAACCCGCGCGTCTCGCCGCGGTTCAGCGAGAACGCCCGCACCGCGACGAGCGCCTGAGACGGCAGCGGCTCGGGGTCCGCGACCTCCGTCAGGGAGACGTGCGGCGGGTCCGGCGTGGCGGTCAGGGCGAGCACGCGGCGAGCGTACCCGGCGGGCCGCCGGTCAGGGGCCGGCCTCCGGGAGTCCGCCGTGCGCGTCACTCAGGCGCTCGAGGTCGAGCAGGTCGCTGCTGCGGCCGGTTGCGCGCTTCATCGCGACAAGGTCCGCGAACGAGCAGATCGGGGCCTGCACGCCGTCGATCCGCTTGACATCGGCGCGCGCGAGCACGTCGTCGAACGGCGCCGGGAGGAGCTGCTCGGACAGGATGTCGACCAGGCAATGCGGTGTGCGCAGCACCAGCGCGCCGCCGGCGGCGAGGTTCGAGGTCCTCAGCGGCGAGCCGTCGGGGTTCGTTGCGTGCCAGCGCGCGATGAGTTCCTCGACCCGCGCGAGGTTTTCGCCATCCATCGCAACCGCGGCGCCGACGTCCTGGCGAAGCCGGCGTCGCGGTGCAACGCTGCAGGGATGCAGGGTGAGCCGGACGACGCCGAGCGGCTGCCGCGGCCGCGGGCCGCGCATGGGCGCTGGACGTCGTTCGTCGCCGGCGAGAGCGCCGGGGGTCCGATCCGCGGGCTGCACGAGGAGGACAACCCCGAGCACCGGTTGCGCGTCGAGCACGACGCGCACACGCTGCTCGTCCACCTCAGCGACGAGGACGGCGGCGGATGGACGACGATCGCCATCGATCGCGCGACGCGCCGCTGCGCCGTCGCGCAGGGCCGCTCGCAGGCCGACACCGCCGCGCAGGCCTACGACGGCCTCTACGAGCGCTGACGCGTAGCTGGCTAGCCTGAGGCCCATGAGCGTTGCCGCCCCGCCGCTGTTTGCCTTCGACAACTCCTACGTGCGCGACCTGCAAGGCCTGTACGAGTCCTGGCAGGCGGCGCCGTCACCGGCGCCGCGTCTGCTCGCCCTCAACGAGCAGCTCGCCGCGGAGCTCGGCGTCGATCCCGATGCGCTGCGATCGCCCGGCGGTGTCGCCCTGCTCGCCGGCAACGCCACGCCCGCGGGCGCGTCGCCGGTGGCGCAGGCGTACGCCGGTCATCAGTTCGGGGGGTTCCAGCCGCGCCTCGGCGACGGCCGGGCGCTCCTGCTCGGCGAGGTGCTCGACACCGGCGGCCGGCGTCGCGACCTGCACCTGAAGGGCTCCGGTCGCACGACGTTCGCGCGCGGCGGTGACGGCAAGGCGGCGGTCGGCCCGATGCTGCGCGAATACGTGATCGGCGAGGCGATGCATGCGCTCGGCATCCCGACGACCCGCGCGCTCGCCGTCGTGGCGACCGGCGAGGACGTCGTCCGCGAGACGATGCTGCCCGGGGCGGTGCTCGTCCGCGTCGCGGCGAGCCACATTCGCGTCGGGACGTTCCAGTACGCGGCGGCGCACGGTGACACGGCGCTCGTGCGGCGCCTCGCCGACCACGCGATCGCGCGCCACCACCCGGCCGCGCGCGAGGCGGAGAATCCCTACCTCGCGTTCCTGGATGCGGTCGTCGACGCCCAGGCGTCGCTGATCGCCCGCTGGATGCTCGTCGGGTTCGTCCACGGCGTGATGAACACCGACAACATGACGGTCTCCGGCGAGACGATCGACTACGGCCCGTGCGCGTTCATGGACGCGTTTGACCCCGCCACGGTGTTCAGCTCGATCGACCACGGCGGCCGCTACGCCTACGGCAACCAGCCCGCGATCGCGCAGTGGAACCTCGCGCGCCTGGCCGAGACGCTGCTGGCGCTGCTCGGCGACGAGCCGGAGGCGGCGATCGCCGCGGCCACCGCGGTGCTGCAGTCGTTCCCCGGCCGCTACGACGCCTACCGGATCGCCGCGATGCACGCCAAGCTGGGCCTGGCCGGCGGCGCGGGCGAGGACGAGGCGCTCGCCGACGACCTGCTCGCGCTGCTGCAGGCACAGCGCGTCGACTTCACCTCGTGCATGCGGGCGCTCTCCGCGGCGGCGCTCGGCGATGCGCGACCCGCACGGGCGCTCTTCACCGAGCCGGCCGCGTTCGACGCGTGGTCGGAGCGCTGGCGCGCGCTACTGCCTGCCGAGCCCGGGGCCCTCGAGGCGGTCGCGGCGTCGATGAACCGGGTCAATCCCGTCTACGTCGCGCGCAACCACCGCGTCGAGGAGGCGCTGGACGCCGCGACCGCCGGCGACCTGCAGCCGTTCCGGCGGCTGCTCGGCGTGCTCGCGCAGCCGTTCGACGAGCGGCCCGGCCTGGAGGCATACGCGGCGCCGGCCCCGGCGAGCTTCGGCGCGTACCGCACGTTCTGCGGGACGTGATCGCCCGCACCCGATGATCGAGGCGTCCCGGACCTTCACGTGCTTCGGCGGCAACACGACGGTCGTCGTGGAGGGCGCGGGGCCGGCGGGAGAGCCGGGCGAGGCGGTGTTCGCGGCCCGCGACCTGCTGCTCGACCGGCACGCCGCGTTCTCGCGCTTCAAGCCCGAGAGCGAGCTGTCGCGCCTCAATGGGGACGCGGCGACGTCGGTGGCCGTCAGCGCGATCATGGCGCGCTTCGCCCAGGCCGTCGTCGACGCCGCCGAGGCGACCGGGGGCCTCGTGGACGCCACGCTGCTCGACGAGATCGAAGAGCTCGGCTACAGGACCGAGCGATTCCGCGGCTCGCTCGCGCTGCCGCTGGCGCTCGCCCTGGCGCCGGCGCGCCGGGCCGCGGGCCCGCATCCGGACCGCCGCTGGCGCACGATCGAGGTCGACCTCGGCACGTCCACGGTCACGCGCCCGCCGGGGGTCAAGCTCGACGGCGGCGGCATCGTCAAGGGCCTGCTCGCCGACGTCGTCGGCGAGCTGCTGCGCGGGCACAACAGCTTCCTCGTCGACTGCGAGGGCGATGTGCGCGTCGGCGGCAGCGCCGGCCTCGAGCGCTCGGTCGCGATCACGGCACCGCTCAGCCGGCGCGTCCTGCACGAGTTCACGCTGGCCGACGGCGCGGTCGCGACGACGTCGATCACGAAGCGCAGCTGGATGGAGCGCCTCAAGCCGGCGCATCACCTGCTCGATCCCGCGACCGGCCTGCCGGCCTACACCGGCATCGTCCAGGCGACCGCGCTCGCGCCGACGGCGCTCGAGGCCGAGGCGCTCGCCAAGGCCGCGCTGCTGAGCGGCCCGACCGCTGCCGCGGGCTGGCTGCGCCACGGCGGCGTGCTCCTGCTCGACGACGACTCCCACGTCGTCGTCGAGCCGTGATCGCCTGAGAACGGGTGCCGCGCCCTCGGTGGTCCGGTGCCGTGGGGCGCGGGTGAGACAATCGGCGGATGGATGCCGTGACCGCGCCCGGAGTCGTCGCCGAGCGCTTCGCCGCGCGCCGGCGCGCGTGGGAGGCCGAGCAGCTCTCGCCGCTGGCGGCGCGCTCGTACCCCGCCGTCCGCGCCGTCGAGGAGACCGACTGCGGCCTGCGCACGCCGCTGCAGCGCGACCGCGACCGGATCGTCCACTGCAAGGCCTTCCGGCGGCTGAAGCACAAGACGCAGGTGTTCGTCGCGCCGCAGGGCGACCACTACCGCACGCGCATGACGCACACGCTCGAGGTGACGCAGATCGCCCGCACCGTCGCCCGCGCGCTCGCGCTGAACGAGGACCTCACGGAGGCGATCGGCCTCGGCCACGACCTCGGCCACCCGCCCTTCGGCCACATCGGCGAGGCGGTCCTCGACGCGTGCCTCGCCGAGCGCTTCGGCCGCGGCTTTCGCCACTTCGAGCACTCGCTGCGCGTCGTCGAGGTCCTCGAGCGCGACGGGGTGGGGCTGAACCTCTGCGCGGACGTGCGCGACGGGATCGTCAACCACTCCGGCCGCGCGCCGATGCCGGCGACGCTCGAGGGCCGGATCGTGCGGCTCGTCGACCGCATCGCGTACATCAACCACGACATCGACGACGCCCTGCGCGCCGGCGTCCTCGACGACGGCATGCTGCCCGCCGATGCGATCGCCGTGCTCGGCGCGACGGGCTCGGCGCGCATCGACCGGCTCGTGCACGACCTCGTCGAGCACTCCGAGCTCGCGGGCGACATCGTCCAGGGGGTCGAGGCGGGGGAGGCGATGGCGGCGTTGCGCGCGTTCATGTTCGAGCGCGTCTACCTCGGCGCGGCGGCGCGCCAGGAGCACTCGCGCATCGACCGCGTCATCCGGACGCTGTTCGAGCACTACAGCTCCGATCCCGCGCTCGTGCCCGACGGCGGCGGCGCGCCCGGCGCCGACCACGCCCAGCGCGTCACCGACTACCTCGCGGGCATGACCGACCGCTACGCCGTGCGCGCGTTCGAGGCGCTTAGCGTGCCGGCCTCGTTCGCCCTGTAGATGGCGCTCTACACGAAGGACTCCAAGGAGCGCGTCCGCGACGCCGTCGACATGATCGACCTCGTCAACGCGCGCACGGAGCTCAAGCGCGCGGGCGTCAACCGCTACACCGGCCTGTGCCCGTTCCACGACGAGCGCACGCCGTCGTTCGGGATCAACCCCGCCGAGAAGGTCTACTACTGCTTCGGCTGCCAGGCCTCGGGCGACGCCTTCACGTTCGTGATGGAGACCGAGGGCGTCGACTTCAAGGGCGCGCTGGAGCTGCTCGCCGACCGCTACAAGGTCGCGCTCGAGCTCGAGGACGAGGACCCCGCGGCGGCCGAGAAGCGCCAGCGCAGCGAGCGGCTCATGGAGCTGCTCGAGCGCACGGCCACGTACTACGTGCGCCAGCTCTGGGAGTCGGCCGAGGCGGCGCGGGCGCGCGACTACCTCGCCGCCCGCGGCCTGCAGGAGGGCGCGCTGCGCGAGTTTCGCGTCGGCTACGCCCCGAGCGCCTGGGACACCGTCCTGAAGGCGTCGCTGCGGGCGGGCTTCAAGGCCCGCGAGCTGCACGACGCCGGGCTCGCCCAGCAGTCCCAGAAGTCCGGCAAGCTCTACGACCGCTTCCGCTCGCAGGTCATCTTCCCGCTCGCCGACCCGCGCGGGCGCGTGCGCGGCTTCGCGGGGCGCACGCTCGTCTCCGACGGCGAGCGCCGCGGGCCGAAGTACGTCAACAGCCCCGAAAGCGACCTGTTCCAGAAGCGCCGCCAGCTCTTCGGCGCCGACATCGCGCGGGCGGCGGCGGCGAAGGCCGGCAGCGTCGTCGTCGCCGAGGGCTACACGGACGTCATCGCGATGCACCAGGCGGGCATCCGCAACAGCGTCGCGATCATGGGCACGGCGCTGACGGAGGAGCAGGTCGGCGAGCTCGCGCGCCTGGCGCCGGTCGTCGCGCTCGCGCTGGACGCCGACGTGGCCGGCCAGCAGGCGATGCTGCGCGCCGCGCAGATGGCGGCCGGGCGCAAGCTCGAGCTGCGCGTCGTGCCGCTGCCGCCCGGCGAGGATCCGGCCGACCTCGTCCAGCGCGCGGGCGGGGAGGAGATCGAGCGGCGCATCGCGGAGTCCGTCCCGTTCGTGCGCTTCCGCGTCCTGCAGGCGCTCGACGCGGGCGACCTCACCGACGCCGAGGGCAAGGACCGCGTGCTCGACGAGCTGCGGCCGGTCTTCAAGGCGCTCGCGCCGAGCGTCATGCGCGACGAGCTGCTGCGGATCGTCGGCGACCGCCTCGACCTCACGCAGGAGCTGCTCGCGTCGCTGCTCGCGCAGCCGGGCCGCCCGCCCGTCGCGCGGCGCGGCGACGACGCGCCGCCGGTGCCGGAGGAGGCGCGGCGGCTGGCGACGGCGCCGCTCGGGCGCCGCGATCACACCGAGCGCATGTTCCTCGCGCTCTGCATCGCGATGCCGAAGCTCGGCGGCCCCGCGCTCGCCGCCCTGGACCTCGACGCCGACCTCACCGCGCCCGGGACGCGAGCCGCGGCGCGGCACCTGCGCGAGCACCTCGCCACGCCGACGGCGGGCCTCGCCGACGACGACCCGATCGCGCCGCTCGTCCGCGAGCTCGCGGTGCGGGCGACGCGCGCGGCCGGCGCCTCCCCCGCGGCCTTCGAGGTCGAGCGCCTGCAGCTCGCGCTCGCCCGGCTGGACCGCGACATCGCCGCCGCGCGCACCGCGGCCGCGGGCGACGTCTCCGAGCTCGCGACGCGGCGCTCGGCGCTGCAGGAGCAGCTGCGGCGCGCGGTCGGCGACGCCATGGAGGAGGGCGAGCGGGCGCGCTGAACCTGGCTTTGCGGCCAGGTGTCCTAGGACGACCGGCGGGAGCCGGTACCCTTGCACCGCACGGTCGGGGGTAGCTCAATCGGCAGAGCATTCGGCTGTTAACCGAAGGGTTGTGGGTTCGAGTCCCACCCCCCGAGTTGACCGTGGCGGCGTGCCGGGCCGCCGCGCCGGGTATGCCCCGCGCATGCTCATGCTCGGCGTCGGCGCCTTCTGCGTCCTGATCCTCGTCCTCGCGTTCGTCGCCCCGCGGCTCTCGCGCCATCCCCAGCGTGCCGGCCAGAAGGTCGTCGGCACCGGGCAGCGTGGCGCCGGGAAGGCACCGGGCAAGCTCGGCCACTGGCTCGCCAAGCCGTTCTCGACCGCGCAGCGGGCGATCGGCAAGAGCGGCGCCGCCGGGCGGCGCGGGCGCGGGAAGATGCCGCTGTAAGCAGGCACATCGCGCCGCGCCGGTTGGCGGTTGTCGCCGTCCTGGCCGCCCGCTAGGTTCATCCTCATGCGCGGCCAGGGACGGCGGGGCCACCGACGCGTGCACGCCACGCTGCTCGCCGCTGCCCTGATGCTGGTCGCGCCGGCCGCCGCGCAGGCGTCGATCTCCGTCGGCGACATATCGCTCAGCGAGGGCAACGGCGGCGCCGTGGCGACGTTCACGCTCACCCGCAATGCCGCGCTGCTCTCGGGCGGCACGTCGGTGGCGTTCGCGACCGTCGACGGCAGCGCGCGCGCTCCGGCGGACTACGCGGCCCGTAGCGGCAACGTCAGCTTCGGGAGCGCGCTGCTCGGCGGCACGCAGGTCCAGACGGTCTCCGTGCCCGTCGCAGGCGACCGCCTCGACGAGCCCAACGAGACGTTCCGGCTCGTGCTCTCCGGCGCCGAGGTCGCCGCCGGCGACGCGACCGCGACGATCGTCGACGACGACGCCCCGCCGGCCGTCAGCGTCGGCGACGCCGCGCCCGCGACCGAGGGCGGCACGGCCGCCTTCCCCGTCGCGCTCAACTCCCCGAGCGGCCGCGACGTCACCGTGACGTTCGCGACGGCCAACGCCAGCGCCGTCGCCGGCCAGGACTACACCGCCCGCTCCGGCACGCTGACGATCCCGGCCGGCGCCACGACGGCCGCCGTCGCCGTCGCGCTGACCGACGACAGCATCGACGAGCCCGCAGAGGCGTTCGAGCTGCGCCTCTCCGCGCCGGTCAACGCGACGCTCGGCGACGCGGCGGGAACCGCGACGATCATCGACAACGACGAGCCGCCGCCCGCCGCCCCGCCCGCGCCCGCGCCCGCCGCGCCGGTCACCGTGGCCCCGGTGCTGCCGACCCTCCCCGTCACCGGCTCCTCGGGCACGTCCTCGAGCGTCACGGTCCTCGGCGTCGGCACCCCGCGGCTGCGCCCGCCGGGCACGGGGCTCATCACGCTCACGTGCCCGCAGGCGCTCGGCACCTGCACGGGCCAGGTGACGCTCTTCAGCCGGCCGAACAAGCGCTCCAAGCTCAAGGATCTGCGCAAGGAGCGCCGCCTCGGGCAGCGGGCGTTCAGCCTCGGCGCCGGGCAGACCGTGACGCTGACCTTCGCGCTCTCCCGCGCGGATCGCCGGCTGCTCGAGCGCTCCGGCCGCATCGACGTCCGCGCCTACGCGATCAACAAGGATGCCGCGGGCCACAGCAGCGTCCGCACCGCGAGCGGGACGCTCGTGCGGCGCACGGCGCACTCGCGCTCAGCGGCGCGCGGCGAAGGCCTCGACGAGGTCGGCGGCGCGCTCGGCGCCGTCGTTGGCGGCAGCCCAGGCCTGTAGCTCACGGGCGCGCTCGCGCAGCCCGGGCCGCGCCAGGGCGCGCCCGACCGCCAGCGCGATCGCGCGCGCCGACACCATCCGCCGCGGCAGCCGCACGCCGACGCCGGCCCAGTCCACCCGCGCCGCGTTCTCGTTCATGTCCCCGGCGGCCGGGACGATCAGCACCGCGCAGCCGCACGCCAGCGCGCGCGCGATCGTGCCGTGGCCGCCGTGGCAGACGACGAGGTCGCAGTCGGGCATCGTCTGCGAGTACGACAGCCAGTCGACGAGCCGGGCGTTCGCCGGTACCGCGAAGGGCGGCTGCGGCCGCGACCGGTTCACCGAGGCGAGCACGCGCACGGGCATGCCGGCGAGGCCGGCGAGCGCGGCGCGCATGAGGCGGTGCTCGGCGTCCTGCGACGTCGAGGGGGCGACGAGCACGAGCGGCCCGTGGCCGGGCGGGGGCTCGAGGCCCGCGGCCGGCGGCTCCCACAGCAGCGGTCCGACGACGTGCGTGTTCGGCGGCCAGTCGCGCGGGTACTCGAGCTGCGGGAAGGTCGCGACGAGTGCGAGGTCGGCGCTGATGCCGCCGTGGACCCGGCTGAGCGGCGGCAGGTCCAGGCGCCGGCGCGTCTCGTTGAGCTCGTCGCGGCCGAGCGCGAGGCCGTGGCGCAGGAGCGGGCCGGCGAGGCTCCACATGCGCCGCCCGGCCGCGGTGCGCGGGATCCGGGCGCCGCAGGAGTACGGCGGCGTGCCCGGCGGCATGCGCGGGTCGGTGTGGGGGATGAGCGTCGCGACCGGCACGCCCGCGAGCTCGCCGGCGAGCGCCGGGGCGAGCGTCAGGATGTCCGATACGACGGCGTGCGGCGCCACGTCGCGGACGAGCCCGACGGTCTCGCGCGTCGCCCGCTCGACCGCCTGGTAGGGCGTCAGCGGCCGCTCGCGGGTGGGGAAGACGTGGTACTCCGGCGCGGCGGCGAACGTCATGCCCTCGGCCTCGACGTGGTCGCGCCAGCGCGTCCAGGTCTGCAGCGTCACCTCGTGGCCGCGGGCGGCGAGCACGCGGCCGAGCGCGATGACGGGGAACGCGTGGCCCGGGTCGCCGAAGGCGCCGAGCAGCAGCCGCCGCGGCTCGCTCAGGCCGCCAGCTCCGCGATGAGCCGCAGCTGCTCGAGCCGGTCGTCCTTCGTGAAGGCGAGCGGGCTGACGCCGAGCGTGCCGACGCCGGCGTCGCGGTAGACGGCGAGGCGCTCGCGGACGTGCTCGGGGGGGCCGCAGATCGAGACCGTGTCGATCAGCTCGTCCGACAGCCGCGCCATCGCCTCGTCGCGTTTGCCGTCGAGGTAGAGGTCCTGGACGTCGCGCGCCTCCTCCTCGAAGCCGTAGCGCTGGACGAGCGCGTTGTAGAAGTTCTTCTCGCGCGAGCCCATCCCGCCGACGTACAGCGCGATGAACGGCCGCATGAGGTTGCGGCCGGACTCGATGTCGTCGGTGACGCAGACGTTGACCTGCGGGGCGATGTCGAAGCCGTCGAGCGAGCGGCCGGCGCGCGCGGCGCCCTCCTCGAGCAGCGGCACGAACTCGGCGACGTGCTCGGGGGAGAAGAGCGTCGGGATCCAGCCGTCGGCGATCTCGCCCGCCAGGCGCGTGTTGTTCGGCCCGATCGCGGCGAGGTAGATCGGGATGCGCTCCTGGACGGGGCCGATCGTGAGCTTCAGCGCGCGGCCGGGGCCGTCGGGCAGCGGGAGCGTCAGCGTCTCGCCGTCGTAGACGAGCCGCTCGCGGGCGAGCGCCATCCGCACGACCTCGACGTACTCGCGCGTGCGCTGGATCTGGCGGCCGAAGCGCTGGCCGTGCCAGCCCTCGGCGACCTGCGGCCCGGAGGAGCCGATCCCGAGCAGCATCCGCCCGCCGGAGAGCTGGTCGATCGTCGCCGCGGTCATCGCCGTCATCGCCGGCGTGCGCGCCGGCATCTGGAAGATCGCCGAGCCGAGCCTGATCGTGCTCGTGAGGCCCGCGAGCCAGCCGAGGACCGTCGCGGCGTCCGACCCGTAGGCCTCCGCGGCCCAGACGGAGTCGTAGCCGAGGCGCTCGGCCTCCTGGACGATCTCGCGCTGATCCTGCGAGGAGAGGCCGAGGCCCCAGTAGCCGATGTGGACGCCGAGCTTCATGTGCTGCAAGATCCCTTTCAGGGAGAGGAGTTCATTTGCCGTAATCGACGGGCTGCCATACGGTGGCCACGTCCCGACGAACGGAGAGAACCCTATGCCAACGCCTCGCGAAGTTGCCGTAGCCGACCTACGGCGCTCCATCGATGTGCTCCCAGAGCGCACCCGCCAGGCGATGCTGATCGGGCTCCAGAACAACACCGTCATCACCGGTGCGTTCGCAGGGGCCGACGGGGTCTGCCCGATGCTTGCCGCCCACCGCGAGGGCGGGCGCACGACGTGTGTCTCCTTCCCCGAGGCCTGGGACAAGTTCACCGGCGTCTACGGCCGCGCGATCACGCGCCAGGCGACGGAGTACGAGGTTGGGATCCTGCGGATGGAGATTCAGGCGAGTCTTGAGCCGGTCGAGTCGCCGCTTGCCGAGGCGATCGCCGAGCACACCGCGATGGTCGAGGGCCGCAGGCGCCGGGACCGCCTGTTCGCCGGCCGGCCGGTCGACCTCGGCGAGGCGATCCACGAGCACGAGGGCGCCAAGCGCCGCGACCGCCTGTTCGCGGGGACGCCGATCGACCTCGGCGGCGCGATCGAGGAGTACAAGTCGGCAGCCCGCCGCCGTCGCAGCGACGAGGCGACCGAGATCGGCCTGGACTGGCTGTTCGAGGAGACGCTCGTCCTGCCCGAGGACTTCGACGCCGAGCGCGAGGCCGACTTCGACTTCGACAGCGCCGAAGGCGACGTCTACGCCCGTTAGGAGGGTGGGGTCGCGTCCAGCTGCCCGCCACCGGGCAGCTGGAAGACGATCTCCGGGATCACGCACCCGGGAGTGAGTTCGAGCAGCAGCCGCACGGCGGCGACGATGTCCGACGTCTGGATCATGTCCGCGGCCGCGACGTGGCCCTTGACGAAGTCCGTCATCGGCGTGTCGACGAACGCCGGGCACAGCGCGGTGGACTTGATGCCGAGCGCGTTGAGCTCGCGGTTCATCGACTGCGTGAAGCCGACGACGCCGAACTTCGTCGCGCTGTAGATGCTCAGCCAGGCCTCGCCCTGCTTGCCGGCGACCGACGCCGTGTTGATGACGAGCGCGTTGCG
>DATJEE010000025.1:0-15519 GCA_035496995.1 Solirubrobacteraceae bacterium | reverse complement strand
CCTCGAGTTCCGGCGGCTCCTGCAGTGAGCTCCGGATCGGCCCGCATCGGCCCGCCCGCCCTGCGCTCGCGGCCGGCACCCGAGCTCACCCGCGCGGTCCGCTTCTGCAGCGTCGGAGCGTCGAACACCGCCATCACGCTCGCGGTCTTCGCCGTGCTCGTCCGCGCGGGCTGCCCCGGCTGGGCGGCGTCCGCGATCGCGTTCGCCGCCGGCGCCGTCAACGGCTATCACTGGAACGCGCGCTGGACGTTCGCCGACCGCGCGGTCGGCGGCGCCGGGACGCGCCTGCGCTACCTCGCGGTGCAGGGCAACGGGAGCGCGCTCAGCGCGCTGGGCCTCGTCGGCGCCGAGCGCGGCCTCGGGCTGGCTCACCTCCCGGCCGAGCTCGTCATCCTCCCCCTGGTGACCGGCCTGACCTACGGCCTCATGCGCTCCCTCGTCTTTCGCGGGGACGCGACCGCGCAGCTTCCGACGCACGCGTGAGACGTCGCACCCGCGTGCTCGGCGGCGTGGTCGTCACGCTGGCCGCCGGCGGTGCCGTCGTCGCGGGCACGTCGGCGGTCCCGCAGCCGGGCCGCCGCACCGGCGCCGTCGCCGCCGCGGCGTGCATCCCGCTGCCGGCCGGCACGCGGCGGCTGGGCCCGATCGACGGCCGTGTCCCGGTCGTGCTGCACATCGCGCCGCATACCGCCGCGGGCGCGCCGCTCGTCCTCGCGCTGCCGGGCGCCGGCCAGACGGCGAGCGACTTCGCCCGCTACACCGGCTACTCGCGCCTGGCCGACGAGCGCCGGTTCGTCGTCGCCTACGCGACCGCCACCGGCGACCGCCCGTCGTGGAACATCTCCGGCACGGCCGCCGGCAAGCCCGACGACGTCGCCTATCTGCGCGCCGTCATCGGCGCCGCACTGCAGGCGACCTGCGGCGATCCGGCGCGCGTCGGCGTCACGGGCGTGTCCAACGGCGGCGGGATGAGCGCGCGGATGGCCTGCGACGCGGCGGACCTCATCAGCGCGGCCGCGCCGGTCGCCGGCGGCTACGGCAGCCTGCCCGACTGCCATCCCGCGCGGCCCGTGGCGGTCATGGAGATCCACGGCACCGACGATCGCGTCGTCCCCTACGCCGGCACGGGCACCGCGGGCTTCGGCGCGGTGCCGCGCTTCCTCGCCCAGTGGCTGCGCCTCGACGGCTGCCCGCCGAAGGCGGCGCGACGCACGCCGGCGCACGGCGTCGACGAGCTGCGCTGGGCGCCGTGCGCCGCCGGGACCGCCGTCGTGCACGAGCGCGTCCACGACGCCGAGCACGGCTGGCCCGGGACGAACGACGAGCGCGGCCGGCGCGGGTTCTCGTCGACGGCGCAGACCTGGGCGTTCCTGTCGGCCTACCGCCGCTGACGGCGGGCGCGCGCGCCGCCGAAGGCGTAGACGGTGCCGGCATGGGCCTGCCCGGCCGCGCGGCTGACGTCGACCCCGTGGGCCCGCACCCAGACCGCCAGCGGCGAGCAGCCGGTCCGCAGGTCCGTCGACAGCGGCGCGCAGGGCGCGCCGAGCAGCACCGTCCGCACGTCGCCGCGGGCGATCTCGTGCCGCAGTCCGGACACGCTGATCAGCGGACGGGCATCGTTGGCCGCCAGCACGCGGACCGGCTCGCCGGTCCGGGCGATGAGCGACGCGGCCGCGCCCACAGAGATCGCCGCGACGGCGAAGCGCGCGCCCTCGCGGTGCTCGCGCAGGTAGGCCGCGAGCGCGCCGAGCCGGGCGCTGCCCAGCGCGCCCGGGGCGCCGGCGTCCTCGGCCCGGCCGGCGACCGCCGCGACGCTCACGGCCGCCGGCGCGGCGAGCACGGCGGCGATGACCCCCAGCGCGACGAGCCGCCGGCGCGTCATCCGGGCGCACGCGAGGACGACGCCGACGCCGAGGACGGCGGCGAGCGCGGGATCGACGGCCTCGAGGTAGCGCGGCTTGAGCGAGGACTGCGCGCTGAACAGGACGACCCCGATCGCGAGCCAGGCCAGCAGTGCCGTGGCGCCGGCGCGGGCGAGCCGATCGAGCTCGCGGCCGGCGCGCGCGAGCAGCGCCGCCGCGAGCGCGAGCAGCGCCAGCCCGAGCGCGAGCCCGACGCGCGTGCCGACATGATCGGTGGCGGTGAACAGCCGCCACGGGCTCGGCGCCGCCGGCCGCTGGCGCAGCGCGCTCGCGCGCTCGCGTGCCAGCAGCGCGAGCTCGTGTCGGCGCTGCTGGAGTTGCGCGACCGTCGGCGGGCGCCGCGCCGCCGCCGGCAGGACGGGCAGCGGCGTGCGCGGGAAGCCGGTCAGCCGGTCGATGCCGTCGTAGACGAAGGTCGCGTTCCAGGCCGAGCCGTTCGTCGAGCCGAAGGCCCACGGTCGCTGCGCGCCGGCCAGCGCCGGCAGCGCGAGGAGCCACGCCAGCGCGACGACGACGAACGCGACGCCCGCGCCGCCGAGCGCCGCCGCCCGCGCGCGGCGCGGCAGCGACGAGCCCATCCACCACAGCACGACGAGCGCCGGGGCAGCGACGAGCGCCTCGAACAGCTTGACCTCGAAGGCGAGCCCGAGGAGGGCGCCCGCGCCGATCAGCAGCCGCGGCCGGTTTCCGCGCGCGGCGCGCGCGGCGAGCGCGGCGGCGGCGATCACGAGCGCCGCCATCAGCGAGTCCATCGTGTCGCTGCGCGAGGTGATCACCGCGATCGGCAGGACGGCGAGCGCGAGCGCCCCGGCGAGCGCCGCCTCGCGGCCGAACAGCACCCGCAGCAGGTCGAAGAGCGCGAGCACCGCGAGCGTGCCGCCGAGCGCCTCGGGCAGGTGCAGGCCGACGGTGCCGAAGCCGAGCAGCCGCGTCGACGCGACCTGCAGCCAGAGGTCGATCGGCGGCTTGTCGACCGACACCGCCGCCGACGGGTCGATCGCGCCGGTCACGAACGCGTGCCACGAGCTGCCCATGCTGCGCACCGCCGCGTCGTAGAACGAGTTGTCGCGCATCGCGCCCAGGCCCGCGCAGCGCAGCAGCCCGGCGAGCGCGACGACGGCGCCCGGCGCCACCCAGCCGGGCACGCGCCGCCCGGGCGCGATCGCGGGCGAGGGCGTCGCGACGGCGATCTGCGCCGCCGGGGGCGATCGCGTCGCGACGGCCAGGCTCATCGACCGATCGCGTGCTGCTGCGCGGCGCCTGCCACGCGCCGCGGGCGGCGACCGGTCTGCGCACCCTCGGCGGCAGCGAGCGCGCGCGCCAGCGCGCGGCGCTCGGCGAACGCCCGCAGCACGACGGCGGCATTCGCGCCGGTCGCCTCGCCCGCGCGCCGCGGCCGGTGGTGCACGCCGATCTCGACGATGCGCCAGCCCTCCGAGCGCGCGCAGGTCACGAGCTCGGTCGAGATCATCGCGCCGTCGCTGCGCAGCGGCAGCGCGCGCAGGGCGGGGCCGCGAACGAGCTTGAACGCGCAGTCGACGTCGGAGATCGAGATCCCGAACGTCCGGCGCATGAGCAGGTTCCACGCGCGCGCGGCCGCGCGGCGCGGCCAGGGATCGCGCCGCTTGATCCGGAAGCCGGCGACGAGATCGCTCTCGCGCGCGGGCTCGAGCATCGTGTCGAGCTGCTCGAGATCGAACTGCAGGTCGGCGTCGGTGAGCAGCACCCACGGCATCCGCGAGGCCGCGATCCCGCTGCGCAGCGCCGCGCCGTAGCCGCGGTTGCGGTCGTGCGCGACGACGCGCACGCGCGGGTCCAGCGAGGCCAGCAGCGCCGCTGCAGCGCGCGTGCGGTCGCGCGAGCCGTCGTCCACCACGACGACCTCGACGGCCCACGCGCAGCGCGCGCCCGCGGCCAGCGCCTCGGCGACCGCCTGCGTGATGTTCGCCTCCTCGTCGAGACACGGCAGCACCACGGTCAGGCCCGGGAGCCGCAGCGCGGCCGGCACGGCGCCCCGCCCGCCTCCTGCAGGGTCGGGCGCGATCGGGACGACTGGCGATGGGACGGTCATGAAGGAGCCTTTCCGCTGGACAGGGTCACGATCGTCCGCGCGCGTGCTGAGCCCGCGATCAACCGCTGATTGGCCGGTCGATGGGGCTTTGTTGGGATGGCGTTGGCCGGCGATCGCGCAGCTACGCTGCTCGTGCATGGCGGTCCGGATCCTGCTTGTCGAAGACGACGACGACCTGCGCGCGGTGATCGCCGACGCCCTGACGGCGGACGGCCACGAGGTGGCCGGGACGGGCGACTCGGAGGCGGCGCTCGCCCTGCTGGCGGACGCGGCGCCCGACCTGCTGATCCTCGACATCGCGCTCGGGCCGGGCCTCGACGGGATCGAGATCTGCCGCCGGCTGCGCCGCATCGACACCGAGCTGTACGTGATGATGCTCACCGCCCGCGACGCCGAGACCGACGTCATCCTCGCGCTCGAGGCCGGCGCGGACGACTACCTCGTCAAGCCCGTCGGGCTGGCGGAGCTGCGCAGCCGCGTGCGGGCCGCGCTGCGCCGCGTCGGCCCGCGCGTCGAGTCCGGCGTCCTGCGCGCGGGCGCGCTGGAGCTCGACCCGGGCGCGCGCCTGGCGCGCGTCGGCAGCACGACGCTCGGGCTGACGCCGTCGGAGTTCGCGGTCCTCGAGGCGCTGCTCGCGGCCGGCGGGAACGTGCGCTCGCGCTGGGAGCTCGTGCGCGCCATCTTCGGCGACGACGCCTATCGCGACCCGCGCGCGGTCGACGTGCACGTCCATCACCTGCGCGAGAAGCTCGCCGCGGCCGGCGGCGACCCGGGGACGATCGTCACCGTGCGCGGGGCGGGCTACCGGCTCGGGCCCTGACATGCGCTGGCCGCGGGGGCTGCGCGCACGGCTCATCCTCGCCCTGCTGGCGACGAGCCTCGCGACGCTCGGCGGCTCGATCGCGACGCTCGTGCCGCCGCTCGAGCACCGCCTGGAGCGCGACCGCCTCAACGAGCTGCGCGTGCTCGCGCGCACCGCCCGCTTCGGGATCCGCGAGCTGCCCGGCGACATCCTCCAGCAGGGATCGCCGAGCGCCCGGGCGCTCGTCGCCGGCCTGCAGCGGCGCACCGGCGGGCGCGTCGAGCTGCTCGCGCAGGACGGGACGCCGCTGGCCGACACCGACGTCGACCGCGGCAGCGCCCCCGCCGGGGGCCTGGACCGCCTGCGCGATCTGCGCCTGGCGCGCGTCAACGACGTGCGCGAGGGCGTCGTCAACGGCACGGCGATCGTGGAGACCGGCGTGCAGCGCCCGGGCGGCGAGCGGCTGATCCTCGTCCTGCGCAAGCCGCTGAACGACACGCGCGCGGCGGTCGACGCGATCCGCAGCGCGCTGCCGTTCGCGCTCGCCGTCGGCGCCGCCGTCGCGCTCGCGCTCGCGCTCGCGCTCAGCCGCGGGTTGCTGCGCCAGCTGCGCCGGCTGCGTGACGACGCCCGCGCGCTCGGAACCGAGGGCCTGCGCCACGACGTCCACGTCGGGCGGGACGACGAGGTCGGCGAGGTCGCCGGCGCGCTCGAGACGATGCGGTCGCGGCTCGTCGGCGAGGAGGCGGCGCGGCAGGCGTTCGTCGCGACCGCCTCGCACGAGCTGCGCACACCGCTCGCGACGCTGCAGGCCACGCTCGAACTCATGCAGGAGGATCTGCGCGCCCCGGCGGATGCCGCGACCGACCGCCCGGCACTGCAGGCGCGCGCGCAGTCGGCGCTGGAGCAGACCCACCGCCTCGTCGGCCTCGCCACCGACCTGCTCGACCTCAATCGCGTCGACGGCGAGGCGCCGCTCGGCGCCGAGCCGATCGAGCTCTTCGAGGCCGCCGCGATGCTGCGGCGCGAGGCGGCCGAGCGGCTCGCCGCCGACGGCCGTGCGCTCGAGGTCTCCGGCGACGCGCCGCAGCACGCACTCGCCGACCCCGCCGCGGTGCTGCGGATCCTGCTCGTCCTGCTCGACAACGCCCGCGCCTACGGCGCCGGCACGGTGCGGATCGGCATCCGTCGCGAGGGCGCGCGCGTCATCGTCCGGGTGACGGACGAGGGCCGCGGGCTCACCGTCGGCGACCGGGAGCACGTCTTCGAGCGCTTCGAGCGCGGCGAGGCCGGGGCCGCCCATCCCGGCTTCGGGCTCGGCCTGGCGATCGCGCGCGGGCTCGCCGAGCGCATGGGCGGCGGCCTCGGCGCGCCGCTCGTCGCCAGCGGCGGCTGCTTCGAGCTGTGGCTGCCGGCCTGGGACGACGAGCCGCCGTGACGGGGCCGACCGGGGCCGCCGGCCGGCGCCCCCGTCTACCCTCAGCCGCGTGCCCGCCCGCCTGCGCCTGACGCTCTTCCTCGCCGGCGTCCTCGCGCTCACCGCGGTGGCCGGCGTGCTGCTCTTCGCCGCCGGCAACCGCACGGTGACCGGCGACGCGTTCGCCGGCGCGCTGCGCCCGCCGGACATCCCCCCGGAGGAGTTCGGGCTGCGCGACGAGAACGGGCGGATGGTGCGGCTGCGCGACATGCGCGGGCGGCCGGCCGTCGTGACGTTCCTCTACACGACCTGCCGCGACACGTGCCCGCTCACCGCGCAGCAGATCCGACAGGCGCTCGACGACCTCGGGCACGACGTCCCGGTCGTCGCGGTGAGCGTCGACCCCGCCAACGACACCCGGCAGCGCGCCAAGGCCTTCCTGCTCAAGCAGGGCCTGACCGGACGGATGCGCTGGGTCCTCGGGACGAGCGCGCAGCTGCAGCGCATCTGGCGCGCGTACGGCGTCGCGCCGCAGAGCTCGATCGCCGAGCACTCGGCGTCGACGGTCCTGCTCGACGCCGCCGGGCGCCAGCGCATCGGCTGGCCGACGAGCCGGCTGACGCCCGAGGGGCTCGCGCACGACCTCGCCGCGCTCGAGCGCGAGTCGCCGCGGTCCTAGGCTTCGGCGGGCGGCGAGCTGTCGGCGGACGCGCCGCCCTCGGCCTCTTCGCGGCGCTTGTCACGGCGCGACTGCACGAAGAGGAAGCCGAGCGCGACCGCGAGCGGCGCGACGTAGAGGAGGTCGGCGATCCAGTGGCCGGCGTGTGCGATCGGAGGAGTCATGAGTTTGCCGAGGACAGCAGCCACAGCCCCAACGACGTGAAGGCGATCATGACCGCGAGCATCCAGTATTGCGAACGCGTCGCCGTGCGGTTCTCCTTGAACGTCACGAGCGCGCGATCGTGGGCGAGGATGAGGCCCGCGACGTGCCCGCAGACGAGCGCCGCGACCTGGACGTACCAGATGCCGGTCGCCGAGATCCAGGCGTAGTTCACCGTCAGCGCGGCGGTGCCGAAGTAGTCGTGCCCGAGGCCCAGCGGGTCGGAGACGAGGTAGCCGATGCGCTGCCCGTCGTAGGCCAGCAGCGAGAAGTAGTGCGCGACGATGTAGGCGATCGCGATCGGGACGAGCGAATGCACGAAGCGCGCGGCGAGCTCCGGCGAGGTCGCGCCGGCGCGGTTCTCGCGCCGCATCCCCGACACCCCGAGCCAGTACAGGCCCGACACGACGAGGATGCAGGAGAGCAGGCCGATCGTCAGCGCGCCCTCGAGCGCCGAGGACTGGCTCAGGCCGAGGTTGCGCAGCGAGTCGGTGAGCTTCGGCGCGAGCGACGTCCACGCGGGGCCGGTCGAGAAGCCGTCGAACGACGTCGAGCCGATCATCGTGCACAGCAGCGCGACGGTCCCGGGCACGACGTCGAGCGTCGTGAGGCCCGCGAGCACCGGGCGCACGCGGACCTCGCCCCGCACCCAGTGCAGCGGCGAGATGCGCGCGAACAGCCCGAAGTACACACCGAACCCGTCGCCGTAGCGGTTCCAGGTCTCGATCCCGTAGAGGCACATCCCGACGAACTGCAGCGCGGCGTAGACGAGCGCGAGCGTCGCGAGGTGGCTCGGCTCCTGGCGCCCCGTGTAGACGAGCTCGATCCAGGCGAAGCCGAGGATGCCGACGACCGCCGGCCAGCGCCCGAGCCACACGGGGTAGGCCATCGGCGCCGGCAGGCCCTTGCGGCTGACCTTCGAGGCCACCCACGCGACGGCGCGCGCGATCGCCCGCCAGGGGTTGAAGGCCTTGAAGACGTCGCCGAAGAGCAGCGAGACGGCGGCCACCCCCACCCAGAACAGGATGAAGATGAAGACCTCGTTGATGTTGTTCGTCGCCGTCTGCGAGCCCTCGTAGCCGGCGTAGACGATGAGCACGAAGATCGCGACGCCGATCGCGCCGCAGAGCGGGTCCAGGAGCTTCGGCACGCCGAACCAGCGGCGCTCCTCGCGCCCCTCCAGGCGCGGCTTCGGCCACAGGACGGCGAGGCCGACGAACGACGCGACGAGGACGACCGTCGCGGCCCAGCCGAAGAGCCACTTCGGGATCGGCAGGTCCTCGCGGCCGACGAGCCCGTGGGCCAGCGCGGCGTCGGGCAGCGCCACCATGAGGCCGACCGCAACGCCGAGCATCGCGAGCAGGCGGCGCCGGTGCATCGGTGCAGTGTAGGTAGCCGCTCGCCGGAGGTGCGCTGCTAGCTTGGCCCGTCGTGCGAGCACCGATCGACTCCCTGGCCGCGCCGATGTTCCCGGCCGGCATGGACTGGGTCAACGTCGCGAGCCTGCGGATGGACAAGCAGCTCGGCCGCCCCGTCCTGCTCGAGTTCTGGGACTTCTGCCGCTCCAACTCGCTGCGCACGCTGCCCTACGTGCGCGCCTGGCACGCGCGCCACGCGGCCGCGGGGCTGCGCGTCATCTCCGTGCACGCCGGCGGCTACCCCGTCTCGCGCGACCCCGATCAGGTGCGCGCCGCCGTCGCGCGCCTGGAGATCGAGCACCCGGTCCTGCTCGACACGGACTTCGCGCTCTGGCGCGAGTACGAGAACGAGGGCTGGCCCGCGCGCTATCTCTTCGATCGCGACCTGCGGCTGCACTCCTTCCACTACGGCGAGGGCCTCTACCACGAGACGGCCGCCGAGATCGCCGAGCTGCTCGGCGAGGAGGCCCCGGCGTTCGAGCCCGTGCGCCCCGAGGACGCGCCCGGGGCGCTGCTCGTCGTGCCGACGCCCGAGCAGGCGGGCGCGTGGTCGGGGCCCTACGAGGCGGGGGCCGTCTGGGCCGTGCTCGAGCCTCGCGCCGGCGCGAGCGCGGGCGCTGGCGCATCGGTCCGCGTCAACGGCGCCGCGCTCGCCGTCCCCCACGCCGGCTGCTTCTGCCTCGTCGAGCACGAGCGCCACAGCCACGGGGAGCTCGAGCTCGAGGTCGGCGACGACGTCACGTGCCACGCCGTGCAGTTCACGGCCGGCCTGGCCGACTGATCGGCGCGGCCGAGGCTCCGCGACGGTGGCGCGATCATCGCGGCATACGTCGGGGCAACGCGGTTGGCCGGCGTCGAGATGGAGCGCTTCCCACATCGATGAGGACGCGGACGGGCCGCGCGCGGGCGTTCGCCACTGGGGGGTGTGCCGAATCGCTATCGCTGGACGAGCGTAACCCGGCGCACCCCCCTCGGGAGACGCGGTTTTCGTCCCTCGCCGCTACCTCCTGACTCCCTTGCCGCTGCAGGAAGCGCTTCGCGGCGCGCGGGTCGCCCGGCGGGGTGCGCAGCTCAGGCCGGCGCGAGGCTGCGCTCGGGGACGTCGGCGAGCAGGCGCTCCAGGCGCGGCGGGCCGGTGTCGTCCAGGACGATCGCGCCGCCCGGCCAGTACGGGCTGCGGCTCCCCGGCCCGCGCCCGATGAAGAGCGGGTCGTGGACCCAGCTGCCGGTGTTGTGCAGCGCGATCGCGCTCGGCGTGCGCCACTCGGCCGGGTCGTCGCCGTCGAGCATCCCGGTCCTGTGGGTGTGCCCGAAGACGAGGTGCTCCGGGGTCACGCGCAGGCGCCGCGCGACCTCGCCGACCGCCTCCAGGCCCGCGCGACGCAGATCGACGGGGCCGATCTGCGTCTGCACCGGCCCGAGCCCTGCCCGGTTGGCGACCGCGACCCCGGCGCGGAACGGGACCTGCAGCGCGTAGCCGCGCAGCCGGCGCCGGACGCGCCCGCGGCCGGCGAGCGAGCTCCAGATCCCCATCGCCGAGCGCCCGCCGAGTGCGCCGCGCCCGCCGTCGGCGCGCTGGGCGCTCGCCTGGCTGATGGCGTACAGCGGCGCGAGCACGGCCTCGTAGTCCTCCGGCGTCGCGGGGTCCGGGATCGCGCCGATGATCCTCGCGAGGACGCCGATCGTCAGCCGCTCGATCGTCGGGATGACGACGTGCGCGTCGAGGTAGTGGCCGTGCGTCGCGTAGACGTCGTCGCGCAGCCAGAGGCCCGGGTAGGCGAGCTCGACCGCCGCCGGCTGCAGCCAGGCCGCCAGGCGCTTGGCGATCCACGACGCGCGCTCGGGCGCGACGCGCTCCTCGAGCGCGAGGGGCTCGGGGACGCCGCGGCGCGTGCGCCAGTCCAGCCAGCCCGCGCCGATCGCATGGTCGTGGTTGCCCGGCACGAGGACGACCTGCGCCGCGGGGCCGAGCGCGGCGCCGATCGCGCGCATGACCGGCTCGGCGCGCGCGAGCGCGTCGCGCGTGGGCCCGTGGCGCAGCTCGAGCGTGTCGCCGAGCAGCACGAGGCGGTCGACGCCGGCGAGCCGCGCGACGAGCCGCTCGAGCACCGCCGGGCGCGTGAGGACGTCGGCGCGCGAGCGCGCGCCGATGTGCAGGTCGGAGATGACGAGCGTGTGCAGCGGGTGTGTCAGACGGTCGCCGCGAGGTCCTCGCGGATGCGCTTGGGCAGCATGAAGCGCACATCCTCGCGGATGACCTCGAACTCCGAGACGTCCGTGACGCCGCGGGCGGTGAAGAACGCCACGAGCCGGCGCACGAGCTCCTCGGGGGCGCTCGCGCCCGACGAGATGCCGACGACGCGCTTGTCCTGCAGCCACGCCTCCTCGACCTGCGACTCGTTGTCGATGAGGTAGGAGTCGGCGCCGTAGTCGCGCGCGACCTCGACGAGGCGCTGGGAGTTCGAGGAGTTCTGCGAGCCGATGACGAGGACGAGGTCGCACTCGGCGGCCATCTGCTTGACGGCGGCCTGGCGGTTGGTCGTCGCGTAACAGATGTCGTCCGTGCGCGGCCCGGTGATGGCCGGGAAGCGCTCGCGCAGGCGCCCGATGATCGTGCGCGTCTCGTCGACGGACAGCGTCGTCTGCGAGATGTAGGCCATCTTCTCGGGGTCGGGGATCTCGAGCGCGTCGACGTCGGCCTCGGTCTCGACGAGGACGATCGACGCGGGCGCCTCGCCCATCGTCCCCTCGACCTCCTCGTGGCCGCTGTGCCCGATGAGCACGATCGTGTAGCCCTCGGCCGCGAACTTCTTCGCCTCGACGTGGACCTTCGTCACGAGCGGGCAGGTCGCGTCGATCGTCGACAGCGAACGCGCCTGCGCCTGCGCGTGCACGGCAGGGGACACGCCGTGCGCGGAGAAGACCGTCGTTGCACCGGCGGGGATGCTGTCGTCGATCTCGTCGACGAAGATCGCGCCGCGTTCGCGCAACTGCTCGACGACGTGCTTGTTGTGGACGATCTCCTTGCGGACATAGACCGGAGCGCCATAGAGCTCGAGCGCGCGCTCGACCGTCTGAACCGCTCGATCGACCCCGGCGCAGTAGCCGCGCGGGGCGGCGAGGAGCAACTTTTCGACGATGAATGCGATTGTTGAAGTGTAGGCAGCACTCTGACCCGGGGGAGGAACACGTGCCACGCCGAACCAACCGAGTGAGCCGCTCGGTCCTGACGATGCT
The DNA here is from genome assembly GCA_035496995.1 of Solirubrobacteraceae bacterium. Taxonomy (GTDB): domain Bacteria; phylum Actinomycetota; class Thermoleophilia; order Solirubrobacterales; family Solirubrobacteraceae; genus CADCVQ01. The sequence continues at coordinate 3,772 of DATJEE010000025.1, read as the reverse complement.
CGTCCTGTCGCTCGCGCTGCCCGCGCTGGCGAACGCCGCGAGCACAAAACCGGTCCCGACGACCGGCGCGTTCGCGAACCTCGGGGCGAACTCCGTCACCGTGCTCGGCAAGGTCAACCCCGGCGGCGCCGCGACGACCTACCTCTTCCAGTACGGCCCGACGACGCTCTACGGCAACTCGAGCCCCGTCGCGGCCGCGGGCGACGGCACGACGGCGCTCGCCGTGCTCGCAAACCTCACGAGCCTCGCGCCCGCGACGAAGTACCACTACCGGCTCGTCGCGCACAACCGCAACGGCACGGTCAACGGCGCCGACCGCGCATTCAAGACGCCCAGCCAGCCGCTCGGCCTGACGCTTGCCGCCACCGCCAACCCCGTGCCCTACGGCAAGCCGACGACGATCGCCGGGACGCTCAGCGGCACCGGCAACGGCGGGCGCCAGGTCGTCCTGCAGCAGAACCCGTTCCCCTACGCCGCCGGCTTCACGACGGTCGGCAACCCGCAGCTCACCGCCGCCGATGGCACGTTCGGCTTCGCGCTGCTGTCGGTCCCGCTCAACACGCAGTACCGCGTCGTCCTGCCGGAGAAGCCCGACGTCCAGAGCCCGATCGTCGGTGTCGGCGTCGCGGTGCGCGTCAGCACGCGCGTCACGCGCCAGCGCGTGCGCACCGGCGGCAAGGTGCGCTTCTTCGGCACCGTGACCCCGGCCCGCCCGGGTGCGCAGATCGCGGTGCAGAAGCTCCGCGGCACGCGCTGGATCACGGTCGCCGGGTCGATCACGCACGGCTCCAAGCGCGCCTCGCGCTACGGCCTGAACGTGCGCATCCGCCGCGGCGGGACCTACCGCGTGTTCGTCTCGATCGTCGACGGCAACTTCGTCTCCAACGCCGGGCGGTCGGTGAAGATCAAGCGGATCTTCTAGCGGCGGCGGCGGGCGGGCGGGCGGGGTCTATCCCCGCCGCAGCCGGCTCACGAGCCGCACGACGGTCTCGCCGACGGCGTCCAGGCTGCGCGGGGAGACCTTGTCGATCGTGTCCTGCAGCGTGTCGCGCGGCGGGTAGTCGAAGTCGATGATGTCGATCGCCGGGACGCCGCGCTGCGTGAACGGCGTGTGGTCGTCGAGGATCTGGCCCGAGACGTCGCTGGAGAACAGCGAGCCGACGCCGGCCTCGTTCGCCGCGGTGCGCAGCTGCTCCCAGAGCGCGGGGTTGGAGCCGCCCTCGCGCGGGAAGTGCAGGCCGTGCTTCTCGGCGATGTAGTCGAGCAGGACCATGCTCTGGATCTCCGGCGCGTGGCGCTTGGCGTAGGCCTTGGAGCCGCGCACGCCGCAGGACAGAAACGGCTGGCAGCCGGCCGGCTCCTCCTCGCCGTCGAAGAGCACGAAGCGCACCGCGCGGTCGGTCTTGACGCGCCGCGCGCGGGCGAGCGCCCGGGCGACGTACACGACCGCGGCGGAGCCGGCGGCCCCGTCGTTGGCACCGACGAAGCCCTCCGGCGCGGACTCGACGTCGTAGTGCGCGCCGACGAGGATCGCGGGGCCGCGGCCGGGAAGCGACCCGACGATGTTGCGCAGCCCCGGCTGGCCGGGCAGCGGCTCGAAGCGCGCTCTCGGCAGCAGCGACCGCAGGCGCACCGCGAGCCGGCGCAGCGACGCCGACCCGGCCGGGCGCCAGCCGTACTTCTGCACCTGCTCGCGCAGGAGCGCGAAGGCGCGCGTCCCGTCGAAGCGGTTGACGGTCGGGGTCGGGGCGAGATCCGACGACGACGCGATCGGCAGGCCCGCCGCGGGCGCCCGCCCGCCGCCGGCGCCGGCGGCGGCGGACGACGACGTCGTCGTACTGTGACCTGGGCCCGTGAGCGCACTCGGCAGCGGGAAGCCGACCGCCGCCCACGTCAGCAGCCCGCTGACGAGCACGAGCTGGAGGACCAGCATGATCGCCAGCGGGCGGACGCCGCGATCAGTCATTGCTCGTCACCGTCTCCAGCAGCTCGGCGAAGCGCTCGCGGGCCGCGATGCGGCGTGTCGGGACGTGCTCGCGCGGGACGTCGCCGGGGGGCGGGTCGTAGCGGCGCAGGATCTGACGCGCGACGGCGTCGCGGTGGACCTCGTCGGGCCCGTCGTAGAGGCGCGCGCCGCGGGCGTAGCGGTACATCGCCTCCAGCGGCAGGTCGGTCGAGTAGCCGAGGCTGCCGTGGATCTGCAGCGCGCGGTCGATGACGTCGTGCAGGACCTGGGCGCCGTAGAACTTGATCAGCGAGACGTCGGTGCGCGCCGCGGCCGGGCCCTCGGTGTCGATCTTCCAGGCGGCGTGCAGCGTCATGAGGCGCGCGGCCTGCATCTGCGCGGCCGAGTCGGCGATCCAGTTGCGGACCGTCTGCTTGTCGCCGAGCACCGAGCCGTGGGAGACGCGGTAGGTCGCGCGCTCGCAGAGCATGTCGAAGGCCCGCTGCGCGACCCCGAGCCAGCGCATGCAGTGGTGGATGCGGCCCGGCACGAGCCGCGACTGGGCCAGCAGGAAGCCCGCGCCGCGGGGCCCCAGCAGGTTCTCGGCCGGGACGCGTACGCCCTCGTACGTGATCTCGGCGTGGCCGCCGAGGCGGCCGAAGTGCTCGGCCGGCTGCTCCATCGTCGGGACGTCGCGCAGGATCGTCACGCCGGGCGCGTCGGCCGGCACGATGATCATCGACGCGCGCTGGTGCGCGCGCGCCGCGGGCTCCGTCACGGCCATGACGATGAGGAAGTCCGCGACCGAGCCGTTGGACGTGAACCACTTGTGCCCGTCGAGCACCCACTCCCCCGCGCCCTCGTCGAGGACCGCCGTCGTCTGCAGCGTCGTCGGGTCGGCGCCGGCGACCCCGGGCTCGGTCATCGAGAACGCCGAGCGCAGGTCGCCCGCGAGCAGCGGCGCGAGCCAGCGCTCCTTCTGCTCGGGCGTCCCGGCGAGCGCGAGCAGCTCGCTGTTGCCGGAGTCCGGCGCCTGGTTGCCGAACGCGCTCGGCGCGAACGGCGACGTCCCGAGGATCTCGTGCATGAGCCCGAGCCGGACCTGCCCGAAGCCCTGCCCGCCGTGCTCGGGCGGCAGGTGCGCGGCCCACAGCCCGCGCGCGCGGACCTGCGCCTGCAGCGGTGCGAGCGCGCGGTCGAGCTGGGCCTGGTCGAGGTCGAGCGTCTCGAGCGGCCAGATCTCCTCGCGCACGAACGCGGCCATCCAGTCCAGGTGCGCCTGGAACTCGGGCTCGGTCGAGAAATCCCATGCCATCGCTGGAGAGAGGGTACGGGCGTTCGTACTACGCTGACGCAGGTGACCCGATGACCCAGCGCCATCTCGACAGACTGACTGCGGTCGACGCGTCCTTCCTGCACCAGGAGGGACCCGTCTCGCACATGCACATCGGCGCGCTCGTGCGCGCGGGCGGCCCGGCGCCGAGCTACAACGACTTCCTCGACTCGATCCGCGCGCGCCTGCACCTCGTCCCGCGCTACCGCCAGCGGCTCGTCTATCCGCCCGCGGGCACCGGCCGCCCGCTGTGGATGGACGACACGGACTTCAGCCTCGAGTACCACGTCCGCCACACGGCGCTCCCGGGGCCGGGCAGCGACGAGCAGCTCATGAACCTCTCGGCGCGCGTCTTCTCCCAGCAGCTGGACCGCTCCAAGCCGCTGTGGGAGCTGTGGCTCGTCGAGGGCCTCGCCGACGGCGGCTTCGCGCTGCTGTCCAAGAGCCACCACGCGATGATCGACGGCATCGCCGGCGTCGACCTCGGGACGGTC